>NZ_LT828648.1:2392500-2730963 GCF_900169565.1 Nitrospira japonica | reverse complement strand
GGTCGCTTCGGCCAGCCGCCTTTCATCGTCGTCTCCCTTCGATCACGAGTGAGGTCGCCGGTCTGATCATGTCTTCGAACCGGATTTCTTCCGCCCCTGGGCCAAACCGCCGATCCGTTTGGAGGTGCCAAATTTTCCGTGCTCGAGGATGCTTTCCGCGTTGACCGCTCCATGGATTTGGAGCAAGCGTCCGATCAGGCCGGTCCATCCCGTCTGATGGCTTGCGCCAAGACCCGCGCCGTCGTCGCCGTGGAAATACTCATAGAACGGGATACAATCGCGCCAGAATGGGTCGCTCTGAAATTTCTCGTTGCCGCCGAATACCGGCCTCCGGCCCGTCTCATCGGGCACAAAGATGCGGCTCAACCGGAGTGTAATTTCTCGGCTCACTTCGAACAAATTCATTCGCTTGCCGGAACCGGTCGGACATTCCACCGTAAAATCATTTCCGTAATACGCATACAGATTCAGCAGCGCCCTGATAATCAGGACATTGACCGGCATCCACACGGGCCCGCGCCAGTTGGAGTTGCCTCCGAACATCCCGGTATCGGACTCGGCCGGAAGATACGAGACGCGATACTCCTCGCCGTGAACCTTGAAGATATAGGGCTGGTCGAGGTGGTAACGCGAAAGCGAGCGGATGCCGAACGGACTGAGGAACTCGCTCTCGTCCAGCATCGTCGACAGCACTCGCCGCAACTTGGTTTCGTCCAGAATGGATAGGAGCCTGCGATTGTGAGCGCCGGGTTTGTTCGGGGGAGCGATGGTGGCCATGAGCTCAGGATGACGGCGCAGAAACTCCCGGGCTCGCCCCAAAAGATCCGGATGCCTCTCTTCGATATCCATCTCGAACACCGTCGAAGCGCACAGCGGAAGCAATCCCACCATCGAACGCACTTTCAACCTGGTTGCATGGCCGTCGGGAAGCCGAAGGAGGTCATAGAAGAAGCCGTCCTCCTCATCCCACATCTCGTCGTGATGCTCGCCGATCCGATCCATGGCGGCGGCGATCCACAGAAAGTGCTGCAGAAACTTGAGTGCCATTTCCTCGTACACGGGATCGTGTTTGGCCAACTCCACCGCGATATCCAGCATGTTCTGTGAAAAAAGGGCCATCCAGGCCGTGCCATCGGCCTGTTCCAGGCAACCCCCGGTGGGCAACGGCGCGCTTCTGTCAAACACACCGATGTTGTCCAATCCGAGAAAGCCTCCCTCGAACACGTTTCGTCCGGTAGGATCTTTCCGGTTGACCCACCAGGTAAAATTCAGAAGGAGCTTTTGGAATCCATTTTTCAAGAACTCCACGTCTCCTTCGCCGTGTCGTTGTTTGTCGGCCTGATAGACGAACCACGTGGCCCAGGCATGCACCGGCGGATTGACATCGCCGAAATTCCATTCATACGCGGGCACCTGTCCATTCGGATGGATGTACATGTCATGGAGCATCAACTCGAGCTGCTCTTTGGCGAAATCCGGATCCACGGCGGTGAGGGCGACGCAGTGAAAGGCCAGATCCCACGCGGCATACCACGGGTATTCCCACTTGTCCGGCATCGAGATCACATCGTCGTTGAGCATGTGATACCAATGCCGATTTCTGAGATTGGGCGATTTGGCCGGTGACAAGGGGTCGGCACCGTGCTCTTCAAGCCATTTGTCCAGATCAAAGTAATAGTATTGCTTGGTCCAGAGCATGCCCGCCAAGGATTGGCGCATCACCAGAGCTTCTTCCTTGTTGAGCGAGGGAGGAGTAATGGATGCATAGAACTCGTCCGCCTCCCGCAGGCGCTCCCCCATCACTTTCTCAAATCCGGTTGCAAAAGATCTCACGGAAGCGCTGTCCTCCGGAGGGGCGGCGTGGCTGAGCCGCAGGCGAACGACCTTGGTTTCTCCGCCTTTGACACGCAGTTGATAGTCCGCGGCCGTTTTGGTCCCGGTTCGATATGGATTGACCGCCGCCTGCTGGCCGTTCACGACATATTCGCCGATCCCATCCTTCACATACGCGCTCGCGCTGGATTTATTGAACAGGCGCTGCATGTTGCTTTCGTTTTCGGTGAACAGCAGCGGGATATCCCCTTCGCAGGTCAGATAGCGCTTACTCAGGCCCTCGTGCGACGCCATGGCGACAGTCAGGCCCTTGGCCCCGGTGACCTGCTCGATGCCCGGCTTCACCGCTCCCTTGGACCATGACCAGGTGTTGCGGAACCAAAGGGTCGGCAGCACGTGCAGGCTCGCCGCCTCTTTGCCCCGATTGCTGACGCTGATCTTGATCAGGATATCGTCGGGAGTTTCCTTGGCATACTCCACCAATACGTCGAAGTACCGGTCGTCGTCGAAAACCCCGGTGTCGATCAGTTCATACTCCATTTCATGGCGGGTACGGGACTTGTTGGTCTGAACCAAATCAGCATAGGGATAGGCCGCTTGGGGATATTTGTAGAGATACTTCATATAGGAATGCGTCGGGGTGCTGTCGAGATAGAAATAGTATTCCTTGACGTCCTCACCGTGGTTTCCTTCGCTGTTGGTCAGGCCGAACAAGCGCTCCTTGAGGATCGGATCTTCTCCGTTCCAGAGCGCCAACGCGAAGCAGAGCTGCTGCTTGTCGTCGGAGATTCCAGCCAGTCCGTCTTCACCCCATCGATACGCACGCGACCGGGCCTGATCATGCGTAAAATAATCCCAGGCATTGCCAGACTCGCTGTAGTCCTCCCGTACCGTGCCCCATTGCCGTTCGCTCAAATAGGGCCCCCACTTCTTCCAGGCCAGCTTGTGCATGCGCGCCTCTTCGAGCCGTTCATGCTCGCGCGTCATGGACTTCTGCTCTTCCGATTGCGGGACATCCTTTTGTACGGCACTTTTCTTTGCAGCGCCCCGTGATTTAGTCTCACTCATGTTCCAATGGTCCTCCGTCGACCTCGATTGCCTCCGGTGCCGCCGCAGGACTGCAGACGGACCGGACAGGACAATCACGATTAGATGTCCGCAAATTGCACCACGACCTTCACGTCGGTCGATTCTTTTTCCAGTGCGCGGGAAAAATTCTCCGGCGCCTCGCGCCTCGTAACCAGCCGCGCGAGCCAGGACCGATCCGCCCGGGCGAGCGCACGGCTGGCCTTGTACCAATGACGCTTGTTGGCATTCACGCAGCCGACGATCACCTTGTTGCCCAACACCGCCTCGGTGGCGAGGTCGGCCCCGAAGGAACCGTCCATCTGTTCGCCCCCACCGACGCCGGTCAGTCCGAGCACTCCGCCGGCTTTCACCGCGCGGATGGAATCGGACACGATCCGGCCGTCGCCCGTGCACTCGATGATGATGTCCGGTTCGAAGTCCAACTCGAGGACGCTTCCCGTGTGATACCCGGCACCGAGGCTCTGGACCAGATCCGGCTTGGGTCCCGATGTCGCGCGGTCCAGGACGTGGACTTCAAATCCGTGCTGCTTGCCGAGCAATGCGGCCAGCAAGCCGATCGGACCGGCTCCGGTCACCAGTACGCACCAGGGCTCCCAGAACGCCCGGCTCCCCACCGCCATCACCTGTTCCCAAGCCTTGGTGACGACTGTGGTCGGTTCGAGCAGGACCCCGAGGAGGCCCAGCGATTGATCGATCTTCATGGCAAAATCCGGCTCGATTCTCCAGCGCTCGGACATGAACCCGTGCATCTCTTTGATCCCGCGCTCGGTGTATCGGCCGTTGCGGCACATGTCCCATTCTCCCGCGGCGCAGTTGGGACAAGGCACAGGGTCGGGCCGGCGAACGATCCCGACCACCAAGTCGCCCTCCTTCAACGATCCGATCGGCCCGGGATCCAAGACCCGTCCCAGCGATTCGTGGCCCAGAATCAAATGGCGCTCGCCGCTTGGCGCCCAGCCATAGTGTCCCTGGACGATTTCCTGATCGGTGCCGCATATTCCCACCGCAATGGCTTCCACCAGCACGGAGCCGGTCCCCGCATCCGGTTCCGGCACGTCCTGCAACCGGGCGGAATCCGGTTTCGATGGTTCGACGGTGACCGCCTTCATCTCCGCTCCCTGTTACCATGACCGTTCCCGCGGCTCACCGTCGCCCTCCCGTCACTTCGCCCCGTTCGCCCCACCGACCCGCAGTTTGATCCCATAGAGTCCCTTGCTGGCCGTGATGAACAGGGTGCGCCTGTTCCTGCCGCAGAAGCTGACGTTCGCCGTCCAGGCTTCTCCCGGCACATCGATGTACTCGATCTGCCGGCCGTCGCGGTCGAGAACCCGAACCCCTTCACCGGTCAGATAGAGATGGCCCTCCTCGTCCAACGTCATGCCGTCCGAACCATACTCGGCGAACAGCTTCCTGCCGCCGAGCTGCCCATCCGGCGCGATGTCGTATCGATAGATCTTGCCTGCACCGATATCCGCGACATACAGCGTGTTTCCGTCAGGCGTGCCGATGAGGCCGTTGGGTTGCTGCAGATCGTCCGCCACCCGCACCAGTTGGCGACGGTCGGCGGAGAGAAAGTAGACGTGCTGGCCGTCCTGCGGCATCTTGTCGTGCTTCCACCAGCGGCGGCGATAGAACGGATCGGTAAAATAGAGCGCCCCGTCGGCGCGGACCCAGACGTCGTTGGGGCCGTTGAGGGGCTTCCCCTGATACTCGCCGAGGAGGACCGTGACCTGACGGTCCGGCGCAATGGACCAGAGCGCATTTCTTTCGTCGGCACAGGCGATGAGGTTCCCCTTGTAGTCGAAATACATGCCGTTGGCTCGGCCGGACGGCTGCAAAAAGGTGGAGAGTCCGCCGTCCGCGCTCCATCGCATGATTCGATCATTGGGCTGATCGGTGAAAAAGACGCTGCCCTCGGCGTCGCAGGTCGGTCCTTCGGTGAATTCGAACTCGCCGGCCAGTTTCTGCAGCGTAGCCCCCGGCGCCAGGACAGTGTCCTCCGCCCGCAGTGCACCCTGAGCGACCAAGAGGACCAAGCCGCAAATGATGGCGGTGATGCCTCGGAGTCGTCCGGCACGGTAATTCAAGCGTCCGGTCGGCCCCTCACTGTTCGGTCGAATCGAAAACGTCATGTCTCCGAACTACTTATGATGTCTTCGCGGCGCGATAGCGCCGGATAAGATGATTGGTCGAGCTGTCGTGGGCGGGCGCCGGCGCCTCCGCCCGTTCCAGTTCGGGAACGATGCGCTGGGCCAATGCCTTGCCGAGTTCGACGCCCCACTGATCGAAGCAATTGATCCCCCACACGGCTCCCTGCGTGAAGACGGAGTGCTCGTACAGGGCCACGAGCTTTCCGAGAGCCTCCGGCGTCAACCGCTCCAACAGAATCGTATTGGACGGCCGGTTTCCCTCGAATACCCGATGAGGCACGAGCCGCTCGGCCGTGCCCTCCCCCCTGACTTCCTCCGCCGTCTTGCCGAATGCCAACGCCTCGCTCTGTGCAAAGACATTTGCGATCAGGAGATCGTGGTGTCGGCCCAGCGGATTGAGCGGCTTCATGCACGCAATGAAATCACAGGGGATCAGCTTCGTCCCCTGATGGATCAATTGATAGAACGAATGTTGTCCGTTGGTGCCGGGCTCTCCCCAGAAGACGGCCCCGGTTTGATACGTGGTCTTGGCCCCCTCGAGAGTCACGTGCTTCCCGTTGCTCTCCATCGTCAACTGTTGAAGATATGCGGGAAAGCGTTTCAAATACTGATCGTACGGCAGCACCGCCGCCGTGTCCGCGCCGAAGAAATCACCATTCCAGACCGCCAGGAGACCCATCAACGCGGGCAGATTTCGGCGGAAGGGCGCGGTGCGGAAATGCTCGTCCATTTGATGAAAACCGGAGAGCATGGAACGAAACTGCTCGGGACCGACGGCCAGCATCGTCGAAAGACCGATCGCCGAGTCCATCGAGTACCGTCCTCCGACCCAATCCCAGAATTCGAACATGTTGGCCGGATCGATGCCAAATTTCGCCACCTCCGACGCATTGGTCGATACGGCGACGCAATGTTTCGCGACGGCTTTCACGTCGCCGCCCAAGCCGGCCAGCAACCACTCGCGCGCGCTGTGCCCGTTGGTCATGGTTTCCAACGTGGTGAAGGTCTTGGAGGAAATGATGAAGAGCGTCTCGGCGGGATTCAAATCACGCACGGCCTCGACGAAGTCCGTGCCGTCGATATTGGAGACGAAGCGGAAGATCATGTTCCGGTCGCTGTAGTGCCGGAGCGCCTCATAGGCCATTACCGGGCCCAGGTCTGAGCCGCCGATGCCGACGTTGACGACGGCGCGGATGCGTTTTCCCGTATGCCCCTTCCACGCGCCGCTCCGGACCTTGGTGCAAAACTCGGCCATCCGATCCAGCACGGTATGAACCTGTGTCACGACGTTCACTCCGTCCAACTCGACGGAGGAGCCTTTCGGCATGCGCAAGGCGACATGCAGGACGGCGCGGCCTTCGGTTTCGTTGATCCGTTCGCCGCGGAACATGGCGTCGATTCTCCCGCGCAACCCGCAGTCCTCCGCCAGCCGGACCAGCAGATCAAGGGTATCGCCGGTGATACGGTTCTTCGAATAGTCGAGCACTACCCCGACCGCCTCGGCCGTCAGACTCTCGCCCCGTCCGGGATCATCCGCAAACAACCTCCGGAGATGAACATCGCGGAGCGTCTGATAATGCGCCTCGAGTGCCTTCCAAGCCGGACGGGAAGTCAACGATGGAATCGTGTTCGCCATGACGCCGATTCTCCCTCTCTATCCATGATGATTTCGCCGAATCCATCCCATTCGGCCCTTCGTCCGAATCAGGCCGCTGCCAACGCCTCGTTCACGATTTGTTGGGCTTCGGTCACGATTCTGCCGAGATGACGGTCGTCGAGAAAACTTTCGGCGTAGATTTTGTAGATGTGCTCGGTTCCCGACGGGCGAGCGGCGAACCATCCGTTCTCGGCAACGACCTTGAGCCCTCCGATCGGAGCGTCGTTGCCCGGCGCCCTCGTCAGCTTCGCGATGATCGGTTCACCGGCCAAGGTCGTCGCCGTCACCGCATCCGGCGAGAGCCTGCCCAGCCTGTTCTTCTGTTCCGGTGTCGCCGGCGCATCGATCCTCGTATAGCTCGGAGCCCCACATTCGTTCGTCAACTCCCGGTAGAGTTCCCCCGGATCCCGGCCGGCACGCGCCGTCATTTCGGCGGCGAGCAAATTCATGATGAGGCCGTCCTTGTCCGTCGTCCACACGGTCCCGTCTTTCCTGAGGAAGCTCGCGCCGGCGCTTTCTTCGCCTCCGAAACAGCAGGATCCGTCGAACAACCCCGCGACGAACCATTTGAAGCCGACCGGTGTTTCATACAGACGCCGGCCCAACCGTTTGGTCACCCGGTCGATCAGGCTGCTGCTGACCAGCGTCTTGCCCACGCCGGCCTGCGGGTTCCAGAGAGGTCGATGGGTCAGCAGATATTGAATCGCCACCGCCAGGTAATGATTGGGATTCAGCAAGCCGGCCGTCGGCGTCACGATTCCATGACGGTCCGAGTCCGGATCATTCGCGAATGCGATGCCGTAGCGATCTTTCAGACCGACCAGACCCGCCATCGCATACGGACTCGAACAGTCCATTCTGATCCTGCCGTCATGATCCACCCTCATGAAGCCGAACGTCGGGTCGATCGTCGGGTTCACGATACTCAGGTCCAACTTGTAGAGCGCACCGATCGGTTCCCAATACGGAGCCCCAGCCCCACCGAGAGGATCCACACCGATGCGGATTCCGGCTCCACGGATCGCCTCCATGTCGAGGACGTGGGTCAGATCTCTGACATACGGGAGAATGAAATCCTCCTGATGCGTCGTCGGCGCCTTGATCGCCCGCTCGTAGGAAATACGCTTCACCTCCGCGTTGCCGGCCCGAAGCAAGGCATTGGCGCGGTTCTGAATCCACGCCGTGACGTCCGTGTCGGCGGGACCGCCGGTGGGAGGATTGTATTTGAATCCGCCGTCCTCCGGCGGATTGTGCGACGGCGTGACGACGATCCCGTCGGCGAAACCAGCCGAGCGGTTCCGGTTATAGGAGAGAATAGCCCGCGACACGACCGGAGTCGGGGTCACTCCGTCCTTCGACTGAATGATGGTATCGATCCCATTGGCCGCCAGGACCTCCAACGCGGTGCGTTCGGCAGGTCGCGACAGGGCGTGGGTGTCCTTCCCCATGAAGAGCGGCCCGTCCGTTCCCTGCCGCAGCCGGTATTCGCAAATGGCTTGGGTGATGGCGAGAATGTGGGCTTCGGTGAAGGACCCTCGCAAAGGCGAGCCGCGATGGCCGCTGGTACCGAAACTTACCAGTTGGTTGCCGTCGTCGACCTCGGGTCTTCGCGTTTCATAGTCCCGTTGTAGGGCGGCCATGTCGATCAACATGTCGCCCGGGGCCGGCTTGCCGGCCAATGGAGAGAGTCCCATGCGCGTCCGTCACTGTTTGGCTTGAGCCCGTTCGCCCCGGAGAAAATGGTAATAGGCTCCGACCATGATGAAATTGATCACAACCGCGACCACGTTCCAGATGATGACCGGTCTCGAGGCGATCAGGAACCCGTAATATACCCAGACGAACTGAAACGTCCCCATGATGGCCGCCATGGTCGGATTCATTCCGACCGTCGAGCGGCGTTTGAACATCACGACCAGATCCGGGACCGCCGCAAAGGTGGTGCCGAATCCCGCGACGAAACCGATCACTTCCTTCATCGTGATCGCCGAAGTGGCCAGGGCCTCGACCTCCGCTTCCAGATCCTCACCGGCCAAACCCGTCGACGCCGAGAAGACGTACGCCGTTGCCAAGAGGACAGAGAAGAGGTTCGAGACGTTCACGGAGAAGCCTCCTGCGTGAGAGGCGAAGAGTACCAGACCTCCGCTATTGCCACAACGGCTCATCGAGCCGGCGGCAACAGGAGTTCGATCGTTCCATCGGCAACGACCTGTGCTTCCACGCCTCCTTCGATCGGATAAATGCCTTTCGGCTCGAGTTTGGAGACGGCTCCGTTGATCCAGGCACCGGGCAGCACTTCCCGATGCAAGGCCTTGTCCAATGCCTGACGCATCGAGGCCATCTGCCCTGAGAGATCGATCCTAGTCTGCGGTTCGATGGTGTCGAGGATGTTGTCCCGCAATAACCAATTGGCGGTGCGGACCAGGATGTTCCGCGTATCCATGGTGAAGTCGAAGCCGTCGAATCTGAGGATGTGCGTCACGGGATCGATCACGGGTTTCCCACCGGCGTACAACGTGCCCTTCACGCTTCCCCTCACGCCCATGGCGAGAATCAGCTGCGAGCCGCTCCCGTACAGCCGAGCAGACGTGATGAAGATCGGATCGCCGATGGACATCGGTATCTCCTGCCCCACGAGCTGCCGGCGCAGCCTGACATTGATCCAGTCATAGTCCACCATCACCGGGATCGCCAGATGGAACCCGTCCTGCCCGCCGGAAGTCAATTGGAGCGGAGGCAGGGGCCGCTCCTGAACGGGCGGCATCGACCCGGTCGTCACGACCGGCTCCAGCAGCAGGTTGAGCGAAGCCACGACCTGCTGTTCGTTGTTTCCCATGATCGGTCCGGCCTGGATCGTTCCCGGTCGAAGATTCAGCCACAGCTCAGGCGCCAGCTCGGTCGGCGTCAAGAGCGTTCGCCAGGCCTTTTCCACCCCACGGCGCCGCTGGCTGCCTTCCTGGATCCGCTCATCGATCTTTTTGCCCAATACCGGAAGCCGCGAATGCACCGCCGCCTTGACGATTGTACTGACGTCGGCGCCCGCAGCCGTCGACGCACAGGGGTCGGGAAAGACCGGCTCATCGAACGCGGTCGTCGAACGCACCGTCCAATCGTCGGCCCATTGCAGGTTCGACCGAACCGTGATGCTCATGTGTCGGGGTTCATCCGGTTTGTATCCGCAGATGGAGTCTTCGATCTCTCCGCCCGGTTTGACGGCCCGCACCGCCACCCGATAGCGGATGTCGGGAAACACGGCTTCTAAATGATTGTTGTTGATCTGTACCTGCACCGGTCCGCGATGGAGCCGGTATTGCCACTGGAATGGGGGTTGTCCTGCGATCGGCGGCCCCTCGTGCCATGCCCCTTCGTTTTCCATGACCTCGGGGAAGGAGTCCGCCGCAATGACGAGCAATTCTTGAAGCGAAACTTTGGCGGGGATGGACAGGACCGACGGCTCGACATTCGGCGGCGCCGGGGGCGGTGCAAGCCGATCCGTCGGCTTCGGAATGTCGAGGTAGTCGTCGGCGCCGGCCGGCTGCACACATACAATCGTCATGAGCACGGCAGCCGTTACGGCCAGTGGCCAGCCGCATGCGATATCTTTTCGTCGCCGACAGAGACGCACGATGTCGGTAAAATTCTCCTGTAGTGTCAAGTCCCGCCCTCCACTCAATCCATTAGAACCATGTCAATTCGCTGGATCAACAGCCTGTCCGCCACTGAACGCTCAAATTGTTCCTGTGTCAGAGACGACAAGAGCCAAATTTATAACATTATTTGACTACTTATACAGGGGCATCCGGCGGCGGCCTACTGTCAAATCTGACAGGTATGATAATACGGAACGACTCCTGGCACAAATCCTGCCGTCGTTACGTTTCTGTTAAAAGAATGCCGCCCGCCGGTTCACTATTGACTGCCCTAGACGAGTTGGTCATGCTTGGCACCACAGTTCCCTGATATCACGCCTCCGTCCACAGGAGGCTTCGGCGAGGGAACGGGGTTGATCCATGGGTGTCACCGCATATCGCCGACAACAGGCAGACCTGTCTGCAAATCGTGCGGCGGGCTTTTCTCCCGCTCAATCAGGTCCGCAGCCCGATACCTGTCGCGACAATCAGAACGAATGGGCTTCGACGATCCTCGACAGTCTCGGGCAACGCCTGGCCGTCTTGGACAGCCGGGGCACCATCGTCGCGTCCAACGACGCCTGGCGGGAATTCAGCCGCTCCAATGCAGACTGCTCCCATGCCGCCGCAGAAACAGGGATCAATTGCCTTGATCGGTGGCACGAAGCCGCGCAGGCAGGCTCACACCAGGACGCGCAGATCCTTGCCGGCGTCAGGAACGTCCTCTCGGGAATCTCGCCCTCGTTCGAATTCGAGTACATGTGGTCTTCACCCACCGGGCCGCAATGGTTCTTGTTGACCGCCGTGCCGCTCCGGCGCAAGGAAGGCGGAGCGGTGATCACCCATCTCGACGTCACGTCGCAAAAATTAACGGACAGACAATACGGATCGCTGATCGAGTCCTTGGGAGCGATCGTCTGGAAAGCCGAGCCGGCCTCGCTTCGGTTCACTTTCGTCAGTAAGCAGACGGAAGCCATCCTCGGGTATCCTCGCGAACAATGGTATCGGCAGAACTTCCTGGCTTCCCATCTGCATCCCGACGATCAGTTACGAGTCCTGGCTTCTTGCCGTCGCTCGGTAGAGGGGAAACGGCATCGGACCTTGGATTATCGAATGCTGACGGCCGCAGGGGACACCGTTTGGCTGCATAGCTCGATTCACGTGATCACAGAGGGCGGCCATACGAAGGAATTGATCGGCATCATGATCGACATCACGGATTACAAGCGGGCCGAAACATCGCTCAAGGAGATGACCGGTCGGCTTCTGGGCGTCCAGGAGGAGGAGCGCCGACGCATCGCCAGGGAATTGCATGATAATTTGAACCAGCGGTTGGCGCTGCTGGCCATCGGCCTGCAACGGCTTGATTTTTCGCCCGGCGCCGAGCCGGAAGCGCAGGTCGAAAGCCTCCACACGTTGACACAGGAACTCGCCTCGGACATTCATCGTCTGTCGCACCGCCTCCATCCGGCCAAGCTCGAGCACCTGGGCCTGGTGGCGGCCATCAACGGCCTCTGCCGCGAGCTGTCCGAACAGCATGCCGTGCGGATCGACTGTCTGCACCGGGACGTTCCCCGCGCGATTCCCAAGGAAGCTGCGCTCTGTCTCTTCCGGGTCGCGCAGGAGGCGCTGAGCAATCTCGTGAAGCATAGCGGAGTGGAGAGCGGCAAGCTGGAGTTGATCGGGGACCGGGGCGCCTTGCACCTGTGTGTGTCGGACGCCGGAGCAGGATTCGATCTTCGGGCAGCGTCGGCCAAGGGACGATTGGGACTGATCAGCATGCAGGAGCGGGTGAGGACGATCGGCGGCCGGATTTCGATCGAGTCCTTCCCGTCCCGGGGAACCAGAATCGTGGTCCAGATCACGATTTAACCGTTCAGCGGCAGTTGAGGGAAAGGAACGGGCCATGCAGCGGCCACGAGTTCTCTTCGCCGACGATCACCGCCTCCTCGTCGAGGCCTGCACCAAATTGCTGGAAGCGGAGTGTGACGTCGTAGGGTCGGCGGCCGACGGCCGCACCCTGCTGCTCATGGCGCGAGGACTTCGTCCGGACGTGGTGGTGCTCGACATCGGCATGCCGTTGCTCAACGGCCTGGACGCCGGGCGGCAGTTAAAAGCCATGATGCCGGAGATCAAGCTCGTCTTCCTTACCATGAATGAGGATGCGGACCTGACGGCGGAGGCGTTCCGCATCGGCGCCTCGGGGTATCTGCTGAAGAGCTCGGCCGCCTCGGAATTATCCGGCGCCATCCGCGCGGCGATGGAAGACAAGACGTACATCGGGTCCCGTATGACCGGCAAGATCGTCCAAGCCTACATCGAGCCCGGCCGCCGTTCGATGCCGAGCCGCTTGACTCTGCGTCAACGTGAAGTCCTGCAGCTTCTTGCCGAGGGTTATTCCATGAAGGAAGCGGCAAACATTCTGGACGTCACTCCCCGAACCGTCGCCTTCCACAAGTATCGGATCATGGAGCAGTTTCAGGTCAAGAACAACGCCGAATTGTACCAATTCGCCGTCAAGCAAAGCTTGATCCCCGCGTCGCCGCGGCGTCATTAGCATCCCCCCTAGCTGTCAGTTTTGCCAGTTTCCTCTCTTGCCCATCGGTGATAGACATCTATCCACCGTAGAGTGGGTCCACCCAAATGGCTCTGTTGCCTCAACACGCCAACACCGAGAATACCTCCCCTCGAATCGTATTGGCCGAAGATAATCCAGCCATGCTGGACATGGTGTCCCGAGTGCTCGAGCCCGAATTCCAGATCGTCGGGACGGTGGACAACGGCCGCGACCTGATCCAGGCCGCGGCGGAACTGCACCCGGACGTCCTGATCGTGGATATTTCGATGCCGACACTCAACGGCTTGGAGGCCGCGCGTCAACTCGCCGGCGAGCGTACTGCCGCAAAGATCGTCATCCTGACCGTGCATGAGGAGCGGGAGTTCGTCGAAGAATCTTTGGTGGCGGGAGCGGTGGGTTATGTGGTCAAACCGAGGCTGGCGACCGATCTTCCGGTCGCCGTTCGTGAAGCCTTGATGGGGCGTACCTTCGTATCGCCGATGCGGCCGTCGTCGCACGTCGGTTCCGACTAAGTCGGAACGCGTTCTTACTTCGTCTTTCCAACATACGGTTCTTCCATGGTGACCTTAACAAGTTGACCGGCGCGAAGCAGGTCGGTTTCCTTGAGATTGTTGGCAACCGCCACCTGCTTCGTCGTCCATCGGGATCGTGATCGATCGACCAGCGCTTCCAGCTTCTCGCCCGCATGCGCTTCGACGAGACGCAACCGCTTTTCACGGATGCCCGCCCGTTCACTCGGCCGCAGCGGCCGGAAGCTGTTCGTCACCGCCTGAAAAACGGGATGGATTGCCTCATAGTTCTTCGTCTCCGTGATGCCGACAAGCTGATAGATCAGCCCTCCGTGCGCAATCCAGGTGATGTCCGCGGTGACCTTCGAATCCCCGATTTTCGCCTTGGCCGCCGGCAAACCGTTCACCGTGGTCGGGTGTGTCTTCTCCACCACAGGAGATTTGACGGCCTTTTCCAATGCACGGGCGCCGTCCATCGGATCAGTCCCCTCTCCGACCGCCCGAACGAGAACGCCCATGTTGCCCTCTTTCGGAGCCGAGGCCAACTGCACCGGCGTATTCTCCACCTGCCATTGATCCGGAAATTCGACGAAGAAATTCAGGTCCGGATGACGGAACTCACGGCCTTCTATCACACCGTTGGCCGCGCGTTGTCCGACGACCAGGCCGTCGAATCGTTTCAGGAAGGCTTCAGGAGTCGGTGTGATCGGATCCCGCTGGACCTGTTTGAATTCTTTCGCCCACTTAACCGTTTTCTCAACGCGGTCGGGCGTGGCCGGGTGCGAATCAAAGAAGCTGGGTCTACGGGGTCCGTCGTTCAATAGCGACTCTTCCCTCCCCAGTGTGTTCAGAAAGGTCGCCAATCCTTCGGGGTTCCACCCGGCCTTGGCAGCCATTTCCTGTCCGACCTTATCCGCTTCGGATTCCTGCGACCGGCTGTATGGCGAAAACACCAGGCTTTGCGCAAAGTTGCCGATCCCTCCGAGCACATTACCGACGAACGGCACGAAAAATCCGGTGATGCCGGACACGAAGTTGGTGATCAACGCGAACGGCCCCTGGCGAGAGATCTTTTGAACGCTATGCCGGGCTGCAACGTGACCGATTTCATGGCCGACGACTCCGGCCAGCTCATCCTCCGAGTTGACCAGCGCCAACAAGCCGCGCGAGACGTAGATATAGCCTCCTGGCAGGGCAAACGCATTGGGTTCGATCATATCCACGGCATAAAAGTGGTAATCGACATTCTGACGCGGGGATTCCTTCGCCAATCGCTGTCCGAGCTGATCCAGATACCCGGCCAGAGCCTGGTTATCGAGGAGCCCCATTTCCTCTTCGACCTTCTTGGCTTCCTCCGCTCCGATCTGTTTCTCCTGCCCGGTCGTGACGAGGGTAAACTCCGGCCACCCGCTCACCGGATTGATCGTGCAGGCGCTCGACCCGATCAACAGGACGACAACAGCCAAGCCGCCGGAACAGATTCCACGAACCGAGTGCGATAATGAAGTCGTCGTCATATTCCGTCACCTTCCAAATTGGACCGATCTTCGAAGCGGACCGCAGTCTAGCACAGCTGCTGCCCATTGTTCACAACGAAGCGTCCTCGCCGTCTTCGACGCGTCACGTTCCTCCTCCCGGTCCCGGTCTCACGTCCCCAGTCGTCCCTTGCGGGCACGATAATCGTTTGGTAGTCTTGCCCAGCTTGATGAAGCAAGACGTTGCGTAGGATTGACCCCATGATGAAATGCGTCTCTCTTCCAGTTGCTGCAGCGATGATGCTTCTCTTCGGCATCATCCTACAGGCAGGAAACGCCTCCTTTGCCTCGGCCGATGAGACCACCGAGCAACAGCAGCTGATCGATCAGGCCATCTCGACGTTCGAACGATTCCTGGCCGAACCGGGCCTTGCCGCGGGATATCGTCTGAAGCCCGACAGCATGAAGGCCGTGTTCATCGTCCCCAAACTGTGGCGCGGTGCCGTGGTTGTCGGCGGATCCGGTGGGCGTGGCGTGCTGGTGGCTCGGGATCTCTTGAAGGGCGGATGGTCGCCTCCCGCCTTCTATACGATGAGCTCCACGAGTTTCGGCCCCCAAATCGGAGTAGATTCGTCGGAACTGATCCTCATCGTCCAGAGCTTTGCCGCGCTTGAACGTTTCTCCGGGAAGGGAACGAAACGACTCGGCGTCGACGGGGGTTTTACGGTCGGTGCATTCGGAGAAGGAGGCACGACCGCGCTTGATTTGATCTCCTTCGCCTGGTCGAAGGGCGTATTCGTGGGCTTCTCTCTGCAGGGATTCGCCATCACGGCCTCAGCCAAAGATAATCAGACCTATTACGGCGCCCCGGTCAACCCAGAAGAGATTCTCGCGAACAAGACCGTGACCAATCCCGGCGCGGACAGACTTCGCGCCGCGCTCGCCAGATTGATTCCGTGACACCGGAGCCCCGCCTTTACGAAATCCTCATGCAGGTGGTATAACCAAGTCGTTATTTTTCCGCTTTCTTTGTGCTTACACTGGCGGTGTAGCTCAGTTGGTAGAGCAGCGGACTCATAAGCCGCGGGTCACCCGTTCAATCCGGGTCACCGCCACCAAACCAAGCTTGCTCGTGCCGGCGGCTCATCAAGCGAAGCTTCTCCCCTATTGATGCCGCCGGATAAACCCCTTGGCTGTTCCGATTTGATACCGCACTTCGTGAGAGCCGCCCGGCTATTCAGGCGTAGCCTCTCTTCCTTGGGCCGGCGGATAGACCCCTTTAGTGGTTCTTGTTGGTATCAACCAGCTTGCTCGTGCCGGCGGCTCATCAAGCGGGGATTCTGCCCTCACGATTAAGCTCCTGTATATCGCGATCTGCCGGACTGTTGACGGTGATCTGGCAAGCGGGAGGTAGTCGATATCTGTCAGTTAGTGGCCGGTTAGTGACTCTATTGGGAGAAGGTGCTAGAGCACACGCGGGAATTGAGGGGTAAGCGCATGCGTCGATTGAACTATCGCATGGCTCTGCTGACCGTCAGTCTCATCCGAACATTCCGAGTCCGAACATTCCGAAACCGCGTGGTCGTCTGCGCTGCGGCAATGTGACGGCCTCCCCAAACACGAAGTCATATTCGCTTGGAGAAAACCGTTCCAGTCCGCCTCCTGGATACCACGTCATCTCACCGAATTTGATGGAATCGCCGATGTTGTAGAGATCGACCCGCACAAACGGGAATCCCTGCGACAACTTGGCGGCCAGATCCAGCATTGCATCCAACATCCGTGGCCGGAGAAGGGGGGCGTCGCTGCATGGATAGGTATACGTGACCGGCAGCTTCTGCCAGTCCAGATCAAATAGATCACGGCGGTGGTCGGTGAAGCGACCCGTATCGACTTGAATGAACCGCGGGACGCCGTCGAAGCAGAAGAATTTATAGTCCTGCGGCACGTCTCCGCTTTCATCGAGGAGTAATGATTCCGCAATGACCCGTGCGCGAATATCCTTGTACGCCCACTCCCGTGAAACCCAGTATTCGCTGTGCTTCATCCATTTGGCGAGTTGCCGTATCGTCGCGTCTCGATCAAGGGCCAATCGGTCGCGACATAAAATGTTTTGCCCGCTCCCGGATGTCACTTTCAACGCGAATGCGCCGGGCAATCGGTCAAAGGGGATGACTGAGGGATCTTCCCACACGCCGTACAGTTCATTCAGATACTCGGAGCCGGCCCGCTTCTCGACAAAAGCGCGGACGGAGTACTTATCCGCGAGTTCGGTCATGACCGGATCACGATAATGGCGGGACAGCCAGTGCAGCTTTTCATTAAAAGTCGCGGGCGACGCCAGATTGAGGGATCGCCCAAAAACACGTCGAAATTGTGATTTCTGTACATACACATCGGGCAAACAGGCTTCCCACCATCGCGGCAGATCATGATGGGACCATTGGTTCAATCGCTGCCTCGCTTCCCAGACCTTCATACGAACATCCGGGGTAAGCAGGCGCCTGACAAGGGGCTTGATCATATTCTTACAAGTTCTCCACGGTACGTCGGGCTGGTTTCCTATGTTTCTGAATTGCTTCCAAGACGAATTGATCCGTCTGTTGACCAGACATGCAAGAAACAGCTCAGTGAATTTACCGTGCGACTGGCTTGAACCTGAGTCGACTTTCCAGGATGTGTTCTCGTTTGACTGCAGGTTACGGAAGAGCTGACGGAGGCACAACCGGGGAAAACACTAGCGATCATTAATGATAAATCGAGAGTACCCTCAAACATTCAAGTGTGAAGGGTAAAACAGTCACTCCTACACCTCCATTCTTACCGAAACCTTCCAAGAATCTTTATGTCTTGTGCGAATTCGCTCATTTAACTGATGATTCCCACCGAGGTAACTGAAATCCTGTCGATCGGAATCAGGGCAAGTGAGAAAGAAGATCCTTTCATCGTTCGGTAAGCAGAGTACGGGGAATCTCCCATGATCGGCCGTC
Organism: Nitrospira japonica; assembly: GCF_900169565.1. Lineage (NCBI taxonomy): Bacteria > Pseudomonadati > Nitrospirota > Nitrospiria > Nitrospirales > Nitrospiraceae > Nitrospira > Nitrospira japonica. Next base: position 2,713,053 of record NZ_LT828648.1, on the reverse strand, counting down.
GTTCAACCCATCGTCGTGAAGCCGTACGACACCTTGCCCTTCCTGCACGCGAAGAACACGGTCGGCGTGAACGCGGAGTTGATCGAACCGCTGCCGGCCCGCCTGTGTAAGTATGGGAACGGAAGGACAGAGACAGACGATCGTATAGCCTTGCCGTGTCAATCGAATGATCGCGTTCATCATGCGACCGAACAACTTCTCGGCGCTATGATCGGAAACCGCCTGATCATAAAAGGTCTCAAACAATCCGGCCAGCATGGCAATACGGGAGTGATATCGATCGAGCGCAGCGCCAAGACAGTCCGATATCAATCGTTCTATCTGATGGGAACTGAATGCCCTGGCCACATGAATCCCGGCCAGAACCTGACGGGGTTGGCGCCGTCTGGCACGGGCCAATCGACCCACCGCAAACGGATCGAACGTATTGGCTCCATCGACATAAAGAACCGGCTCTCCGCCCAAGACCCGCTCCGTCGCGATATGGAGGCCCAATCGAAACACGAGGGCATGCCCATGGAGAAGGAGCAGCTTGTCGTCGGGATAAAACGGCACCTGGGCATAGCGTAACGCAAGGGACCAGTCTCCCGATGCGCCGTGTTTCGTCTCTGCCGCGTACTCGTCGCCCGGACGATCGAGAAGTGGCAATGTCGTTGATTCAACGGTCGCACGCATGTTCCACCTCTCCGTTACCCGCAGCATCCTCCGGAAAAATTTTGTCGATGCTGGCGGGCGTGCCAACAGAGATCACACAGCTCCAGTCTGATTGGCGCGAGCGTATCCACATATCCGACCAAATGAGTGTTCCACTTACCGCAGTCGGCACAGCGTCCGACTGCCTGCGTGTCAGTGTCCGGTTGTACCGGCATAGTCCCTCACTTTCATATTCGGACGTATATGTCTGCTGCAGACCGTCGACATGAACCTGTTTCCCTGACGACCGTTGACGATATTTCGCCAAATGCGCTCCGGCAAGGAATAGGCTTTTGCCCGCTGCAACTCCCATTGCAAATTCAGAAGACGCCCGTTGAGTACGCTCACCGTTCGCTCCAGATCCATCAGTCGATCGTTGGCTCTCATGGTTCGCTCCATCATCACAGTCCTCCTTGCTTCTGCTTCTATGCTGAACAATGTCGAATGACGCCGATCACGATGCCTTCAATATGAAACGCATCGGACGGTTGAACAAAGATCGGCTCCATGGCGCTATTGGCCGGATGCAATTCGATGTGAGTGTCTTTTTTGTAGTACGTTTTGATTGTGGCCTCATGATTGACCAACGCCACCACAGTCTGTCCGTTTTTCGCCGTTTCCTGTTTGTGCACGACAACGATGTCACCGGGAAGAATACCGTCGTCCTTCATCGATTCTCCCTTGACGCGCAACGCGAAGGTATCGCCTCCCCGCAACATGCTCAACGGGACTTCGATCAACTCGGCTTGAGGCACCGGTTCGATCGGTGCTCCTGCGGCGACCATCCCGGCCATGGGAATTTCCGAGGAGCGGTTCAGTCGCTCGATTGCCACCTTCACCATCCCGGGAATACGGCGCATACCTGCCTCATACCGTGCGACCGAAACTCGTGTCGTCTGCAGCGCATCAGCCAGTTGCTGCTGCGTAAGTCCCAGCTGCTCCCGCATGTGTTTCAGCTCGGATGGTTTCATGATGTAACCGATGGTTACATACTGGGACAACGCCTGTCAAGCCCAATTTCAACCGTTCTTATATTAATGGAGACGGAATGCCTCTTTCGCAGAGGCTCTGTGAATAACTTTCGGTGAAACTCTGCGCCTGCCAAGCCGATACGCAAGCATTGCGTGAAAACACCGCTCGTAATCAGCGCATAACCATTTATCCGCGTTTTACAGGAATACCCACAAGATATGGTGGGTTGTCACCCCTACAACCCAATGCCCAAAAAATAGGCAAACAGGTGCCCGGTACAGCCGAATGCACGCCTTCTTTCTTGGATTCCATCGTTACGCACAGGGTTATCCACAGAAGCTGGGGAGAGGCGAACCTTGAATTTTTCAGCTGGTAAGACTACCGGCTTTTATGCGGTCAGCGGCAGGAGGAAGTCGATGCATTTCTGCGAATAGGGACTCATTGACCCCGTCAGTTTCCCTCCTGACGGGGCACGACATGTACCGATCCGGCTTTGATCGCCGCCCGTACGGGCGAGCCCGGCTCAAGCCCCAACTCTTCCAAAGCGGATCTCGTAACCAATACTCCCAGAGGAAATCCGCAATCCAGACTCACCTTGACCAATGGTCCCGCAGATGCAATGTCGCGGACAATTCCTTTCACATGATTGCGCGCGCTCGTCGGCGCGGTGCCGATCTTCTCAAGCATCACATCCTCCGCACGGATACACACGAAGACTGCGGAGCCGAGTTCGGGTCCATCCAAGGCCGTGAGCGTCTGTTCTCCCACTTCAATCGTGACGAGGCTGTCGGCAGCTTGAAGAACGCGCCCCTGCACCACGGTCTCCACGCCGACGATCTTGGCAACCTCCGCATTCGCCGGCCTGCTGAAGACATCCTGCGGCGTACCGACTTGGAGGACCGCCCCGTCGCTCATCGCCGCCATCACATCACCCAACGCCAATGCTTCCTCGCGGTCATGCGTCACAATGATCGACGGCAGCGCCAGTTGCTTCAGAAGGCTTCTGAGCTCCCCGCGAAGACGAATCCTGGTCGGCGCATCCAGCGCCGAGAGAGGCTCGTCGAGCAGCAACAACTGGGGTCTCGGCGCGACCGCTCGCGCAAGAGCCACCCGCTGCTGCTGCCCGCCGGAAAGCTCCCGAGGCTTGACCGATTCCAGGCCACCCAATTGAAAGAGTTCCAAGACTTCGCTCACCCGCCGCTTTCGATCCGAGACACTGAGATGGCCTAAGCCATAGGCGATATTGCCCGCAACCGTATAGGTGGGAAACAGCGCGTATTCTTGAGCCATATATCCGATGCGGCGATCTTGCGGCGAAATGTTGACGCCGGCCGCCGTATCCAGCCAGGTCCGCGAGATAAAGCGGATCGTCCCCTGCTCCGGACATTCAAGCCCCGCGACCGACCGGAGGACCGTAGTCTTTCCGGATCCGGACGGACCGAAGAGAATCAAGACCGTCGAAGCCTCAACCGGATACCGAATACGGGCGCGGATCGTCGCGCGTCCAGGAAAGGTCTTATGGATATCGATGGCTATTTCCGCGGCCATGCAGTCCACATGTTCCGATTGACGGCATAGACGAGGAGCAATACAAGATATGAAATGACCAGCAGGAACGCAGCCGTCTTTGAAGCCTGAGCATAGTTCAGAGCCTGCACCTCATCGTAGATGTCGATGGAAATGGTGCGCGTCACGCCTTCGATGTTTCCGCCCACCATGAGCACGACGCCGAATTCACCCAGCGTATGAGCGAAACTCAATACGACTCCCGTCACGAGCCCCGCCAAGGAGAGGGGCACGATCAGCTTGAAGAAGGTCTTGAATCGAGACAAGCCCAACGTCCACGACGCCTCGATCAACTTGCGGTCGACTTGACCGAACGCCGACGCAAAGGGCTGGACGGCAAACGGCAGGCTGTAAAGGATCGACGCCAGCAGGAGCCCTTGAAAACTGAACGGCAATGGTTCTCCGACGATGTCGGTGTACAACCGCCCGACGGGACTGTGCGGACCGATGGCCACCAGGATATAAAATCCCAATACAGTGGGGGGGAGCACCAGCGGAAGGGCCACGACCGATTCGACGAGAAATTTCCATCGTCGTCTCGAATAGGCCAGCCAGTAGGCGATGGGCAGTCCGAGAACCAATAGGGCGAGAGACGTCAGGGACGCCAGCTTGAAAGTAACCCAAATTGCCGTCCAATTCACGATCCCGCCCTACCCTTCGTCGGCGTCCGAGGCGTTCTCCCCGCGATACGCCGCGGAAAGAACCGTCGAATTCTACTTACCAATCATGACTTCCGTGGCCTTCACGGCCACCGTTACGGTATCGTTGACCTTAAGCCCCATGCTCTTGACCGAGCCTTCGGTGATGGCCGCAACGAATTCAAGTTGGCCGACCTTGACGACGACTTCTGCCATGGCCTGTCCGTCCGTGATCCGAACCACAGTCCCTTGAAATTGATTCCGCGCGCTGAGTTTCATGGTGAATCCCCCATTTAGTGATGACGTGGTACCTATCGTGGCTATTTACATCGAAATCGAATGCCCCATCGCTGGCCCGTCACCTCACCTTCATGCCCATCCGTGCTCGACATCCCGGAATAGCCTCTCACTTCTCCATCCCGCACGACCATATAACCGGATGGGCATTTCTTTTCGATGACTGCCAATGCCTCCTTCCGATGCGGTGACCCCATCGGCCCCCCCCGGTCCTCCTTATATAAATAGGTGACGACGCCCCCCGTCTCAGTTTCTCCCACGAGTTGCACGGCGTCGGAACAGGCCGCGCACGTAAGAAGCATAAGCGTCACGGCTAATAACCCAATGAATCGTCGGTTATGCCGGAATGGTGAAACCATAGCGTTTCATGATCTCCTGTCCTGTCTGACCTTTTATGAACTCGAGAAATTCCTGCGCCGCTTCCCGGCGTTGGGACGACTTCAGAATGACCGCGCCCTGTTCCAGCGCGGGATGGGTCTCGGCCGGCACCTCCCAATATGCACCCTTGGCTTTCATCGTCGGCGCCAGAGCCAGTGAAAGGGCGATGATTCCAACCTCACAGGCACCCGACTCGACGAATTGGGCGGCCTGGGAGATGTTTTCTCCCAGAACCAGCCGATCCTTGACCTGCTGGTAGAGGTTAAAGTGCTCCATGGAGGACACGGCGGCCCGTCCATAGGGGGCATGTTTGGGATTGGCGATGGCAATCTTCTTGATGCTTGACTCGCGCAGTACTTCCATCCCCTTCGTCATATCGAGACGCGATCCATGCCCCGCCCACACGACGATTCGCCCGATTGCGTATCGATAAAGAGAACCGGGTACCGTCAGACCCGCCTCTTCCAGTTTCCGAGGATAGCCGATGTCGGCCGAAAAATAGAGATCAAATGGAGCACCGTTCTGAATCTGCGAATAGAAGTTCCCGGACGATCCCAACGATAGTTTGACATGATGCCCCGAGCTCTTCTCAAATTCTCCCGCAAGCTCTTTGAACGCAAAACTCAGGTCCGACGCGGCGGCGATCGTAAGTTCTTCGGCCAGAGTCACGCCAGCGGAAGAGACAAGCACGATCAGAAAGAGCGCGAGGGTCGTCAGTCTGGTTACGAATATCCCGCACCGACGATGATTCATGGTTCGACCTCCTAGATGACCGTATTATGACGAACTAGAAAAAGATCTGAAACTGGAGTCGGATGGCATTTTCTATCAAGGTGCCGCCGCGAGCATCCAAGGGCACACAGCCTGACGGAAAGGTAGCCGGACAGGGGACGGTACTTTGTGAGCCACCCGTACTTGGCAATGGGCTGCTCCGGCCGATGGCATACCCGCCGGTTCCCATAGCCAAGTTCGTATACGTCAGCATAACCTGGTAATCGTAGGTCCCGAACGGAAACCAATTGATCGAAGCGTCGAGCTGCTTGATCAAGTCGCCCGATGCATTCGTATCCGGATCCCAATAGGAGTAGCGCGCCGCCACCTCGACCTTCCTCGGGATCAAATAATATCCACTCTGCACATAGAAACCCGTGGAGTTGCCGAGGAGACCCGGAGCCTGCGCCGTACAAGGTCCGCCGCTCCCGGCCGTCTGGAGACAAGGGGCCCCCTTGAAGGTCCGTTCGACGTTCTTGAAATAATATTCGCCCTGTAAGGAGAACCCTCGATACTTGAACACGCCGTCGAACGCATGCGTTAAATAGTTCACGACACCCCAGCCCAGTTGCCGCCCGTTACCGAACGTCGCCAGCTGCCGCCGGAAATTCAGGTTGGCCAGATCGATGCCGACGAAGGCATTGTCGGTACTCGTGTTGATTCCCGGATTGTACGCGAGGCCTCCGCCGACCGCCATTTGCGGCTTTTCCGAGTAGGCCAGATCGCCTTCACCGTAGCCGGGCCGGCCCATGATATTCCATTGCAGACGACCGGCATACATCAGTTTGTCCATCTCGTTGCGGAAATTGGCGTTCAGATTTCGAGAGTTCGTCGGGCAACCGGCCGGCGAAGGAAAGGGATTGCCGCCTGTCTGTCCGCCCGGACATCCGACGGTCGCTTCTTCGCTATCATAAGTCCCGTAACGGTTGAACAATGGCCCGGCTCCGTTATAGACGCCGAGATAATAGTTCACCGGATAGACTTCGTCGTCATTCATGATCGTAATGCCGACGTCCCGACGATTGAGACCGCTGGCGGTGAAGGCATCCTGAACCAAGGAGCGTTCGGCAAACTGCATGGACGCGGTGTTATTGATCTGGGACCGGTTGAAGAACACCTTGTATTGACCGGCTTGCACGTTGAACAACGAAAAGTGCGTGCTCAGAAAATAGAAGTCGAGCAAATTTGCGGCTCCGGGCGTCTGGGCGTTCTCCGCAGTTTCGAATCCCAGCTGAACGAAATACTTGAAATCGGGATTGATGAGGTGGCCGAGGAACAGCAGCCGGGCCCGGCGTATGTTGAATTGCGTGTAGAAATCGTCCGATCGATTGGCGCGATAGTCTCCGAAAACTCCGAGCAATTCCGGATAATTCTTTGCATCTCCCGGATTTCTCCACGCGTCGTTTCTCCACCTGGTCGTTTCCCGCATTTGCAGGCGTCCCCTGATCTTGAGAAGAAAGGCGTTGTCGTTCATCGAGAAATTGAATCCCCGGTCGTACCAAAGCTTGAAGCTCGGCTGCATCAGATAGGCGCGGGATTCGGACTCCTTGATGGCCTTATCACGCTCTTCTTGTGTGATGATGCCTTTTTCGTAGGACCGCTCCAACAGCAAGCGCGTGGCGGGGTCCATGCTTTCGACGAAGACGTATTCGCCGTTCTTCTCGACTAATTTTCCCGAATCTACTGCTTGCCCGAGATCGGGGACTAGGCTCAACAGGACTGCAGCATTCATTGCAACGATCGCCTTGGCGGCTCGAGGTCCGAAGCCCATTTGGGAAAACCATCTCCGCAACATCATGACCGACCTCCGAAAATGATTGGATATGAGTGTGGAAATAATTCGAGTTGCCGACCTTCGACGGCGTTACTTGGTCGGCACTGCCTTCAAGAATTCGCGGTACTGCACGGATGGGCGATGAGTCACGGGATCGGTTTCCCAAAACCGTCCCGGCTCGAAGTACAGCAGGAACGTCTTGGGATCGGGCGGCAGAGCGGGATATCGAAGATCCCACTGTTCCGATTTTCTGGTGGGAAACATGGCGTGGTAATGTTCGAGCGTGAGGTGAAAATACGGCTCGTGAATGGCGATCCAGCCTGCGGTCGTATCCCGCTCGTACGCCGGATTCATTCCTGGCGCCAAAACCTGGAAATACACACGCTCTTCGGGGGATGCCTTCTGCAGCGCATCGACCAAGGGAGGCACAATCGCTTCCAGTTCATCCCTCCGGAAAATTTCTCTCGGCGGAACCTCCTCCGCAAACCAGCGCAACGGCAATCTCTGCTTTTCACGAAAGGAAAACCCGGACAGGATGGCAGTCAACTCTTCGACAGTGAATTGAACCGGGTGGCTGTAACCTTCGGGTTTTGGCTCACGCTGCAAAGAGACGAAAACGCGCCGGTTCTCCTGCACGACCTTCGTCGTGTACGGAAGCCGCGCACACCCTGTTGCAACGATCGCGACAAACAGCGCCCAGGCGACCACACCGCTCCAACGTTTGAGATGCTTTCCCCGATTCTCCGGTGACATGACGTCCTCCTCCTGAGTCAACATAGCGACTTCTCTAACTTTGGATTATTAACGGGCGTGACTTGACGGTACTCGGACAGGCGAGACGTAACCCAGACCTTTGAGCGTGTCCTGCGCCTGGGGCGACTGAATGAATTCGAGGAATTCACCGCACAGCGCCCGATTGGGGCAATAGCGTTCCATCGCCATGGAATGGAGCACCGGAGCAACAAGGTTGCGTTCGGCTTCGGCGACGACTCGCAATCGTTGATTCTCTCGGGCTGCGTCCGGACCGAACACAATTCCGACATCGGCCTGGCCGTTCAGCACGTGGTCGATGACGGCACGCGTATCGGCTGCTTCATCGAGCCGTTCCTTGACGTCGTCCCAGACGCCCAGTGCCGTCAGTAATTGCTGGGTCTTTTGGCCAAGCGTCGTTTTTTCTGAATCTCCCACGGCGATTCGCAGCCTGCCGGCGGTTTTCAAAGCCTCAAAGGACGCCGGAGCATCGACCAAAGATTCCGGCACAACCATGACAAGCCGTTCTTCGGCGTAAACTCGCCGGGTGCCTGGCAGCACGTAGTACTTTTGCTCCAACCGGGTGATCAATTCATCGCCTCCGGGCGCCACGAGGTGAATAGGCCCCGAACCGATGAAGTATTTTCCTTTCGTGCTGTTCTCCATCCCGGCAATGGTCCGGCGAAGATCAAGACCGGAATCCAGATGCAGCCGCACGCGTACGTCTGGATGCGCCGCTTCAAACTGCCGCCCAAGGGCTTCCACGGGAAGACGCATACTCGGCGATGCGGCTATCACAAATTGTTCAAATGTATGCCCTGATGTCGCAAAACCCGAGGCGAGCACGCCGGCAAGGACTATGATGTGTTTCAAATTCATCTCACGATCTCCCACATTGACGTCATTTATCCTCGCAAGACATGCATCGTTCCGGTTTGGGTCGTGTCATAGCCGCCGAGCGCTTCGATCTCGTTTCGGAACTGACGACTCACGATGGTCTCGAAAAGATGGGCCAGAGTCGGATGGGACGTGAGATACGCTTTGGGGACCACCAGGTCGTAGCGCGCCGATTGGAGCGGCACGAAATCCAGTTCGAAATATTGCGCCGCCGCTCGAATACCAATCCCGACGTCAGCCTGCTGTCCGGCAATCGCCCGAGCGACTTCGAAGTGAGAGGACGCGATCCGGTCGTAACCACGCACGCGTGCAGGATCTATCCCCGCCTCACGCAATTGCCGATCGAGCAGCAGACGAGCCCCCGCTCCCTCTTCCCGATTCAAAAGGGTCACGGTCGGCTCGGCAAGGTCCGCCGCCGTGCGGATCGACTTGGGATTTCCTTTGCGAACCAGCAAACCTTCCTCCCATGTCGCGAAAGTCACGACATCGTAGGCGGAGCCCTTCAATGCTCGCCTGACGAAAGGAAGATTGGATTCTCCGGTCGCGGGATCAAACAGATGTAGACCGGCGACGTGAACTTCCCCTCGTTGCAACGACCGAAGCGCCGCCATACTGCCCATCGTCCAGCCGACGACCGAGGTCTGATCCTTCCGCCTCCTCATATGTTCGCCCGCCAGAAAGATTGCGGGATCGCAGCCGGCGACCGAAATTTCCTGCTCGACGGCCTGGCGGTCCCGGGAGAGCATCACCTCTACAGTTGACCCATCGCTGTAGGAAGCCGGCTCCGTCAGATACCCATCTGCCCCCACGGCACACGAGAGCACGTCGCCCAGTCCCATGACCGGACGCACGACGATGCGAGAACCTACCTGGGCAACCTTGACGCGAACCGGCGGACGTGAGGGATCTCGTTCTGGAACTCTTCCCACCAGGGTGCCTTGGATTCGTTCGACCGGTCGGATCAAGGAAAACAGCTCTTCAACCCGACAGGAAAGAGCCGCGGCAAGCCGAAGAGCGACAGCGGTGGTGGGTAAGTAGAGGTTGGATTCGATCGATGAAACAGCTTGACGCGTGATGCCGGCTCTCGAGGCCAGCTCACCCTGCGACAGGCCACGCGCGTTCCGCAGGTTTTTTAGCTCATTTCGAAAATGGTCGACAGACTCAGCTCGGTGTTTGATCCCCATGCCGGGGCGATATAGCAATAATACTTTATTAGTGTCAAGTATACTGGATACAAATCACCAGTTTTTTGATACTTCATCACGGCAGATGAATAGTTCCACATAGCCGAATTGCCTCGTAGATCAGATCATAAAATTAATTGTTGACAAAATAGACCAAGTTAATTTATACCTATGAAAACTTAATCCCGATCGGATTCATAGGAATTAGATTACGTATTGCACGTCAGTGAATCTAGATGGAGGGTATATGCGGTCGCTCAGCAACAGCACTGAACTATCGGACCACAATGTACATCGGCAGGTCGAGCAAGCGATCATTCATGCGCTGAAGGGAATCCGCTTCGGCTCAGTGGAGATTATCGTTCACGACTCCAAAGTGGTCCAGATCGAGCGCAAAGAAAAAACGCGCTTCGATGCCGACCTTTCCCGATGAAAGGCATCCGCACAACGGTCGCCGGCGCAGACGTTTCCATCTGTACTGAACTCAAGGAGTAAACAACGTCCGGACAACCGGACGTTTTGAACGTAACAGCTGATCAATTTTAACGGCGGGCTGACCGGACCACCGGAAGTTCCCATGTCACGGAGGAAACGACATGAGACTTTCTGGTTTGGTCCTTTTTATCATCAGCCTGCTCTGGCTGGTGAGTCCGCAACCGGCAACGGCGGTGGAGGAAGGTCAGTTGGTGAAGAAGGACGGCAAGTGGGAGTACTACTCCGGCGAAGATCCAGGCCTCAAGTACCTGTATCAAAAGGGGTTGATCACCCAAGAGGAGTACGACAAGGGCCTACGGGTAATCGAAAACAAGGAACGCCTCTCGAAACCCAATTATAGCATCGATGTCAATAACGGTCTCAACATTCGAGTCGGAGAGAAGTTTTTCCTGAAGCTCCGGCTCTTGACCCAAGTGCGATATAGCTATAGCACGTACAATTCTGCCTGGGGCACGGTGGGCGATTCCCGGAACCCGGAAATTCTCGGAGGGCAGGTTGAATATCGGGCCGTCCGGCATCAGAGCGATAGAAGTGCGTTCAGTGTTCCCCGCGCACGCCTGCAATTCCTCGGTTACGCGTTCGATCCGGACCTTCGCTACAACTTCTCCTGGGGACTCGATCAATTCACCTCGGATCAAGAGGGGGGAAGCGGACGGGCCAAACTGCTGGATGCCTATATTGCGTCATGGCACATCCCTTGGCTGACGGCACAGGTCGGCCAACAGCGCGTCTGGTTCAATCGATCGCAGATCGCCTCCATTGCGACCTCGACATTCGCGGACAATATGATTGTGCAAAACATGTTCGCCGCCAATCTCATCAGCAATCGCGATGTCGGTATTTCGATCCTCAGCGATGAAGATCAATACCGATTCAACTATGCCGTCGGTATTTGGAACGGAGCTGGTGCCAACCTCGCCCGCGACGGGACATCGGTCAGCCAGACGGTCCTCGCACCCACCGGCACACCCGGCGCCCAGCCCTCCGGCATCACGCGGACTTACAACTACAATACCCGCTTTTTGGGCGGCGAGATGATGTATACCGCTCGGGCCTTGTTTAAGATCTCCGGAAATCCAGGGTACGGTCAAGGCGACATTCTCAATTCACGGGTTCCACAAGCGGCTATCGCAGTCGGCTATGCCTATAATCCAGGCCAGAACTATCTCAGCTCGATCCGCTCAGACATTGTCGACCGCGCGTATCGCCAAGGAGTGGCAAAAAACAACAACGGGCGGCTGCTCGGCGGCGGCATCTACGATTTCCAGACCTATGAAGTTGATTTCATCGGAAAGTACCAAGGCTGGTCGTTGCAGTCGGAAGGATATTACCGTCAGCAGCATCTTCGAGATGCCTTCGCGGGAACGCTTCCTTTCGACCTCACGACCGTTCCGAACCCCAACAATCCGACGCAGAACGCGCTCGTCATAGGACCTCAACCGGTGGAGCTCGGTGATGCCTGGGGCTGGTACGTCCAGGCAGGAAAGTATCTGATTCCACGCAAGCTGGAATTAGCGGTCCGATACGGAGTCTTCGATCCATCCACGAAGCAAAAGGACGATCTTACGAAGGAATTGGGCGTGGCCATCAACTATAGCTTCGACGGCACCTATAACAACAGGCTGGTTATCGATTACTCGAACATTACATCGGGCAGCGGAGGACGAGCTCCGGATCGCTATCCATGGGAGTATCAGCCGGGATTCGGGAGCGATCTCATTGAGAACCGCATCAACGTACAGTACCAGTTCTACTTCTAAGACATATCTGCATATGGCTCATCTATTGGAAAGAGGACTTCCATGAACAACTTCTACCAACGCGTTTCCACCTTGTCCCTATTCCTCGGCATCGTGGTATTTGGACCTGGGATTGCGACCGATACGTATGCACAACCGGAAACGGTCACCATCGCGGCCGCCAACAGCCTGCGAGACGTGTTCCGAAAAGTGCTGCCCCTGTTTGAGGCTCAACATCCGGAAGTCGTGGTCCGCGTGATTTACGGCCCCTCTCAAAATCTGCGCAAGCAGATCGAAGAGGGAGCCCCGGTCGACGTATTCCTTCCATCGCTGCTCGAAGAAATCGATTCCCTTGAGAAGAAAAGCCTGGTGATTCAGGGGACCAAGCGTGTCTATGCCGGCACATCGCTGGTGGTCATCACGGGCAAGACCTTCCCTGCCCCAGTCGGCTCCCTTCAAGAGCTTCGTACGGTTCCGGTCAGACGCATCGCAATCGGGGATCCCAAAACGTCGTCGGTCGGCAAGGTGGCGATTCAATTTCTCAAACACGCCAAACTGGAACCGCAACTGAAGTCCCAATATGTTTTTGGCCAACATTCGCGAGCCGTCCTCGACCTTGTTGCGAAAGGCGAAGCCGAAATCGGCATCGTCTATCGAACCGATGCCGTGGCTGAATCTCAAGTCAAGATTCTGGACACGGCTCCGGAAGATTCTCATACACCGGTGCAATACGGTGTCGCAGCCGTATGGACGGCCAAGAACATCTCGGCTGCGGGGGATTTCATCGAATTCCTGCTGTCGGCTCCGGTCCAGGAGCAGTTGAAACAGTTCGGGTTTGATCAGGCGACGCCGGGGGCGACATTAGCGAAGCGACGGGAGGTGAAATCATGAACCAGGTCTCAAGGCACATTCATCACACTGCACTCCGGTTGAGCCTGCCGCTTATCGCCTTGCTGGGAACGACCTTCATTGGTTGCGCAGGAACATCGCCCGAGCCGACGAAAACGATTTATGAATCGGGTCTTAATACGGTGCGCCTGGAGACCGATCCGGACTCGACGTCGAACGCGCATCCTGCCACACTTTCTGCGACCGAGATCGGAACCATTCTCGGCAACGTGCGTGCATGGGAGCAGCGTAATTTCATCCATCGGCTGTTTTCCGGTGAAGCGGATCGCACACGCGCCTTTCGTCATGAAGAGGTTCAAATCCTGGCTCCGGCGCTTTCGAAAGGACTGGCTCAGGCTTCGCCTGCACAGCGGGTATTCTTTCACCTGAGCCATGCCACCGAACACGGAGAGGAAGAGAGCACGACGGGATGGCTGTCGATCCGTAACGGGACCCTCTATCTCTCGCTCAGCGAAGTTCATGATCTCCACGGTCCAGGCCCGGACATCAGCAAGTACGACCGGCAGATGCCGAACGTTCCGGAACGGTCCGCGGCCTTTAACGTGACCTTCGAACCAGAAGATTACCTGATCAAGGTCCGTTCGGGAGGCAGACTGTTTTCGCCGGATCAACGCGAAGAACTTCAGATACGATATCGCGACGCGCTGGCAGCCCTGCCCGTTTACCCGGGGCTCGAGCCGCACCAATCGGGCAAACCGTCGCAGCCGTAGACTGTGACCGGGAGACCGGCGGCGAACTGTCGTCGATCTCCCGGTCACTGCCGGAATTGATGGAGAAGATATCAGGAGGCCTCATGACTTACCTACCCTTTGAAGCAATCCCACACATCGGCATCGTCGCCGGTACGGCTGAAGGCGCGGCCCTCTGCTATCGGACATTGTGCCACGAGGCGGAGAGGTTCATGGGCAGGCATGCTCATCCGGAAATCACCATACACACGTTCTCGCTTCGCTCGTACTTCGACCTCATCGATGGGGATGATTGGCCCGGTGTGGCGGATCTCTTATCCCGATCGGCGAATAAACTCGCGCACGCCGGGGCAGACTTTATTATCTGCCCCAACAATACGCTGCACCGCGCTTACGACCTGGTCCAATCACCGGTGCCCTGGCTGCACATCGCCGCCACCGTCGCCGCGGAAGCGGCACGCCGCGGCTTCCATCGAGTCGGCCTGCTCGGTACGCGGGCCGTCATGGAAGATTCGATGTATTCCCGCCATCTCAACAAAGAAGGAATCGAACTCATTATTCCGCTGGCGGACGAACGGGACAATATCCAGCGCATCATCAGACACGAACTTATCGCGGGCCGGTTCACGTCCCATACCCGTAATGTTCTGCGCGCTGTCATCAACCGTTTCCGTACATCCGGATGCGATGCAGTCATTCTTGGTTGCACCGAACTCCCATTGATCGTTTCTTCCGAGGGTTCGCCCCTCCCCTTGCTCGACTCGACGCGTCTCCTGGCGCGCGCCGCGCTTGAACAAGTGGAATGCCGCCAGACTCCCGATGACCACATCGAAACATCGGAACACAGGAACATGGTCGGCATGGCGACCGGCCGTTTTCACTTGGTTTCATCCGATCATTCCTGAACGAAAGGATCATACTGTGGCATTCACATCATTGTTTCTCCTTGTCCTGTTGAGTCTGAGCGGAGCGGTGGGGCTTTCTTCTATCGCGCATGCCGGCAACCAAACGGTGACCCTCCTCAACGTGTCGTACGATCCCACCAGGGAGCTATACCAAGAATTCAATGCGGCGTTCGCCAAACATTGGCTCGCCAAGACCGGCCAGCCGGTCTCGATCAAGCAATCGCATGGAGGGTCCAGCAAACAAGCACGAGCAGTGATCGACGGACTCGAGGCCGACGTCGTGACACTGGCCCTGGCCTATGACATCGACGCCATAGCCGAGAAGGCTTCGTTGCTTCCCGCCAATTGGCAGGGTCGCTTGCCGCAGAATAGCGCGCCCTATGTCTCGACGATTGCCTTTCTGGTGCGCAAGGGCAACCCAAAGAACATCAAGGATTGGAGTGACCTGGTGAAACCAGGCGTGTCCATCATTACGCCGAATCCCAAGACTTCGGGCGTCGCCCGGTGGAACTACCTCGCTGCGTGGGGTTATGCCCTGAAGCAATCGGGCGGGGATGAGACCAAAGCCAAGGAGTTCATTGCAAAACTCTACAAAAATGTCCCGGTGCTCGATTCCGGAGCCCGGGGCGCGACGACGACCTTTGTGGAGCGGGGTATCGGCGACGTCTTGATCAATTGGGAAAACGAGATCTTGTTGGGCGGCGGTGAACTGGGAAAAGACCGGTTCGACATCGTCGTGCCTCCGCAGAGCATTTTGGCCGAACCGACGGTCAGCGTGGTGGATAAGATCGTGGACAAGCGGGGAACCAGACAGATCGCGCAAGCATATCTTGAATATCTGTACTCCGAAGAAGGACAGGAGATCGCCGCCCGACACTATTACCGCCCCCGACTCCAGTCGGTTGCGGCCAAGCAAACCAAGTTTCCCAAGGTCGAACTGTTCACGCTCCAGGAGTTTTTTGGCGATTGGAAACACGCCAACAAGACACACTTCTCCGACGGCGGCACATTCGACCAAATCTATCTTCAGATCACCAAGGAACGGCGATGAACGAGTGCTTCCGGCATTCCTGGTCGGCTGGCGTCCTTGTCATCTGGACCATTCTCGCGGTCTGCTCGATAGGGCACTCGACCAATGCGATGGCCGACAGCCAGGAACTTTTGAATGTCTCCTATGACGTATCGCGAGAATTCTACAAAGCGTACAATGCCGCGTTCGCCCGGCACTGGCTGGAGAAAACCGGCCGGTCGGCAGTGCTCAGGCAATCCCATGGAGGCTCGACCGCACAGGCGAGAGCGGTGCTTGCCGGATTGGAAGCCGACGTCGTGACGATGAATCAGGAAAGCGACATCGCCATTCTGGCCGAACAGGGAGGACCGATCGCCAAGAACTGGCGTGAACGTCTTCCAAACCATAGCGTTCCGTTTACGTCCACGATCGTCTTTTTGGTCAGAAGCGGAAATCCCAAGCGCCTTCACGATTGGCCTGATCTCATCAGGCCGGGCGTCGCGGTCATCATGCCCAACCCCAAGACATCCGGCAACGGACGATATAGTTACCTGGCCGCATGGGGCCAACTAGTGAAACAGACGGGAAGCCACGACAAGGCGCGGCAATTCGTGCACGACCTGCTCCAACACGTCCCGGTTTTTGCTTCCGGCGGCCGCGGCGCCACGACCACGTTCCTGCAGCGTGATATCGGCGACGTGCTGCTGACGTTCGAGCATGAAGTGTCGCTGATTCAGAAGGAAGCGGGCACAGGCCGGTTTGAGATCGTCTACCCGACTGTGAGCATTCTCGCTGAATCTCCGGTCGCCGTGGTCGACCGGGTCGCGGACAAACACGGGACCCGGGTGCTCGCGGAAGCCTATCTCGACTATTTATACTCCGAGGAAGGCCAGGAGTTGGCGGCGCGGCACCACTATCGTCCCAGCTCGGCTGCTGTAATGCGCAAGCATGCTTCCCAATTCCCGGCACTGAATGTCTTTTCCGCCGACGACGTTTTCGGAGGATGGCAGAACGCAATCGCCACCCATTTTTCATCCGGCGGCGTGTTCGATCAGATGTATCAACCGACGGCGGCACCGAGCGACGGTCATCGCGAACAGAGCCGATAAGGAGACCCTCCCTTGCCGTTAATACTGAAACAGCCCAGCGTGCTTCCGGGGTTCGGTCTCACCCTGGGCCTCGCGACGTTCTACTTCAGCCTGATCGTCTTGATTCCCTTGAGCGGGCTCTTTATCAAGACCAGCACACTGACCTGGGAACAATTCTGGAGCACCGTGACGGAGCCGCGCGCGATGGCGTCGTATCAACTGACATTCGGCGCATCCCTGTTGGGCGCGCTCATCAACGGGCTCTTCGGTTCGGTCGTCGCCTGGGTGCTGGTCCGGTACCGTTTTCCGGGTCGGGCGGTCGTCGACGCGCTGGTCGACCTTCCGTTCGCGCTCCCGACCGCGGTCGCGGGTATCGCCTTGACCGCCATCTATGCGCCCAATGGCTGGATCGGCCATCTCCTCGATCCGTTGGGCATCAAGATCGCCTTTACTCCGCTCGGCGTCCTCGTCGCGCTCACCTTCATCGGATTGCCGTTCGTGGTGAGAACCGTCCAGCCCGTGTTGCAGGATCTCGACAAAGAAGTGGAGGAAGCCGCCACGACGCTGGGAGCGAGCCGCTGGCAAACATTCCGCGCCGTGATCGCGCCCGAGTTGTGGCCCGCCCTCCTCACCGGGATGGCCATGGCCTTCGCTCGCGCCGTCGGCGAATACGGTTCCGTCATCTTTATCGCCGGTAACATGCCGCTGATATCGGAAATTACGCCGTTGTTGATCATGACCAAGCTGGAGCAGTACGACTATGCCGGAGCGACATCCCTGGGAGTCGTCATGCTGGTCACGGCCTTTCTACTTTCATTGGCCGTGAATCTCCTTCAATGGTGGAGTACGGCTCGTCACACCAGCGCATAAAGAGACCCACGATGACCACAAGAACCGCCGCGAAAATCAGCAATGAAGAGTGGACCGCCTCGCTCACCACCGAGGGCACGCTCGTCCGCTTGGCGCTCATTGCCGCAGCCCTCGGCTATCTGACGCTTTTTCTCTTCATTCCGCTCGCGGCGGTATTTACGGAAGCATTCAAGGGCGGAGTGTTGACCTACCTCGCCTCGTTTCAAGACCCGGACGCCCTGGCCGCCATTCGACTGACGCTCATCGCCGCGTCCATCGCGGTTCCGCTGAATGCCCTGTTCGGAATGGCGGCCGCCTGGGCGATCGCAAAATTCGAGTTCGTCGGGAAACAGTTGATCATCACCCTCATCGACGTTCCCCTGGCTGTGTCTCCGGTCATCTCAGGGTTGATCTATGTGTTGCTGTTCGGAGCCCAAGGCTGGTTGGGTCCGTGGCTGGCCGAACACGATATCAAGATCATTTTCGCCCTACCGGGAATCGTGCTGGCCACGATTTTCGTCACCGTCCCGTTCATTGCGCGGGAACTCATCCCGTTGATGCAGTCGCAAGGCCGGGAGGAGGAGGAAGCCGCCCTGACGTTGGGCGCGTCCGGCTGGCAGACGTTCCTGCGCGTCACGATTCCTAACATCAAGTGGAGCCTGCTTTACGGAGTGATTCTCTGCAATGCGCGTGCGATGGGTGAATTCGGAGCGGTGTCGGTCGTGTCGGGTCACATTCGAGGACTGACCAACACGATGCCGCTGCATGTGGAAATCCTCTACAACGAGTACAACGCCGTTGCGGCCTTCGCCGTGGCCTCACTCCTCACATTGCTGGCCCTCGTCACGCTCGTCGCAAAAACACTCATTGAACGGCGATCCATTGCACCACTGTCACGATCGACACCCGATCGCCCGCAACCACAGAGAGCAGGGAGTCTGTCATGAGCATCCAAGTCGACCATGTCACCAAGCGTTTCGGCACGTTCACCGTTCTGAGCGACGTCAGTCTGCACGTTCAGAGCGGAGAACTGGTCGCCCTCCTCGGCCCATCCGGATGCGGAAAGACGACACTCTTGCGCATCCTCGCCGGATTGGAACGGCCGGATGAAGGACGAATCCTCCTGCATGGCCACGAGGTCACCGATCAGCGCATCACCGAACGGCGCGTTGGATTTGTGTTTCAACACTATGCCTTGTTCCGGCACCTGAGCGTGGCGGAAAACGTCGCCTTTGGGTTGAAAGTCCTGCCGCGAGCCAAACGCCCTTCTCCCGACTATATCCGCAACAAGGTGGAAGAACTCCTGTCCCTCGTCCAGCTGCGCGCCATGGCCGACCGGTATCCCAGTCAACTCTCCGGAGGACAGCGTCAGCGCGTCGCGCTCGCGCGGGCATTGGCGGTGGAACCGAAGCTGCTCCTTCTCGACGAGCCGTTCGGCGCGCTTGACGCCAAGGTCCGCAAGGAGTTGCGCCGGTGGCTTCGGCGGCTCCACGACGAATTGCATATCACGAGCATCCTCGTCACGCACGATCAGGAAGAGGCGCTTGAGTCGGCCGATCGCATCGTGGTGCTGAATCAGGGGCACATCGAACAGATCGGAACACCCGACGAGGTGTATGAACAGCCGGCCACGCCATTTGTCTATAGATTTCTGGGGGACGTCAACGTGTTCCACGGCCGGGCTCCGCATGAGCGAGTCGCGCACGATTCATTGGAAGGACACCACCTTTCTTCATGGACGGAGGCCGGGGGAGACCATGAGGTCGCCTTCGTGCGGCCGCACGATCTGGAATTGAGCCTGGAACGGACGACGAACGCGCAGCTTGAAACCACCGTTCGATTGGTCATCAATGCCGGAGCACGCGTGCTCTTGGAATTGAGCACCACGGATTCGGGACAGCATATCGAGGTGGAACTGACAAAGGATCGCTATCGCGAGTTGAAGTTGCAGCAGGGCGACGTCGTGTTCATCCATCCGAGACAACTCCAGGTCTTCAGGGTGCCGGACCCTCTGTCTCCTTGAGTCGACGGGCACGGAAATCGAGACGAACCATGTCTACCATGAGCGTTCATGAACCGACCCATATTGTCGCGGCAAGCGATCCTCACAAGCTCGCCTTGTCGATACGGGCCAGTTGCCTCGTGTTCGAAGACGCCGCTTCACAGGCGCTCCTGGAACGTGTCCGACTCATTGCTCCCAGCGACGCGACCGTGCTCATCATCGGAGAAACCGGTACCGGCAAGGAATTGATCGCCAGACACATTCATGATTTGAGCGAGCGTCGCAGCGGCCCCTTCATCGCGGTCAATTGCGCGGCCATCAGCGAATCCCTCATGGAAAGCGAACTCTTCGGTCACGAGCGCGGCGCCTTTACCGGCGCCATCGCGCCGAAGACGGGATGGTTCGAGGCCTCGCAGGGGGGGTCGTTGTTCCTTGATGAAATCGGCGATCTTCCCCTCCCGTTACAGGCCAAGCTGTTGCGGGTCGTCCAGGAGCGGGAGGTCGTGCGTGTCGGATCCCGACAATCCGTCCCGGTCGACGTGCGGCTGATTGCCGCCACGAACGTGAAACTCGATGAAGCGGTGGCTGCGGGTCGGTTCCGCGAGGACCTCTACTACCGCCTGAACGTTGCGACCGTTTCGCTTCCCCCGTTGCGGGAACGGCCCGGCGATATCCTGCCGCTGGTCCGTCACTTTCTATCGCAATACGGAACCAAGCTGGGATACTCGACCGTTGATCTGGCCCCCGATGCATTGCGTGCCGTGCTCGCCTATCCATGGCCGGGCAACATCAGAGAACTGGAGAACACGATCCATCATGCTCTCCTCATCTGCTCCGGGACGACCGTCGGAGCCGACGATCTGCGACTGCCGACCCCGCGATCCCACGCAACGTCGCCGACAGCTGCGCCGGGGGCGCTCTCTCTGGAAGCGGCTCTCCAAGATCTCTTCGAACGTGACACGCACCAACTCTATCGCTTGATCGACGAAACGGTCATCAGGACGGCGTACGACTACTGCGAGAAGAACCAACTCAGGACCGCCCGTCTTTTAGGCATCAGCCGCAACATCGTGCGCGACCGTCTTTTCCGTTACGGACTCCTCACGTCGCAAAAGGACCGGCCATGACCCAGAAACCCCGATTTGTCATTTTCGCCCACAACGCCATGTACGACAACCTCCATCAGGTCGCAACCTTAGGCTTGACGGCCGCGGCCATGGGCAAGGACGTCACGATCGTCCTCCTGTTCTGGACGATTCGAAAGCTGGCCGAAGGGCGCATCGATGAGATGGATTTTTCTCCGGAACACGGAATCGTCGGGGACCAGGTCCGCAGCCTTTTAAAGGGGAAGAAGATCCCCACCATCTCGGAAATGTTCCAAGACGCCAGATTGTTTGGGAGCTTCAAGCTGGTCGCCTGTAGCGCCGGATTGGAATATATGGGCGTGGACGCGGAAGCCGTCACGACGCGCGTCGATGACGTGATGGGACTGCCGGCTATCCTGACATTGACGGCGGGGGCAGAAACGACGCTGTTCATCTAGCGAACAACAGCACGACGGAGGAAGAGACGTAATGATCATCACGGTGAATGGAAAATCCGAAGTCGTACAGGCCTTCGCGTTATTGGATCTGCTGAACGTCAAGAAGATCGAGCCACAGATGGTTGCCGTGGAATTGAACGACCGGATGGTTGAGCGAAACTCGCTGGCCACGACGCCCTTGAAGGAAGGAGATCGCGTCGAATTCTTGTTCTACATGGGGGGCGGCCTATGAGCGCGATCCTTCATCGGGACAGTACGGAGTTGATCGGCAAGACCCCGCTGGTTCGGTTGAACCGGCTTTCTCCTGAAGGCGGCGCGGACATCTATGCCAAGGTGGAATTCGTCAATCCGGGCGGCAGTGTCAAGGACCGGATTTGCCTCAACATGATCAACGAGGCGGAGCGAAGCGGCAGGCTGAAGCCCGGCGATACCATCGTCGAGCCGACCAGCGGCAACACGGGCATCGGCCTCGCGCTGATTGCGGCGGTTCGCGGCTACAAGCTGATCCTGGTCATGCCGGAAACCATGAGCCTGGAGCGAGCCAGCCTGCTCACGTCGTACGGCGCGGAACTGGTACAGACCGCGGGGTGGGAAGGCATGCGCGGATCCATCAGAGAAGCTGAACGGCTCGTCGCCAGACAGGCTTCTTCGTTCATGCCGGACCAATTTTCGAACCCGGCGAATCCGGCGATCCACCGGACGACGACGGCACCCGAAATTTGGGAGGCCCTGAACGGCACTTTCGATGCCTTCGTCGCCGGAGTCGGCACGGGAGGGACCATTACCGGCTGCGGCGAAGTCTTCAAGGAGCGCAATCCGGCCATCAAGATCGTGGCCGTCGAGCCGGCGTCCTCGGCAGTACTGTCCGGCAAGATCTGCGGCCCGCACAAGATTCAGGGCATTGGGGCAGGGTTCGTGCCCACCGTCCTGAATCAGACGATCCTGAATCGCATCATCACCGTCACGGACGACCAGGCGTATCAGACGAGCAAGCTGCTGGCAAAACGCGAGGGCCTGTTGGCCGGTATTTCCTCGGGCGCCAACGTCTTTGCCGCACAACAGATCGCTCGGGAACTGGGACCGGGCAAGCGAGTGGTCACGATGCTCTGCGATACAGGCGAGCGCTACATCAGCGCGGAGAAGTATTTTCTCCAGTAGGTGTGACCAGATCGTCATGTTCCAACGCTTCGGGCTGGATGGACGATAATTCGTAGGGCTCTGCATAGAACGCTCTTTCATTTTGGACGCGAGCCCATAACCTTAGAAAGGATATGGTCATGAGTGATAGCCGCACCGCACACGATTCCAGAACCAGCTTGAGCGCCCAAGCGGCGCGCAATCTCGCCACCGCCACCGTCACCGTTCCACAAATGACCGAGATCACCCCCCGGTGGCTCCATAAATTATTGCCCTGGGTCGACGTCGACGGAGGCGTATACCGCTTGAACCGTGTGGCCAAGGCCCCCAAAGGCAGACCGGCCAACGAATTCGGCGAAGTGAAAGTGGATTTATTGACCGTCGACAGCGGCGAACCGCGGTTGCCGGCCACGTTTGTCGATTATGAGCTGCATCCCAGGGAATACCACCTGAGCACCATCCAAACGATCGTGCACACGCATACCCGCGTGACCGATCTGTACAGCAATCGCGTCGATCAATTGCGCGAACAAGTGCGCTTGACGATCGAAGCGGTCAAGGAACGCGAGGAATGGGAGCTTCTGAACCACGGGCAATTCGGCCTCTTGAAAGAAGTGTCCGCGGGACAGCGTATCGAGACCCGGAAGGGCACTCCGACGCCCGACGATCTCGATGAACTGTTGACCTTGGTCTGGAAAAAGCCGGCCTTCTTCCTGGCCCATCCTAAAGCGATCGCGGCCTTCGGTCGTGAAGCGACCAGACGAGGGGTTCCTCCCCCAACGGTGCATCTGTTCGGCTCACCATTCATCACCTGGCGCGGTATTCCTCTCATCCCGACCAACAAACTGGACATCGACAGGGCGGGAAAGACGACCATTCTCTTACTGCGCGTCGGCGAAACACACCAAGGTGTCGTCGGTCTGCAAAAGGCGGGAGTAGCGGGCGAGCTGGAACCGGGACTCTCGGTCCGATACATGGGAACGAACGAGCACGGCATTGCCTCGCATCTCGTTACACGCTATTTCTCAGTCGCGGTATCGACAGAAGACGCCATCGCACGCCTCGATAACGTGTCAGTCAAGTTCTATCACGACTATGTCTATCCGAAAGGCTGAGACCCATGGACTCACAGATACCAGATCAAATCCCCCATGGCGATGATCCATTCGATACGGCATTGATCACCAAGCTGGCCAAGGAATTCTACTCGGAGTCCGGGCGTGCGGCGCAAGATCCGTCGTCACTTCCCGGAACATCCTCCTCAATTCCTACCGCTCCGACCACGATCGCCGGCGTTCCGGGAAGCGTGCCCAATGGACTCGGCATGATTCCGACGCTCCCGGTTGCATTTCCGGATTTTCCCGTCGATAAGCCGCAGAATCCCGGACTGTCCGGCGGCTATCCGCTGGCGACCGCGGACGTCCATCCGCCGGTCCATGCCGGACAAACCTCCGCCCAGACTGCATTACCAGCAGGGCGTAGTCTCCCATCGGGGGAACATACGGCGGATTCCAGAGAGGCCTATCCGTTCGGCGAGCCACGCTGCAACGGGGAGGTCTTCAGCGCACGAAACACTCAACCTTCCCTCAATAGTCCTTACCCTAAAGCCGTTTCGTCTTTTCCAACGGTCGATACTGCCATCGCCACACCGGATTTCTACTTTCTTCGCGGAACCGACTCAGCGGTCACTACCGCAAATCCCGTGAGGAACGAGTATGTCTCCCGCCCGTCGCTGTCCGTTCTCGAGGTCGAGTCGATTCGGGGAGATTTTCCAGCCCTGCAGCAGCGGGTCAACGGCCATCCGCTGATCTGGCTCGACAATGCCGCCACGACACACAAACCGCAGAGCGTCATCGACGCCACCTCGCGTTTTTACAGCCGCGACAACTCGAACATCCATCGTGCAGCGCACGCCCTGGCGGCCCGCGCGACGGAGCTTTACGAAGGCGGCCGCGAAAAGGTCCGCCAGTTCATCGGAGCCGCCGACGCGAAGGAGATCGTCTTCCTCCGCGGCACCACCGAGGCCGTCAATTTGGTCGCCCAGACCTATGGGCGCGCGAATATCGGACGAGGCGATGAAATCCTTTTGACTACGATGGAGCATCACGCCAACATCGTGCCCTGGCAAATGCTGGCAGAACGGAGCGGCGCCGTTCTGAGGGTCGCGCCGATCAACGACGCCGGCGAGCTGATCCTCGAACAATTTGCCGCCTTGCTCAGCTCCCGCACCAAGCTGGTTGCGGTGACGCATGTTTCCAATGCACTTGGCACCATCAACCCAGTGGAAGCAATCATCGGCATGGCGCACGCACAGGGGATACCGGTTCTGGTCGATGGCGCACAGTCTGCACCGCATTTCCCGATCAACGTGCAAGCAATGGACTGCGACTTCTTCGTATTTTCAGGTCATAAGATTTTCGGGCCGACCGGCATCGGCGTGTTGTACGGTAAGGCCCCATTATTGGAGAGAATGCCGCCGTATCAAGGCGGCGGGAACATGATCAAAGACGTTACGTTCGAAAAGACGACCTACCATGGGATTCCGCAAAAGTTCGAGGCTGGTACCCAGGACATCGCCGGGGTCGTCGGCCTTGGCGCAGCCATCGACTACCTCACCACCCTCGGCATGCCTGCCATTGCCGCATATGAACACGAGTTGCTCGAGTATGCGACACGGGCCCTTTCATCTGTACGCGGCCTACGCCCGATCGGGACGGCTTCCACCAAGGCCAGCGTATTGTCATTCGTCATGAATGGCCTTCAAAATGAACAAGTTGGCCGACATTTGGACCGGTACGGCATCGCCGTGCGATCCGGACATCATTGTGCTCAGCCGACCGTGCGACGGTTCGGCTTGGAGGGAACCGTCCGCCCATCACTGGCCTTCTACAATACGCGGGAAGAAATTGATATATTAGTGCGAGCCTTACATGGACTGGCGCGCCCCTGAACATCATGGATGACGACACGATGCGACAACAAGAAGCCGAGACCGCCTCTTGGAATCTGGATCAAATTGTGACTGAGCTCCGCGCCTCGCGCGAGCTGACCCACAACATCAGACATCAGGGACAGATCCGTGAATTACCGTCGAGGAAAGCCCTGCTCGGCATCGTGGAAGGTCTGTGCGCCGCATTGTTTCCAACTCACTACGGCCGAGCGGACTTGAATGAGGCGAACATCGATTATTTTGTAGGCCATACCTTAAACCAAACCTTGCCTCTGTTACAGGATCAAGTCCGAAAAGGATTGCTCTTCGCCTCCGACACCGACGATTCGGATGAGCGTTCGCTCGCTCAGAGAGCGAGTCGAATCACGAGCGACTTCGCAAGCCGGCTCCCGATCATCAGGGGATTGCTCTATACCGACTTACAAGCCGCCTATCAGGGAGATCCGGCGGCCACCAGCACGTCTGAAATTCTGCTGTGTTATCCCGGCATGACCGCCGTGATTTACTATCGGATCGCTCATGCCTTGCACGAACTCGGCTCGACGCTCGTGGCACGTCTGACGTCGGACATCGCGCATTCCTCCACCGGAATTGATATCCACCCGGCCGCCGACATCGGCAGTCACTTCTTCATCGATCACGGAACGGGCGTCGTCATCGGCGAGACCACCGTCATCGGCCAGCGTGTTCGCCTCTATCAGGCTGTGACGCTTGGAGCCAAGCGATTTACAGAGGGCGAGAACGGCGTTCTCGTCAAAGGCGAACCGCGCCATCCCATCGTGGAGGACGACGTCGTCATTTACGCCGGAGCCACGATTCTCGGGCGCATCACGATCGGCCGGGGTTCGGTAATCGGCGGAAACGTCTGGCTCACGCAAAGCGTCCCGGCGGGCAGTCATGTCATGCAGGCGCAGATGCGCACCTCCACCACCATTCAACCGAAATCCCTTTCGGAGCGAATTGGTCAGTGGAGTATCTGACCCACCAGGCCGGCATGTCTTTCTTAATCCCTTCGTCATCGGAAACCACCTCCACAACCTGACCGGCAGCCAACTCTTTGATCTTCTTTGCCGTCAGAGCCTGGGCCATCTTGACGACGGCCATTTCGAAACAACGCATGCACCCCGCAGAGATGACGACTGTCCAACATACCTCACTGCGTCTTTGCACTCACTGAGAAGAGCCATGTGCGTGATGGCAAACTGACAGGCCGCACAGAACTAATAACTCCCGGTCTGTGCCAGGCCTTGCCTGCCACAGCGCGGGCATTGAGGGTCACACCTTCGCCTGACAGCCATCCAGTAGCCCTCACAAGATAAAAGGACGCTCCCGCTCTATCCTATGCCGCTTGTCGAGACTCGACATAATCGACACGTCTTTCTTCCGATGATGCATTACTCTTGTCGCGCACAATCTGACGCCTTCGGGCGTCGGACTCATTCCCCAATGTCACGACGATCAAGCTCACCAACGCGGTCACGGTCAATACCCCAATGAGAAACACGGTCATGTTCGATCCTCCTGCTTGACGACAGATCCATCCCTATTGCCGTTGATTTCGGCAACATTGCCAAGGCCGGCAGAGCCGGCCGACAGGCTTCGCAACCGAGATCAACAGCAGACGATGAATGGTCATGACGCAGCAGAATGACAGCCATGGATCTTATTGAACCTCCTTCTTCATCTAATTGAGCACCTGTCTCTTATTGCTGAAGAACTGCAGGAGATCGAGTGCCGCACTACCGGATCACCGTCACGCCGATGCGGCAAACTCCGCGTCCTGATGGGCACACAGAAGCTCCTTGAGGACGTCCATCCCCTGCGTCGTCAATGTGTGCATGAGGTGAAACCGCAGCGTTCCCTCAGGATCGACCAAGAAGGTCCTGGCTCGTCCGACAGACAGTTCTGCCGCGCCACCATAGAGGCGCTGAAGTCGCTTCAATGGATCTCCGGCGACTGCGAAGTGCAAGGGTCCGATCCCACTCAATCGTTTCCAATACAGCGCTCGCATTTCGGAAGGGACCAGGAGCAGCACCGCTCCAAGCTCAGCCAATACCTTTCCTTGGCGATTCCAAAGGCGGCTCTCTCGTTCTCCAAGACCCGGAACAAAGCTGAGGACGAGCCAGCGTCCTCGAAACTCCTCCGGAACGAGGTAGGTCATCCGTCCGCCCATGACCGCCGGAAATCGAAACGTCAGCGCCTTTTGCCCTATTCGTCGTATCGTCTCTTCCACCTTGTACGCCTCTCTCATCAGAAACCGGACCGAGAAACAGATTCCGCCTGACCGGCCCATACCGCCGGTTCCGGCATGACCCAGACGAGATAGTCGCCCTTGACGGGTGGTCCGATCCCGATTCTTCCCGCGCGGCTGAGGCGATCGATGGCGAACAACAACTGCGCACTTCCAATGTGAACCAATTCGCCTTCCAGTTGATCCAGGGTTTTGGCTCTGCGCCGCCGCAACACATCAAGCACGTTCGCTTCAACAGATTGGATCTCCGGTGCCGATTCCTTGAGCCCTACGGTTTGGGATATCATGTTGACTTCCATCTTCGATCACGATCATTACGATTTGCTTTTCGGAATTGCAGAAATCATGCCCTTGCATTTCCTCAAGAAATGATTTTGCGCCAAGTATGACCTGCTTCTAGCCCAACAATGTCTGATGGAGGAGTGCTGCCGGGGCAGCATCTTCCCGTCCAGAATACGAACTCAATCAGCACAAGGCTGACACATACCCACTGCTGTGCTACGCTACGCCATGCAACATCGATGGATCGGACGCCTCTCGATCGGTCAAAAATTTCTCCTCTCTTTCGGGCTGATCCTTTCCCTTCTGGCGTTGAGTCTGACGGCCCTGTTGTTCTATCTCTCCCGTATCAACAGCTACGTCGACCGGCATAAGCGGATCACCGTCCCCGCCATCGTTACCGCCGCCGCCATGCAACGGGATGCCTATGATTTGAAGCTGGTCTTGCACCTCCATGTGGAACGGAACTCGGTCGATTCTCTGGCCGACACGCTCGTCGAGGTCGATCGGCATACCACGGATATCCGGAACGCGCTGAATCTCTACAAACGCACACACGCGGCACGCACGCACCCGATCCTCTACGGCATGTTGGAGGAGCATCAGCGGATCGACCTCGCCGACCGCGAGGACCGCGCGATCGAGAACATCGCCGAGTCACTGGCCGAACTGACCGACGCATGGAAACGTCTGCCGGCACAACCGCCCCCTACCAGACCGGATATGGCATTGACCGATCGCCTTATGACAACCGTGCTCGGCGGCTTAGACCAGCTCGTCGAAGCCCATACGCAGATCGACATCGAGATGAAGCACGAAGGTGACCGTCTGCTCGGCCGCGCGCGGTTCATCGCCTTGGCATTGGCGCTGCTGTTGGGCCTGGTCATCGCCGCCACCTATGTCCTCGCCACCAGATACATTGCCCGGCCGCTCACGACGCTGGCCGCTACCGCCGATCAGGTCGCCCACCACGATCTCACGGCGCGGTTCGCGCCCTGGCCGAGCCGCGATGAAGTCGGCACGCTTGCCGGTTCCCTCACCACCATGCTGGCGAGCTTACGGGAACAGAGCGCCGCGCTCATGCGCAAGACCAAGGAGCTCGAAGCCTTTACCTATTCGATCGCGCACGACCTCAAAGGGCCCTTGCGCGAGATCGAAGGGTTTTCGTCGTTGCTGGAGAAGCAGTTCGCCGATTCGTCCGACGAGCAGGCCAATCACCACATCGGCGTGATCAGGTCCTCCGCCATCCGATTGACACACATGATCGACGCGCTGCTGAAGTATTCAAGGCTCGAGCAACAGGAGTTGCCGAAGCAGCGATTCAACGTTCGGGACATGATCGACAATGTGGTCAACGACCGGGTGGCTTCCGGCGTGATCTCCCCAAACTCGGTTCACATCGCGCTTCCGTTCAGCGAGCTGTATGGTGAACCCGTCAGTGTCCGGCAGGCGCTCGTCAATCTGTTCGATAATGCGGTCAAGTTTTCCCGCGGCAGTCCGGACCCCTCCATTCGCATCGAGGGAACGGACGAACCCGCGCAGCGGGTGATCCGCATCACGGACAACGGCATCGGTATCGAAGCGGATCAGGTCGGAAAAATATTCGGATTGTTCGAGCGGCTCCACGGCCCCCAGGAGTACGAGGGAACGGGGGTCGGACTGGCGATTGTGAAACTGGTCATGGAGAAGCATCAAGGCCAGGCCTGGGCCGAATCCACGCCAGGCGCGGGCAGCGCGTTTTATCTCGCGTTCCCCAAGCTCTGATTGTCGTCAGATAGCCATTTTAACCGGATGTGAGTGACGATCGTGCATGCACTCATCGTTGACGACGAGGAATATGTCCGCCTGGTGCTGGAACAGGCGCTTCGTCAGGAAGGTTGTGAGGTGACCGCGGCCAAAAATGGCAAGCACGGCATCGAACTGCTCCAATCGACCACGTTCGATTTCGTGATCACCGACCTCCGCATGCCGGGGACAGACGGCAAAGCCGTCTTGAAATGGGTCAGAGAGCATCAACCCGAGGTCGATGTGGTCATGCTGACCGGACACGGAGACGTCAAGGATGCCGTCGAAGCCATGAAACAGGGCGCGTGGGACTTTCTGATCAAGGACACGCCGTTCGATGCCGCCATCGTCAAGTCCGCCCTGTCCAAGCTGCGGACCATACGCGCATTGCGAAAAGAAAACGTCGCGGCCCGCCACGGAGGATTCACCCGCGACGTGATCGTCGAGGGAACGAGCCCGGCCTGGCGACAGCTGAGAAGCCAGATTACAAAAGTTGCTCCTTCAAGCGCGCCGGTGCTCGTTCAAGGCGAAACCGGATCAGGCAAGGAAGTGGTTGCACGGCTCCTGCACGATCTCAGCGCCAGATCGAGCGGACCGTTCCTGTCCGTTAACTGCGGCGCCGTGAGCCGGGAATTGCTGGAGAGCGAACTGTTCGGCCACGAACGAGGAGCCTTTACCGGCGCGACCTCCGCCAAGCTCGGCCTCGTCGAAGCCGCGGAAGGCGGCACGCTGTTTCTTGACGAGATCGGCGAAATGCCGGGCCCCATGCAGGTAAGTCTCCTGCGGTTTCTCGATCAAGGCGAATACCGTCCGGTCGGAAGCACCAGAACCCTGCATGCCGACGTGCGCCTCGTCGGCGCGACAAACCAGGACGTACGAACGCTGGTCGACCAAGGACGATTCCGCGAGGATCTTCTCTATCGCATCAATACCGTCACGTTGCACGTTCCACCGCTTCGTGAACGGAGGGAAGACATCGTCCTCCTTGCGGAACATCTCCTACGCAATGTCCGTACGCCGGGATCCTCCAATCGACGGTTGTCCACAGAGGGGCTCGACTGTTTGGCTTCCTATCAGTGGCCGGGCAATATCCGAGAACTGCGCAATGTCATCGAACGTCTCGTCATGCTGGGCACGGACCGGGACGTCTTCACCGACGACGAGATCAGGCAGGTTCTGCCAAAACACCACGGCTCGATCCAAGCGGAAGACCTGTCCCGTATTTCCTTGGAAGAAATCGAACGGCGGCACATCACGCTCGTGCTCGACGCCTGCGACGGGAATAAAACTCAAGCAGCCAAAATACTTGGCATCGACTATAAGACCCTCCTCAGCAAACTAAAGAAGTACGAGTCGACGCCGTAGCCACTCGGAATGTCCGCATCCGTGTCGAGACGCACCGGCAGCGGCGTCATATTCACCATCGCCGGACGGTCCGTCCCTTCGCCGGCATCAATGCAAGAGTTTCTTTCCCTCTTCAATCGCCTTCAAGAAGGGCTCGGGAATGTCGACGATATACGGCAGGAGGGGCACCATCGGGCCGAGGGCGGATCCCACGAGTTCCGAAAACGATCGCAGATCGAACGGCACCACCCGCATCTTATGGATATGGTCGTAGACCCGATTGAGCGCGTCCAATCCGGTCAGATCGCTTCCGCTCATGAGTTCGTAGTGACCGCTGGTGCAAGCTTTCAACCATTTCTCCTCGAATGCTTGTGCCCGTTCCATTGACCGCTCCTGGAGAACTTCCAGAGCCCGTGACTTCGCCTGAGAGAGCTGTTGCGTGAACATGAACAGCGGCAGCGTAAAGAGCACCGGAGCCCCTATGACGAAGCTCGCCGCATAGCCCCAGACGGACAGCACCAGGATCGTCGCCCCCTCGAAAGTCAGCTTGTAGAGAATAGTCGGCGCCACGTAGCTGATGCCGTACGCCAGGATGATCCACCCGAACTTCGTCTGTGCGTCGCTGAGAAATCCAATCCCTCCCGTACTGTCCGGATGCGAGGGGACCAGATTCAGCCGCAAATTCGACACTTGATACAAATACCAGGTCCACAACAAGACCTTTACCGACCAGCGCAGCCACCAGTACGTCGTCAGGGGGCCGACGAAGATGAACTCCCACGCACCGGGCCACGTCAACGTCTGCAGCATCTCGCGAAAACCGTACCACGTCATCGGCTGCAGATGACTGTCGAGATCCGTCGCATGCCACGTCAGCCGGCCATTGTTCATCTCCGGAATCATCCAGGCCGCCGTGATGGCATATCCCAACAGAATGCAGAGCAGGTCCGGCCATGCCTTGTGCCGTGATTGCTTCAGCTGCCAATTGACCCGCACCAATCGGATGGCATCTCCCGGTTCCACGACGCCGGTCGTCACAAAACATCGGGCCACTTCCTTGGTCTGCCGATCGATCACCCGTTCCGCGACCAGAAACATGGGGAGGCCGGCGATCAATTGGCCATAGGCGGCGAAATCGAAAAAGAAATTCTGTCCCCGTGGTTGCGTCCAGTGGAGTCCGGACCACACGGCGAGAGCCGCGAGCACACCCCACGTCAATGTCATGAGAAAGAGCGCTCGTTTGACGAGATCGCCGGTGCGATAACTGCCCATCCCGATTCGTTGAAAGAACCGGGTCAGGAAGTCGCCCTCGAACAGGGAAAAAGGGATGCTGTCGGGATATTCGGAATGGGCCGCTTGACGATGGGCCATGGACCGCACCTGTGGCCGAGGCAACACCGATCGGGAGGCGCACTATATCACTTCTCTGAATCCGCTTTCATCAACATCGCCCGACGTTTCGGACGTCGGCCTATTGATTGGCGCGCCTGGCGACCTGTAAGCTGAGCCCCCTCTAGAGGACCAAGGAGGTCCCATGGCCTCTCCCCTTCCGGCGTCCCTTCTCTGCATGGCAGCTATTGTCCTTGCTGCCATACCGGCAGAATCCGGCATCCAGCCCACCGCCGCAGGGTCCTACGTCGATGGACTCGACGCGTTGAACGAAGGCCGCTGGCGTGACGCCGCGAGCGCCTTTACCAAAGCCCTCGAGACGGCCGCCGACAATCCGGATAGCCTCCTCGCCCGTGGCGTCGCTGCCACACTCGCGGAAGATTTTTCGAACGCCCTCAATGATCTGCAGCGGGCCCAACGCCTCGGCTACCGTGGGCGTGAACCCGAGCTATGGCTCTCCGTCGCGGAAGCCATGAGCGGAACGGTCATATCACCGGACCATGCGTTGGGCGGCGGACCTCGAGGCGTTCCATCCGGTCCAGTGGTCGTCTTGCTTCCCGGCCACTTGGCGCAAGGCCAGGACGAGTACACCACGGAATATGGATCATTCATCCTCTATGAGCTCGGCCAGGCCTATCAAGATCATCGTGTAGCAGCAGACAAGGGCGGGACCAAGAGTCCGGAGATGCGGCAAGCCATGCTAAAGGCGGGACAATTGTTCGCGGAGAACAATTATCGCAGGCCCGAACTGGCTTCCATCAGCACGGCGCGCGCCAAGCAGGCGTCGGATGGGAACGCAACACCGAAGAACAGCATGGCTCATGTCGCACGAGCGCTTGCGGGAGCCCCGGGGGATCCCGACACCCATTACCAGGCCGGCAAGCTCTGGTTGGAAGCAGGCCGACCTGTCTCGGCTCGGAAGGAATTCACGATCGCGTTGACGTTCAAGACTGATCTGTCGGACGCCTATCTGGGTCGAGCCACGGCTGCGGCCCGCATGGGCGATGAACAACGAATGGCCGCGGACCTCGACATCTATAAGAAACTGGGAGGCTGGTTCGCGACGCGTTCAGCCAGATCGGCAGTCGAGAGCGAGCTTAGCACCCATGCAGTCAGGGGCTCCGCAGACAAATATGTGAATGAATTACAGGACGCTGCGGCATCCGGCAAGCCGCTGGAGCACCTGGTGGCCATCGCGACGAGCGTCCACCGCGCCAAGGGACCACAACGGCTTCGCTACGACGAACTCTATCAGGACCGTCTCCGCATCCTTGACGATGCCGTACGGGAGAATCCAAAGAATCCCGACAAACTTGTTGACCTGGCCACATATTTCATCGAAGAAGCCGAAGTCCGCGGCGAGAAGGTGGAGCCTCGGCGTGCGCTCGAGCCTTATCGATTCCAGGTATCGCGCAAACAGGAACTGCAACGGGGCATCCGTATCGCTGAGCAGGCACTGGCAATGAACCCGAAACATGTCGGGGCCATGATGCAGAAGGCGATTGCCCTCACGGGGTTGGGAGAGCTCAACCAAGCGGACCAACTGGCGGATCAGGCCTTGAATGTGTCAGGCAGCAATCCCGACGCCTTGAGTCTCTATGCCAGGTTCCGCGCCATGCGGGCCAATCAGATGTCGAATGAAGCCTGGAACCTCCGCCAGGAACGGTGTACGAGCTCGACCAGCGAAAATCGCCGAAGCGACGGCATCACTGAAGTGGTGAAGAAGACGTCATGCATTCAGCCCTCGCAGGCGGATCTCCAGCGGGCAGATCAGCTCGACGCGGCTGCGGCGGAATTCCGCCGGCGGGCGAGAGCCGCCATGGAGAAGGCTATCAGCGTCACCAAAGGAACGGTCGAGGGATTACTGCTGCAGGCCGATCTGGCCTTGTGGGACGGAAAGACCGATCAGGCACAGGGCGCGTTCGAGCAGGCCGTGAAACTCAATCCCAAATCCCTTGTGGCCCAACAGCGCTTGGTTCAGCACTACGCCCGAACAGGGCAACTGCAACAGGCCGAAGAGCAGCAATTGATCTTCGCCAATCTCTTCCAGACGACTGCCGCGCCCTTATTGCGGCTGACATGGAGGAATACGGAGAAAGCCCTCTGGCAGGCAGGCAAGGGCTCTCTCGCCCGGGCTACCCGGACCGACCCCGAAGATGCCCGCATCCCCGCCTACCTCGGAGTGATCGCCGAAGCCGAGGGGAAGACGGAAGAAGCGGTCGCCCACTATCGAGCAGCTCTCGCCTTGGAAGAAGCGCGCCTGCAATTGGACGAACAGAAGCCTGAGGCCGGCCGGGTGCTCGGCCGGGACGCATTTGAATTCGGCCTGGCGACGCAGGCCCGGTTTCATCTGGCCAGGCGACTCCAGAAAACAGGCTCTCTTCAGGAGGCGCTGACCCACTATCAAGCCGTGCTCGACTACGAAAAACGGATGAGCTCCGGTTTCGAATCCCGTGAGATGTTCAATGCTCTCTGGCCCGACCAGCAGCCGGAAGGAGGAGCGTTAGTCGTCGGACCGACCAATGCCGCCACCCTGGTCGCCGAGGCTCACCTGCAAACCGGCAAGATTCTTTCGGCGATGGGAAAGCATGACGAGTCGATCGAACATCTTCGCACCGCCGCGATGTTCGGCCCCCTCAAGATGGCCGATAGGCCGAAACTCGGCGACGGGTATGGCCATACCAACTTCGGCGGAGTCGCCGGTGTCCCTGCACAAGAAGCACAAATACTGTTGGCAAAGGAATTGATCGCGAAGGGCGATGCTCAAGGAGCCCGAGCGGTCTTGTTCGAGGCCGGCAACGGCGCGCCCGATCACCTGCGCAAGGAGATCAACGACATCAATATGGCAATGCTCCGCCTGCCTCCGCCTCCCTATCATGATCCCTACGCCGACACGAAGGAGGAACAGGTCCGCATCGAGGAATTGAAGTCGCAACAAGAACGACGACTCCGCGAGCAGACCGAACGCAATACGCAACAGCAAGCGCAACGGGACCGCACCCTTGCCCGCCGAGCCGTGGCAGGGCTCCCCCCTCTTGCGACCGTCGTTCCAAGCCTGGTCGGCCGGTGGAAGATGGTGCCTGACAATCCGTCGGCTCAGGAACGTCGCCTCACGATCGGACGGGATTCCCGCTACACATTGGTCACTCCCGGCGATGGTTCGACGAGAAGCGGCACGGCCTATCTCCAAGGTAAGCGGCAGGGACGCCGCAACACTACCGACCCGTCGAACGGCCAGATCTTGCTCTATGACGACCAGTCGGGACAGGTCGGCTCGATGTGGTTCGAACTGACCGGTGACGGTGCCGTGCAATTGACCGGAGCCAGCGGCACGAGATACACGACGACACGAGAATGATGAAGACATTTCTCCGTTCTCTGCTGACAGCGACTTACCTCCTCGTTCTTTTTCAAGTATTCCGTCCTACGCTGGCGTCGGCCCAACCACAGGGAGATGTCTTCAGCTCGCAGGGGGCATACGACAATTTCGCCGTCGGCGGCGCACATCGCTGGTACGACAAGCACTCCGCCGACGCCAAACAGAAGTCGAGCCACTGCCTTTCGATTTTGGACGAGGCCAAGGCCATCCAGGAAACAGCCTTGGCGCTCGACAAAGAAGCGAGACAGCCCGGGATAGACAGTCGCCAGGCCACGGCACTCCGCAAACAGGCGAACGAACAATTCGCGCTCAGAGACAAGGACATCCGCGCGTTCATCGACTGCTTCAATCAAGCGAACCGCCAGAAGAGCCCACGATCGGATCAGTTTGCAACCAGCGGTGAGCCTCCATCCCCCACCGGTGGCAAGAAACAGCCC
This sequence comes from Nitrospira japonica, assembly GCF_900169565.1. Classification (NCBI taxonomy): domain Bacteria; kingdom Pseudomonadati; phylum Nitrospirota; class Nitrospiria; order Nitrospirales; family Nitrospiraceae; genus Nitrospira; species Nitrospira japonica. The sequence goes on along the minus strand of NZ_LT828648.1, from coordinate 2,676,954 downwards.
GGCGAGAAATCTTCTCATCCTTCCGAGACGCGCAGAGACCAAGGACAGAAGCAGGCATCTGCCTCCATTCCAAGAACCGATCACCGCGGTCAGGAAACACCTTCCGATATTTTCTCAACCACCGGTGACAAGACACCGTCCGATGAACTACAGACCCAATCGCCTTCAGACGAGAAGTCGATCAAACGGACGCCAAGGCCGCCGGATGGGATAACCGCGAAGGCAAACGACTCTACGCTCAAGAAAGCAATTGACGGCTGCTTGCAAGAATATCTTCCGTTCTACGACACAGATTGGGATCGCCTCACTCCTGAATCGGCTGGTGTCAAATCATCGGAGGCGTTGCAACGATCGTTCTACCTCTCCGGGATTGCCGCGGACCAGGTCATCAGTTTTGTTCAAGCGCGCTATGGAAACGAATCGGATCGTGAACTGACTCCGGACTATCTTATTGGGTGGCTCACGAACTGTCTGATGGATCGGAAGGTCCTACCAAGACAAGAACCGCGCATTCTCTACCGGCGATACATGGAAGGTCATGACCCACTCAATATAAACAAGAAACGCATCACCGAGCGGTTCGAACAATTTGGCTATGGAGGTCGGCTTTATCCATCCATCCCGCCCTTTCGGGATCACGATTCATCGACTACCTCCAGTAGCGGATCATTGCCGACAACGCCGAGGGCCAATATGCCCTGATAAACAGGAGAACGAGGACATCGCTTGGCCCGGGTACCGTGAGGAATGAACTCCAGGTAACTTCACTTCCCTCGCTAGGCACTTGAAGACCTCATTCATTCGACGGTAAGCTCTACTCCTTCTTTCGACCGCTCAGCTGGCAAGGGGATACGATGAACATCGTGTTCTTGACCATCGTCCTGATAGTCCTTGGCGCGCAGGTGACCTTCGCCGGTTTTGCGGACGATCGTAAAGTATGCGAGTACCAAGTGCTGCCGAGGCTGCAGACCAATCGATTGCTCGAATCGGCCACTGCTCCAGGTGATCAATACTGCCTGGCGATCTTCAACTGGATCGGCCCGCTTGCCCAGAAGAATTATCCCGTCTCCGCTCAATGGCTCCAAAAGGCGTCCAATCAAAACCATCCGGCCGCCCAAGCCATGTTGGGATTCTTTTTCCAAATGGGCCACGGCGTCACGCAGAACTATGCCGAAGCAATGAAATGGTACAGGAAGGCTGCAGACCAAGGAAACTTGGATGCGATGACAGCAATCGGGAAGCTTTATGAGCAAGGCAACGGCGTTGGCAAGGATGTCAACGAAGCCGTTAAATGGTACCGTATGGCTGCCGACCGCGGGGATCCAACCGCCAGGAATAACCTACAGGCATTGGCACAACCGCGATCAGTACAAGCCGTAAGTCCCGGCGAACACTACTTTCAGGAAGGGAAAAGACTCTATCTCGCCAACGACTATGCGGCCGCAGCGAAGCCATTTTTCAAAGCAGCAGAGATGGGGCATGTCTTGGCCCAACTACAAATCGGCTCACAATATGAATTCGGCGAAGGCCTGCCGAAGAACTATGGCGAGGCCGTGAAGTGGTACGCCAAGGCGGCCGATCAGGGCAACGCGGTCTCGCAGAAAAATCTGGGCCAGATGTATGAGGACGGGACAGGCGTGACAGAAAACTGGCTGGAAGCCGCCAAGTGGTATCGAAAAAGCGCCGATCAGAATTACGACAAAGGACAAAATGCCTTGGGACGAGCGTATCAATTCGGCATCGGGGTGCCACAGAGCCGGCGTGAGGCAATTGAATGGTACAAGCGGGCGGCGGCCCAGGGCAATTCGCAGGCCGATTACTTCGCAAAACATCTCAGTTATCAAGGGACGTCGATCGGATTTCGGAACGAAGCCGAGCATGCCCAGGTCATCGCGGGAAAATTGAGATTCTCCTTGGAACTGCTCGATGAACCGGTCGGCGTGACCTTTCGCAACTCATCCGAACGGCTGGCGTATCTCACCAAGCTGCGGGGTCGGGTGGACCAAAACGAAGCCAAGACGATGTGGAATATCAAGAAGAAAGAGTACGACGATTGTCTGCGTGCAAAGCGGTCGCCTTGTTTCGACCCCGGACCAACCCCGTGAGGCAGACTATCGCGGCTCTATCTCAACACTATCGGTTTGGTTTGCGGACGACTCGCCCACAAAACCGGTACGATCCATATGACGCCACCAACACCCGCCGAATGATATGAACCGACGCCACTATTCGTTTTGGGCTAAATGTCTTCAACTGGTCTTGATGGTACTCGCTCTCGACCATGCCCACGCCCAGCCCACGGGGGGCGATGTATTTTCCAGCGACAGCGGGAACGGCAAGACCTGGTGGGATGTCAAGCGCAGGGACTATCCGGACTGCGCCGGCCTCGTCGATCAACATGAGTCAATGACCCAGGAGTTATACCGACTCGACGCCGAAGCCAAACGATCGGTCGAGCCGCAACGAAAGCAAATCGTTCAACAGATCAATGATCTCAGCCATCAGCGAACTCAAGTTCAACGACAGATCTTCGCCTGTATTCGTGCGTCAGGCGGCAAGGAATCCACCCTATCGCCTTCTGCGCCTGATCGGGAAGGGGTCGCCACTAGGGACTCGCCAGGAGGGGACACGGTTCGGGCCGAGGAGATTTTGACCCCGCAAGGCAGAAAGCTCCTGTTTCAGCTGGGTGCCGAGATGAATGAGATCGCCAAAGAGCAAGGCGGCCACAGTGACGCCGGCAGTGAATTCCTAGGGGGATTGGCTGACTGGGCCGGCGAAACCATTCAGTTTCTGGCGCAGAAGCCCGGCGCGCCGGTAGAGCAGACAGCCAAGGGTATCATGGACTACCTCACCAATGACAACGCCGCCAACCATCGCGCGCTTCGCTCCGCCGCCGAAGAGGCCGTGCGCGATTTCAAGAAGAATCCGGCGCGCTTTCTTGGCAAGAATCTGCCAGACCTGCTGCCCACTCCAGGGAGCGCCACCAACAAGGCCCGCGCACTTCAACGCATTTCGCAGGTTGAGAAAGGCGCGGGCCGCATCAAGCGCATGGCGGCCTCCGAGAAAAAGCTGGAGGGGTTCTACAAGAAGGTCGGCCCACCTGCCGAGGGCTACGGAACGAAAGTCCAGGAACATGCGTGTTTCGCAATTAACTCGTGCGTGGATGAAGCGTTGGCTGAAGCACAGTTGTTCAAGACCGGAGGACCCATCGGTGACGGAACGCCCTGGAAGATCACGGGTGTACGCGGACTCGAGACGCCGAAGTTCCCGGATGCACCGAGCGGAAGGCCGCCACTGACACCCGACTCGCCAAATTGGCCTAAGGGGATGCCCTACGATCCGAATCAACCGCTGCTCGATTTGCGACACACTCCCGATCAGCTTTACGCCAAATTGAAGCCTTACGGCGACAACTTCGCGCCAAAGAGACCGGGCACCTACAATCCGGAGCAACTCGACATGATTTGGAACGGTAGGCCAATCCCAATGGAAGGACCTGAACACATCGCGAAGCTTCTGGAGCGCGAGGGTATTGGCAGCCAGGGACTAGTGATCGCGGAATACAAACGGCCACAAGGCAACGTGTCCGGGCACGTGATCAACTTCCAGAATCCAGACGGAAAGGTCGCTGTCATCGACCGGACTCATCTGCGGAAGGATGTCTCAGAGGTGGAGAATTGGTTGTTCTTCCCCATCTATTAGGCATTATTCATTGGATTGGCGAGCGCGAGTTGTACCGTAGCGTTCTTGCCCATCTCTTCTACTCGTAGTGTCAGGACCCGTCCGAACCCGGAACGGCCCTGTCGAGGACGACGGAGCCGGTCCCAGCATTGGTTGGCATGGCAGGGTCATAGAAGAGACGATTACTGGACGCCATATTTTCGCTTGTCCTCCTGGGTTTCTTGATGGTCCAAGTACCGGTCCACCGCTGACTTGTTCCCCTCCCTGCAAGCACCCGCCGCAGGACCTGAATAGATGCTGCAGGGATTTCCGCCGCCGCCGTCACCACCGCCGCTGCCAAAGGCCGCGGCCGCCCGTCGATCGATGATGCCGCCGATATAGTTTCCCAATTGTTCAACATCCTTGAAATGCGGCGTCTTAGGATCTTCTAGCCAGGTCAGGATCCAGCCGGCTTGCCCATGCTTGTGGCGGCTTGCTCGATCCAACCACTTGATCGCCATCCGCCGGTCTCTGGGGAGTCCGCCCCATCCGAATTCATACGCCAGCCCAAGATGGAACTCCGCATGGGGAAAACCTTGGTCGGCGCTTTGGCGATACAACTGGACGGCTTTCACTTGATCTTTTGGCACGCCGTCGCCTTCGAAATACAAATTTCCAAGCGAAAACTGAGCGGCGCGATGGCCCTGCGCCGCCGCCTTGCCGTACCACACCGCGGCCTGCTTGTTATCCACCGGTTGACCACGACCTTGACTATAGATGATGCCCAATACCGCTTGGGCGCGAGGATGGCCGGCTTGTGCGGTCTCCATCAGAATCGGAAAGGCCGCCGCATAGCTCTTTTTCATGTACAGATCGTAGCCCTGCTTGAATCGCGCTTCGACCTTCGGATCGGAACTGACAAGACCTTGGGGAGAATCATATGAAATTGGGGCCTTTGGTTGTGTAACGGGCGTGGAAGGTTTAATCGGCACGGTCCCGCCAGGTTGTCCAGTGGGCCGGCGCGAAGACGATGGGCTGCCCGTGTCCTGACGCGTCAGTATGTCGGCGAGCGCCTGTTCTTGATTCATCCTCGTTGCCTTCACGAATGATTGGGAAGGATCCGTACTCACGAGCTTCGCTCCCCCTTCGGCGAGAGCGAGCCGGTTGAGGTATCCGCCTTGCTTCCATTTGAGCGCGACCGCGCCCTTGGACGCATCCGTGCATTCCCACGTTCCCGAGTTCCCGGATTGTTGCGTAAATGTTCCGTCCGCATTGATGGTCACCTCGCCGCCGACGAACCAGGCCCATTTACCAACGACGCCGTCGCAACCGGCTGCATGGACTGGCCGGTCCCCGAACACCACTCCCGACATGACGAATAGGAACAATAGGGTCGAGCGCATCCATATCATTTTCACGCACCCTCCTCGAAATTGCCCCGGTTGTCTCAGGCCTTGTCTTACGGGAAGGACGGCAAACCATGCAGTGTGGTACGCGAAGGAGACGGGCATGGAACCTCCAGCACAGGAGAAGCATCGCGGGCAGATGGGGGCGTGATTCTAGCGAAGGACATGACAGGGATCAACAGACACAACATAGACAGGGACGATCATCCGGCTGTGCAGTTTGTCCCCCTCTTTGGAGGGGGTACGTTGTCTCCCCGATTATTTCCATGGTATCGGTGTCCACCCTGACAATTAGACAAGATATTGCGCATGAATCTTCACCTCCTGCATTTCCTCGATCGATCGACGCGAGGAAGTCTCACCGGGGTCCCCTCAATCCAAGTTGAATGGTTCTTGCGGTATTTCAGATCCCAATGGACGCCTGGATGACGAACAGCAAAGAAACGCCCTACGAGGCGAGAATCATGGACTGCCCACGACTTTTGACTTCCCTGATCGCAATAACTGTTCTGCCGTTCTGTTGGATTGGGGAAGCGGCAGCGCGCTTTGATCCCTATCTCAGCGACCCAACTACCAGCTTCTTCGGCAGATTGATCATCCTAAACGATGAACTGAACACTACTGAACGGTCAGAAGTGTCCTATCAACAAACCCAGTTGCTTGACGCAGCTCTGGAGCGTTTTCATTTACGTGGCAGTAAGCCGACTCCCACCAATCGTATTTCACTGCAACCGCCCAACGTACCAACCGCGAGCGGGAGTGGCACAAACCTAAGCCGTGACGGTTCTTGCGCCGTGGGTTATCAGGATGCCGGCTTCTTCACGCCGTTCCATGCACTTCGCTGGACGCAAACCACGGGGCCGCTCGATCTCGGCACGCTCGACTCACCTAATAACGCCAGCCGGACTTCGTTTGCAACGGATACGAATCAGGACTGCTCCGTGATCGTCGGTTTGTCGGACGTAACCGCAAACGGCGTAACGCAGCATGCGTTCCGATGGACACTCTCCGGCATGATTGATCTCGGCACGCCTCCGAACGGTGGGCCCAACTCTCGTGCCTTTGGCGTGAGCAGTAACGGCACCGTGATCGTGGGCGATGCGGAGTTCTCCGATCCCAGCAACCTCGTCAGCGGAAAAAGCCGCAAAGCCTTCCGCTGGACTCAAGCCGGTGGATTTCAGAGTTTAGGCGATTTGCAACCGGCCGGGCTCTCGATCGCTTCCGCCGTGACCGGTGATGGCACAGTGGTGGTTGGCCAGGCGAGCACGAACAGCGGCTCGAGCGCCTTTCGATGGGTGCTTCCGACTCCTCCTGCGCAGCCGGTCATGCAGCCCATTGCTTCGCTCCCTGGACATACCCAAGGAGCCGCCACGGCGGTGAGCGATAACGGAAAGATTGTGGTCGGCATGTCGAACGCGACGCTGATGCAAAATGGTGGTCCGGTCTCGGGCTGGACCCACGGCACAGCCTTTCGCTGGACTCAGGCAAGCGGCACGAAGGAGTTGCAGCAGATTCTCAGCGACAGCGGCGTAGATATGACCGGTATCAGTCTCGTTTCCGTCACCGGTATCTCGCCGGACGGGCAATGGATTCAAGGCGCCGCAACCACGGCCCAAACGGGGCCAAACGAGACCGTCGCTTTCATCGCGCAAGTCTGCGACGACGACATCGGCGGGCCATGCAAGACGAACGGCGCAGCCCCCTTCAAACTCGGCGCGGCTCCCAATCAACTTTCCGTGGCCGCCGGTCAGAGCGGCTCGACGACCATTACCGTCACCCCCGACACAGGATTCACGCAACCGGTCACATTCGGGTGCGGCGGGTTGCCGATCGGCGCGAGTTGCAGTTTCAATCCGTCCACCGTGACTCCGGCAGGCGGTCCGATCAACACGACCTTGACGATCACCACGAACGGCGGGCCCGTGGCGATGGTCTCGCCAGGCATTCCATCGACGATGTCGGCAGTCCTCCTGCCTCCATTCGCGCTGATGCTGGTGGGGCTGCTCCTGTACCGGCCGACTGTCGATCGTCACCGTCTGTGGACGGGATTGCTGCTGCTCGTCGTGATCGCGACGGCCGGTTGCGGCGGCAGCGATTCCTCCTCGCCCCCTCCCGACAACTCAACCGGCGGCGCCCCGGCCACCGGCACCCCGGCCGGCTCCTCGAACGTCACGGTGACGGCCTCGTCCGCCTCGGGAAACAGCAGCGCGCCGCTCACGTTGAACGTCACGCGCTGACGGATGAAGGGAACGGTCGACAACGGCCGAGACTTGGAGGACTATAAGTCGACAGGCCAGAAAAGAATGAGGGGGCGACCGGTCGGATCGCTCCCGATCGCCCCCGACATCCTTGCCGACTCACACCACCGCGAGCCGGCTCACTGGCTCAATTGACTATCGATCCAGTTCGTTCGCGTCCTTAACCAGGTTTTCATGGCATTGACCTCACCCTCGTAGGACCCGGTCACGACCCGATTCGGCCAGACCTTCGTATTGAGAATGTCCCAAATCTGAAAATTGTTGGTCTGGACTCCACTGAGCCGGCTTGCCCGATTGTCGATATAGGTAAAGATGCCCTCCACCGCACCTGAGGCCTCCAACTGCGCCCAGCGAGCCTTGACCTTGGCCTCGAACGCGGGATCTTGAAACAGCCGTGCGAACCATGGTGCTTTACGGACATACCAACCGGCAGGATCGCCCGGGTCCCCGAAATTATTGGTGTAGTCGACATTCCCAATGGCAAGGTCGAAATCCCAGACAGGTCCGAACGTCAGCTTTCCGTCTCGCTTCTTGTAGAGGTAGACGCTGGAAAACTGCGGAGAGTCGACATTTTTCACCCATTCGTTGACCAAATAATAATTCACCGCGGAGTCTACGTCGATGTAGGCGGCATACCCCGTGGCAGGATCGGTGAAGTGGTCTGAAAAGAGTGCGTCCTCGGTTTGATTGATGTAGGCCTCAATGTACGCGCGCTGGTTCTCCCAGCCGGGCTCCAATAAATCCTCCGGGTCGCTCAAGCAGAAGACGACTCCGGTCTTCGGTGATTCATAGCAAAAATCTTCACCGCGACGCGCATCAATCTCGATCAAATAGCCGCCGGTGATCTTATCCGGAGCGGTGTCGCCCTCATCCAGTTGAGGAATGTTCACCCGTTCGTCCGCGATGCGGATGTGTTCGGTCAGTTGATAAATGCCGCGATCGGTCCCATTGACCCACAACTCGACGAAGGTACTCCTGGGTGTATATGCCAGGCCCAGCCGTCGGCTCATCTCGAACGCGACATCATTGCGGATGAGCGTCTTGTCCGAATAATTGGCGAGAAGCACCCAATGCCGGTTGGCGGGCATCCCCATCAAGGGCGCGCTGTCGGTCAGCCGAACACGATACGGCTTCTTGGGCATTTCCCACGTTGAATTTCCTCTACCTCTGATGTCCAGCGTGCTGTCGTTGATGATCTGACCCGCATCGCTTTTCATCGTATATTTGGCCGACGCATAGTCCTCTTTCGAGGAGATCTCCGCGCCATTGTCGGTCGCGACACTCAAGACGGGAAGCGCCGAGGCAGGAGCCGGCGTCGATTGTCCCTGCGTTCCGCTATTACCGGTACCGCCCGATTGATTGTCGCCCCCGCCACTGCAGCCGGCCAGAACGGCGAGTATGAATACGATATGGATATAGGGAGAAATGAATCGAGCATAGTTGAGAGACATACCGAGTAAACGTATCGAACCTCTGCAGTGCGGTGGGGTCATGACACCTCCGTTCGGAATTGTGAAGACACAACAACGTATTGACGTAGCAATAGCATTGCCCCTCATGTCAGGCAATACGCAAAAGGGCTGAGAACATCCTTTTACAGAACTAGGGAATCCACCAGTGGACAGTGCGCAGCGGAGACAGGCATATTGATCGCCCTCGCCGTTTCCTGGCGCTGCAAGCCAGCACATCCCTCAAGATCGTCCTCTCCGGCAATACTGTATGACGATGGAATCGCTATGCGAACCCGGGCAGGTTAGGATCGAAACATCGTCAGGCGCTCGGTCAATCGGAGATTCTCTTCATAATCCACGGCGCAGTCGATGACGACCGGCATTGCGCTTTGGAGTGCCTCAGTCACCACGGAATTCAACTCGGCTACGTCAGAGACTCTGTAACCTTTCGCTCCAAAACTCTCCGCGTAGCGAACGAGATCGGGATTTCCGAAATCCACCGATGCGCTACGGCCGAAGCGCACCATCTGCTTCCAGCGGATCACCCCATATCCGTTATCACGCCAGATCAGAATGACCAGCGGCAGACGAAGTCGTACGGCGGTTTCCAGTTCCTGAGAATTCATCAGAAACCCGCCGTCTCCCGTCACGGCGACGACCCGCCGATCGGGATGCAACAACTTCGCCGAAATGGCGCCGGGTACGGCGATCCCCATGGCGGCAAAGCCGTTCGAAATAATGCAGGAATTGGGAACCTCACAGGGAAACATCCTCGCCATCCAGAGCTTGTGTGCGCCGACATCGCAGATGACGAGATCGTCCGGCGCCAGTGCAGCGCGCAACTCCTTCATAACCCACTGCGGCCGTATCGGCCCGGCGGATGTGCCTTGCAACTCAGAGGCAAATCCCTCGACGATCGTCGAGCGGGCCTCGCGAGCCCAATCCGAGCCGAATGGCACGAGGTGCGGCGCAATCTGTCCCAAGGCCAAACGGATGTCGCCAAGCAATCCCACGTCCACGATGTAATGCTCGTCCACCTCCGCCGGCGACGGATCGACGTGCACGATGTGTTTGTCCCGATCCGGATTCCAAAAACAAGGCGCATACTCGACAAAATCGTAGCCGAGGGCGATGACCAGGTCAGCCCGCTCCATCACTGAAGCCGAATAATCTCTGGCTTGGAGTCCGAGCGTATAGAGCGACAGCGGATCGCTGTCCGGCATGACGCCCTTGGCCATGAAGGTGTGCAGGACCGGAATTTCCAACTGACGGGCGAACCGTCGGACTTCCTCATGCGCGCGACCGCGAATGACTCCGTTGCCCGCGAGGATCACCGGACGCCGCGCCCGCCGAATCGACTCGACGGCGCGGGCGATCTGCGAAGGCGACGGTTCCGGAGCGGCAGGCGCCTGTACGAACAGGGGCTCCGCGATTTGCTCCGCCTCTCCGATCGATTGGTCCGCCACGTCCTCCGGCAGTTCGAGGTGCGTTGCTCCCGGCTTTTCCATCTGCGCGACCTTGAACGCTTTGCGGATCGCCTCCGGAATGACTTCGCTCTTCGGGATCGACGTATTCCACTTGGTGACCGGCTTCAGCATGGAAATGACGTCGATATACTGGTGGGACTCTTTGTGCCGGCGATTGAGCGAAACCTGACCAGTAATGGCGACGAGCGGCGCCCTGTCCAGGAAAGCATCCACGATTCCGGTCATGAGATTCGTCGCGCCGGGCCCCAGCGTCGAGAGACAGACGCCTGCCTTTCCAGACAAGCGGCCGTACACGTCCGCCATGAAGGCGGCGCCTTGCTCGTGCCTGGTATGGACGACGCGGATGCCCGAATCGAGCAACGCATCGCTCAATCCCAACGTTTCCTCGCCCGGAAGCGAGAAGACGAGTCGAACCCCTTCATTCTCCAGGCAACGGACCAGTAATTCCGCAGCAGTCATCCGTTACGATGCTCCTTTGCAGCGTACATCCGGCGCATCGTCACAGCTTGAGCGGCAACTGGCCGCCTCGCTCCGGTGGCGTGCGCCTGATCAGGAACAGTCCGCCGGAATCAGGCGGCCGACCGAGCGGCGTCGACGCTCCAGATCCCCGAGCCGTGTGCTGAGATGTAGAGAAACACGAAGCAGTAGAGGGCGGCCAACTCGCCCATATTTTGAATCGGCAGCGGCGCCTGGAAGCCGTGAACCATCCAATAGGCGAAGGCCATGAGCCCGCTGCAGAGAAAGGCGGCCCAGCGGGTGAACAGTCCGATCATGACCAACGTCCCCCCGATCAGCTCGATAGGACCGGCGACGGCGATGACAAAGGACGGGACTTGTGGAGGAGGCATCGGGACGCCGAATAGTTTCTGCGTCCCATGCCACAAGAACAGAAATCCGGTGACGATGCGCATGAGGGCGTAAGTCTGCTGCGCATACGCTTGCGGGAACGGGGGCATAAGCACCTCCTTGATAGAGCAGGAGCTATCGATCACGACACGGAGGAGGCCTCAGGCTACCCAGTTGATGGGGATCTGTCAACGCGTCCTGCAGCGACCCGGATCACCGACTGCGCGTATCGCGAAACCCCTACCCCCTGCCTGGAAGACAGCGGCGGCCTGTGTTAGGGTAACTGAAGTCTTATTCTGGTTGAACGACCCTGCCAGATGGCTAACCGCGTGAAGACATCCCGAATCCTCATTTTCGTCCTGACGAGCGTCCTGCTCGCGCCGGTGATCTTTACCGGCTGCGCCACCTCGCTCCTGTACAACCATGCAGATTGGCTGATTACCCGTCAGATCGACGGCTACTTCGATCTCAACCGCTCGCAGCGCTCGTTCGTTACATCCCGATTGAACGGCATCTTGGATGGCCATCGACGGGAGGCCCTTCCACAATACGAAACGGTGCTGCATGAGGCAGCCATGAGGGTGCAGCGTGGATTGACGGAAGCCGATGTCGATTGGGCAGCTACGGAATACGATCGGCTGAGAGCCGATCTCTTCGGCCGATTCTCGACGGACGGAGCCGACTTCATCCGGCTGGTGAACGATCGGCAGATTCCTTACCTCAAGCAATCCCTTCAGACGCGCCTCTCCAAAGAAGAGGGGCTTCTCCATGATGATCGCCGCACGAGACTCACGAAACGAACAGAGCGGATCCTGTCGTTGACACGCGAGTGGCTCGGAAATCTTTCGCCAGCTCAGGAGCAGGACATCTCAAGGGCCGCCATGAATTTGCCGGATATCCTGCCGTCCTGGTATACGCATCAAATGGAGCGCAATCGGCAACTGGTCGAATTGGTGGAAGCGAGGCAACAGGGTGATACGCCCGGAAGATTGAAGGAGTGGTTGGTCAACCAGGACAAGACGGCCGATCCGGAGTTTCGTGACATGCTGCGCCAGTTCAAAGGGCGCATTGGCGAGCTGCTCCTGACCATAGACCGGCTTGCGACCCCGGAGCAGCGGCGCCACGTCATTGCCAAGCTCGACGATCTCGCCAAAACCGTGCACGGTCTCAGCCACACATAGTGCTTCCCTCGATTAACTCCAGCTCTCGATCAACATGGCAATAGAGGCTTGCGTAGGCCTGGCCCCGGCCGACTTCGCAGGCCCCTTCAGCGGGCAACCCGTTTGGCGAGAACTGCGGAGGCGGCCTCACGCACTTCCGCATCGACGTCCGCCTGCGCGACCCGCATGACAGCCGGCTCGACCGACGGCGCGTCGAATTCACCGATAGCCCGAACCGCACGGAGCCTAGTTCGGCGATCGGCATCGGACAGCAGCTGTTGGAGCACGTCGAGGGCCCGCATGTCCCTGAGGCGCCCTAACTCCTCGACCGTGTTCTCCTGCGCGGTATCGGCAAAATGCAGATCGAGATCGGGGAAGGTTTCAGCGGGAGACAGGAGTGTATCCAACTCGGTCGTGCCCCGGGAGTTGCGCTTCTGTTCAACCTGCCTGGCCAGGGCCTGTATCAACGCCTCCGTCGGGTCAAAACTGAAATCGGACCATCCCCGTATGAGATCCCCGATGAAATAGAAATACGGATTGGCTTGAAACTTTTCCACCACTTCCACGTATGGAGCGCTTACCAGTTCCGCATACGAAGGCGACTCATGAATGCGGATTGTCCATACCGGCCCTTTTGAGGGTTGGTCGAGAACCATCGTGCAATGGATCTCCGTTCCGGCGAGATCGATCGTGATCGGACGGCCCCGTTCCTCTCGATAGTCGATCCGAAGTATCAGATCGCGGGGACGCTCAGGGTCCTGCGTCACGTCGAATCCCGCTGACACCAGCTTCATTCTCAGCGTGGGCACAATACCGAACGAAACTCTCCCCCGCGATCGCCAGGTGCTTGAGGCGACATCCAGATAGACGATGAGAGGGCGGGACGCCGCGGTTAAGGATCCTTCCCCGGACGCGGGAGCATCCGCTCGCGCGGAGAAAGCCACGGAAAGTTCAACGAAGCAGATGAGGGCGAGCAGGAAGACTCGTGTCATTGGGTAACACCGTGGAACAGTTGGCGGCAAAAATGATGGTACGCGCAGAGCCTCCGGCCGTCAAGCTGGGAGCCCAGCCAAGAAGCTCCACGATACGACCCATCCCCTGTGCACAAACCATGAGCAATCCTGCAGTTCGTCGCCGACATTGAGCCGACCCCGCTTTCACTCTGACTCGCCCATCATCGACTTCATCAGACGGTCAAGAAACGGGCGTTGCCCAGGCAATACCTTCCGGCAGGCGGTCTCGAACTCGAACCATGCGGCGCGATCGACCTCGGGAAATCGGCACATCTTGCCTGACCGAGGCGGCCATTCCAGTTCGAAGGTATTGCTCACAACCGACACGGCGTCGACGTCCCCCTCCACGGCGTAAGCGGTAATCACCTTCCCTCCCGGCTGCTTCAGCTGACCCAAGGCCTCAAACGGACCTTGCAGCGCAAGGCCGGTTTCCTCGGTGAATTCCCGGCGCGCCGCGGCAAGCGGATCTTCCGCCGGATCGTACTCCCCTTTGGGAATTGACCAGGCTCCGTCGTCTTTGCGGGCCCAAAACGGCCCCCCAGGATGCGCGAGAAAAACCTGAATCCCCCCGGGACGATTTCGGTACAAGAGAATCCCGGCGCTGGTCTTGGCCGCCGTGGCCCGGCGCGTCACAATTGCCGCTCTGGATACAGCATACAGTGGATCGTGCGCTCTCTCGGTCCGTCCAATTCGACCAGCATCACCGATTGCCAGGTTCCGAGCGCGAGCTTGCCCGACGACACGGGAATGGCGAGCGACGGCCCGAGCAGCGAGGCGGCCATGTGCGACCACGCATGCGACGGGTCATGGGCGTGGCGAAAACGAATGCGGGGGATTATCTGCTCGACGATCTGGAGGAAATCTTCTTCAGTGCCCTCGCCGATCTCTCCGGTCGTCAACCCCGCGGTGGTATGGCTGACAAAGAGACAACATAGCCCCTCCTTCATCTTGGCCTGGCGGACAATCGTCTGCACTCGGTCGGTCAGATCGACGACCTCTTTTGTCGCCGTCGTGCGAACATGAAGGAGTTCTCCCATCTTCCAGACTCCCGACTCCCTTGCCTATCGATCGGCGCAGCGGTTCTTGCCGACACCGTCCGGAGCACAGGGGGACGACTCCTGTCCGGTGGATGCGCCGGACGCCGCATGCCCCGCTTGATCGGCCTGCATGGCCCGCACCGCCTCAAGGTTTTTTTGCTCATTGCTTCCCGAGTCCACATCAATCTTCTCGGCCGGAGGCCCGATCATCATCAGTCCGCAGCCGGACAACAAAATGGACAAGATCACCGGCGTATGAATGCCGACGATGCCTCCGCATCGCATCATCTCCCGCATTGTGCGCGTCTCCTTTTCCTCTACCAGTCGGCACCAAGACGATCGATGACGATCTGATGCACGGTCGCATACGGACCGAGCGATGCCAGGTAAAGGGCCGTCTCCGCTACGTCGAAAGGGTCGATCTTTTCGCTGCGCAGGATCTCCTCAGGCGACGCATCCACCAATTCGTCCGCAACCCCGCCGGGACAGATCGCGCTGACTTTGATGCCGTAGGGGCGGCCCTCATCCGCGAGAGCCTTGGTCAGGGCCATGACGCCATGTTTCGAGGCACTGTACACGCCGGTGCCAGACCAGGCTTGCAGTCCCGCGACGCTGGAGACATTGATGATGACCCCTCCGCCCTGCTGCCTCATCCGATTGAAGCCGGCCCGGCAACAGAAGAAGGTGCCCCTGAGATTGACGTTGATGATCTCGTCAAAAGCTTTCGTCGTCGTATCGGCCAGCCGTCCACCGCCCCCAATTCCCGCGTTGTTGACCAGCAGGTCGACACGGCCCCACCGCTTCACTGTTTCGGCCAACAGCGCCTCGACTTGGGACTCTTCGGACACGTCGGTTTGAATCGCACAGGCTTCCCCGCCCGAACGAACAATCGACGCCACAGTCTCCTCGCAATGCGCCAACCGTCTTGCCGCCACCACGACCCTGGCGCCTTCGCGGCCGAACCGCAGCGCAATGGCCTTGCCGATCCCGCTGCTGCTGCCCGTGACGATCGCCACCTTGCCGTCAAGCCGCGACACGGTTCATTTTACTCCCACGACCATGCCGTCCGGACCGGCCAGACGCTCGACCTTCGTCCGTTTAAATCCGACTTCCTTCATCCACGCGCGGCAGTCCGCACCGGTGAAGTCGAAACCTCCGGGAGTCTCGATCAGCATGTTCAAGCTCATCAGCAAACCGAAGGCATTCGTTTTCCGTGCGTCGTCGATCAGGGCTTCGTGCACGATCAACGCGCCGCCTTGCGGCAAGGCCTCG
This sequence comes from Nitrospira japonica, assembly GCF_900169565.1. NCBI lineage: Bacteria > Pseudomonadati > Nitrospirota > Nitrospiria > Nitrospirales > Nitrospiraceae > Nitrospira > Nitrospira japonica. The sequence goes on along the minus strand of NZ_LT828648.1, from coordinate 2,661,364 downwards.
TAGGCCTTCCGCAACAGCATCATTTTCTCGTCCAGATTCCAGTCGTGCAGGATATGCCCCATGATCAGCACGTCGGTCCGTGGCAGCGGATCTTTGAAAAAATCTCCTGCGTGGAAGCGCAGTCTCCGATCGAGGCCCTTGCCCTTCACGTAGGCATCGAACACCGGCTGCACGACCGGTAGGTCCATCCCCGCACCGGTGAGATGCTTGTGAGCCAGGGCGATCTCTCCGGCGACGCCGCCCTGCGCGCAGCCGACGTCGACGAACGTGCGGTACCGCTTCCAGGGAAATTTGCCCGCGATGACCTTGGCGGTTCCGAGGCTGAGACCGGTCATGGCCTTGAGAAAATTCTCAAGCCGGTGCGGATCGGCATAGAGCGTTCCGAAAAAGTCTTCCCCCGTCCTCGCTTCATTCTGCGGTTGGCCGGAGCGCAGCCCTTCGGTCAAGGATCCCCAGAACCGGTACAGCCGCTCATTGGCCATTTCAAGGATGCCGCCGACATACGACGCCTTCGTCCGGTCGAGAAACATCGCCGTCTCCGCCGTGTTGGCATACCGAGTCCCCGAACGTTTGAGCAGGCCCAGCGCCACCAACGCGTCGAAAAAATCCCTGGCGCTTCGTTGGTGGAGACCCAACTTTTTCCGCAATGCCTCTCCTTCCAATGGACCTTTACGAAGCTCGGTAAAAAGTCCCAGTTCCACGGCGCTCAGCAGCGCCTTCGAGGGCAAAAACCCCATCCCGATCTCCATGATCCTCACAGGACTGACCCGTTGAGTCGCCATACCCCTCCCTTTCTTCCTCAGAAGAGACGAACCGACGTAGGAAACCTTCCGATCGCCGCTATGGATCGAAGCACCGAGGCCGGCACAGCAGCTGTGCCTCGATCGTCACGCTAATCCGTGCTGTTCACGGCCGACCCAGCCGTCATGGTGGATACTGCGCTTGAACTTTTCAAACCGCCCATCCATCGCATAGCGCGAAACTTTCACGCGCAACCCATTCATCTCGGCGGCCGTCATCGGCGTAAAACGGCGGACAATGTCCAGATTCTGCTTGAGCACCGCGGGAGAATCGATGCCGCTGACGAGCGATGCGATGGGAAGACTCAGGACGTAACGGATCGCTTCCTCGGGATTCACAATTCCCTGTTTGATGGGCTCCCCGTTCCCAGTGAGACTCTTCATTCCCAAGGGCGCAATCCCCCGTTCGTTGAGGACCGGCAATACCTCCCGTTCGAAACTGCGGTAGGTCCCGTCGAACACGTTGAGCGGTATCTGACAGGTGTCGAAGGGAAAGTCGTGCGAGAGCATCTTGAGAAGAATCCTGGGTTCCTTATGGCCGGTGAACCCCACGAATCGAACTTTCCCCTGGCGCTTGGCCTCCACGAGCGCTTCAACTTCACCGCCGGCCATGAAGTGTCGGTCGGGGTCGTCTTCATGGATCACTTCATGAATCTGCCAGAGATCCAGATAGTCGGTCTTCAGCCGTCTGAGCGACTCCTCGAGTTGCTGCATCGCTACTTTCTTGCCGCGACCGTGCGAACAAACTTTCGTCATGAGGATGACTCGTTGCCGGCGCTCAACGAGCGCTCTACCCATCAATTCTTCAGACCGCCCATTATTGTATTCCCAGGCGTTGTCGCAGAAATTGATTCCTGCGTCGATAGCTTCATGCATCAAGCGGATGGCCTCCGTATCATCCTTCAGACGGCCCCAATGCGCGCCTCCAAAGCAAATAGCCGATACCTCTAGCCCCGTCTTACCCAGCGCACGCCGGGGAAGATCTCCCGTAGCGGTCGTTGGCGAGTTCGAGGCGAACAGCGTCTCCATCCCGCTCGTGCCATTCAAGGCCAAGGCCGATCCAGCCGCGCCGAGAACCTTCAGCATCTGTCGGCGGTTGAGACCTGCTGACAGGCCTTTGGACGAATGCGATCTGAATTTCATCTCGACCTCCCGCCGTGTATCTGTGTCAAGGCTACGGGTGGCAAACGAGCCTATACCTGTACTGACCATACTCAGGCAATGGGCGCAGCCGCGCTCATGGAAGGCGGAGCAGATGTTACGTTCGAGGAAAGCGCGGCCGTCTCGAGAAAAACAGAATCTATTAGGTTTCCATCATCTCCAATCGCGCATCAAATTCATGTCCGCACTGGGTGCATCGAATACAGTCCGACTCGACGACGAATTCGTCGGCTCTGATTCCCATCCCTCCGCAGTCCGGGCAACGGGCCAGATGGACACGTCGATCGTCCACCGTTTCGTATTGACTGCCTCGATAGCAATAGATCGGTTTGCCGTCGAGCTGCCAGGCATTGCCCGCATTGTCGATCACCGGCAAGGCAAGATAATGATGTTTGACATAGTCATCGATTTCGTGCCGGCTTGCGAAGCCGTCCTTGATGAATTTGCCCGTAGAGGCTTCATAGAGGGCTTGATCCTTGATGATCGCTTTCGTCGGTCCCATGGTCCCTCCTCTCCCTTCAGAAATGTTTGGGTCAGATAGATGATGTGCACAGCACGAACCCTCAAGATTTCCTCGTTCGGGCATATAGGCTATACGCCGCGAGCTCCATTCTTGTGTTACACGACGCCAGAGTAATACCGCAGAATATTCGAAACGGAGATGACCCCGATAATCTCCCCGTCTTGCGCTACTGCCAGATGTCTTGTAGCCTGTTCTTTCATCAACCGCACTGCTTCAATCAGAGGGCGATCGCCGCGAATGGCAACGATTGGCGTCCTCGCGCATGTCTGCACCGAAGTCTTGGTTGGGTCAAGGCCATTGGCGACGACATCCCGAGCGAGAGCAGAATCCGTAATGAACCCAACGTAAGTCCGGCTGTTGGTCACCAATAAGGAACCGGTTTTCCATTTCTGCATCAATTGACCTGCTTCGCGTAGGGTTGCGGATTGAGGAATACTCCTCAATTCCGCAGACATGTGTTCCGCCACCTGCGGCCCGGTGAGGATCTGCCGTCCAGACTGTTTCTTAGGCACGGCTGCTCGTCGTGCTTCCATTTCTGATATGCAACTTTCCAGCACTCTGCCGCGCTGCATAAGACTTTGTCTTTCGCTATCCAGACCGACGCTTTCCGGAGCTTCTTCTGTCATGTTCACAAGCCCCGCGGCCTCACCCAACTGTGCATACTCATACGCGTCCACCAATGGAGAGGTTTCTCCGAGTGAATCGGCAATGAGATGAACGGTTTCCAGATCAAATTCCTCCAAGGGCCGGCTCGGCGTTCTTTTCTTCACATGTTGTGCAAGATCCGCCAATTGCTTTCGCATGCGTTCAATGCCGCGATCGATTGAAATGCGGGGTTTTCTGGACATGGTGCGGACGGCCATAGCACCTCCTCCAAGTAGGTGAGGGGACCGATATTACGCTCGCAGGAATTCTCAGGCAAGCAGTGCAATGCCTCGCCTATCTGTCAGAGAATGGTCACGGCACGTGGCATTTATGCGACGTTCGTGGACTGCCAACCGCAACGGCAGGTACAATCATGCGACACGTCAACGATGGGAAAAGAGTAAACCGCTGGAAACTTCGCACAAAAGCTCTATGCGACCCATACCAACCATTCGGGTACGGTGATTGCGTAGGTTATCGGGCAAAGGAGGCCATATGCGCGACGTCACCGTATGGGCAGCATGGTATCTCTTTCTTTTGGCAGTTCCCCTGTTCATCGTCGCCTCGCTGGTCCGTGAGCAGGTGGTCCACCGCCGATCAGGCCGGCGGACAGGCCTTTTGAAACCGTCATAGGCTTGATGAGTGTCTATCCTTGGCGCCAGGGGCGGCACTTATACCGTCCTTTCTCATAGCCTGATCGCAAAAGTCCGGGCACCCTGCTCTTACTCCATCGTGGTTCTGGACGACAACGGAGCGGCAAGCTCTTCCAGCGGGCGCCCTTCGGCCGCTACTCCCAACCACAATTCTGCCGCCGCACCCGCGAGCATCATGCCTGCTCCCAATAGGTAACCGTAATAGACACTGGTGACCGAGGATTCGATCATTTTGCCGTACATCCATGGCGCCAGTACGCCGGCCCCCTGGGCGATCATGAAGAAAAAGGCGATCGCCATGGCGCGGATCTCCATCGGAAAGATCTCACTGACCGTCAAGTAGGCAGCGCTGGCGCCCGCCGACGCAAAGAAAAAGATCAACGACCAGACCAGCATGTGCGTCGACAGCGTGAACGCTCCCTGTTCAAACCAATACCCGGTCAACGCCAGGAGCACACCGGCCACTGCATACGTCATGGTGATCATGGGTTTTCGGCCGATCGTGTCGAAAAACCGCCCGAGCAAGAGAGGCCCCAGGAAATTACCGAGCGCGAAGGGCAGCACATACCAGCCGACCCGGTTGGCCGGCACGGCATAGTGCTTTGTGAGAAGGAGCGGATAGGTGAACGAGACCGCGTTGTACATGAAGGATTGCGTCACCATCAGGGCGATCCCGAGCGTCGTGCGTTTGGGATAGGTCCCGAAGAGTTCCCGCGCCACGGTCGCCGGAGTGGCGTGAGGCCTCGGATGCACGGTGAGCGTTCCCTGAGGATCCGCCAGCGGTCCCCGCTCCTGCGCCACCTGTTTCTCGATGCCGGAGACGACCGACTCGGCTTCCGGCACCCGTCCGTGAGTCATCAGCCAACGGGGGCTTTCTGGAATCATCCGGCGGACCAGCGCCACCCCCACCCCGATCACGCCGCCGAAGAGAAAGCAGAGACGCCAGCCCAAATATTCAGGAAACAGGGCGGGATCCAGGAAAACGAGGGTCAAGAGCGCGCCTCCGGCCGATCCCAGCCACCAACTGCCATTGATCGCCAGGTCCGTATGGCCCCGGCGTGCCGCCGGAATCAGCTCGTCGATGGCCGAATTGATCGCCGCATACTCGCCCCCGATGGCGGCGCCGGTCAGAAAGCGAAACACCATGAAGCTCGGCAGGTTCCAGGACAAGGCGGTCAGCACGGTGGCGCCCAGATACAGCGTCAGCGTAATCATGAACCATTTTTTTCGCCCTTGTCGGTCCGTGAGATAGGCGAAGAGAAGCGCCCCGAGCACGGATCCGAACAGATAGGCGGAGGCCGTCAATCCGACTTGGGATTCAGTGAGGTATAACGTCGTCGCGCTCATCAACATCGGCCCGAGCGAGGCGACGATCGAGACTTCCAGCCCGTCGAGAAGCCAGGTCACGCCCAGCGCGGTGACCACCAGCCAATGCCAGCGCGACCACGGCAGACGATCCAGCCGCTGCGGAATGTTAGTGGAGAGGGGGGCTGGTTCGGCCGGCATAACCTGCTACCACCCCAGCTGCCAGCGATGTCCGTTGCGCTCCACGACCGCATCGGCCTCCTTCGGCCCCCAGGAGCCGGCGGTATAGAAATGCACGTCGTGTCGACCGGCCAGCAACGGGTCATACAGCCGCCAGGCGGTTTCCGTGAAATCCGCGCTCACGAACAGGGTCTGATCGCCGATCATCACGTCGCGGAGCAGCGTTTCATAGGCGTCCGGCAATTCGCCCCCGAACGCCCTGCCATAGTCGAATTGCAGGGACTGGGACGTGAAACTCAGCGGCCTGGCCGGCGTCTTCACCGAGAAGCACAAGGCGAATCCCTCGTTGGGCTGCAGCGTGATCAGCAGCCGGTTGGGATCCAGGCTTTCAGGCTCGAGCGAACGGAAGACCTGAAAAGGTGCGGGACGGAAGGTGACGGCCACTTGCGTGAGCTTGCGTGGCAGCCGCTTGCCAGTCCGTAGATAAAACGGCACACCCCGCCATCGCCAGTTATGGACGTCCATTTTCATCGCCACGAACGTTTCCGTCATCGAGTCCGGCGACACGCCTTGTTCCTGCCGATAACCGGGAATCACGCGGTCCGCCACGCTCCAGGCGGTGTATTGGCCGAACGCGACGTCCCGCGGATCGATCGGATCGATGGACTGGAGGACTTTCAGCTTTTCGGTTTGAATCGCGGCCGCATCGAACGAGACCGGTACCTCCATCGCCACGACGGTCATCAGCTGCGTCAGGTGATTTTGCACCATGTCGCGCAGGGCTCCGGCCTCCTGATAGTAACTCCCGCGGTGCTCGACCCCGAGGTCTTCGGCAACCGTGATCTGCACGCTTTCGACCATGTCACGATTCCACAGCGTTTCGAAGATCGGATTGGCGAATCGAAAGGCCAGCAGGTTTTGAACGGTTTCTTTCCCGAGATAGTGGTCGATCCGGTAAATTTGCGATTCGTCCAAATGGCGATGCAGCAGCGCGTTCAGAGCTCGCGCCGAAGCATAATCGTGACCGAAGGGTTTTTCGAACACGACGCGCACCCACCCGTCGCTTTTGAGCAGGCCCGTCTGATCCAACCGTTCGACGGTGAACGGTACGATCGTGGGTGGTAGCGCCAGGTAAAAGATCCGGTTCGCCGGCTTGCGGCCCGTGCCTTCCAGCCTGGTCAGCAGAACCGCCAAGGCCTCATAGTCCTCCAGCGCGCCTCCGTGCACGGTCAGATAGTGCAGATGGTCGTCGCACCATCGTCGCAGATCCGGTGAGTCGGGCGCGCCGGAGTTCCGGAGACCTTCGTAGACCCACAGGCGAAAGGCTTCCTCGCTCATCTCCGGCGTGGCGGCGCCGACGATGAGCGTATTCTGCTTGTGCAATTCTCCCAACGTACGCAGATGAAACAAGGCTGGCATCAATTTCCGGCGGGTCAGGTCTCCGGTCGCCCCGAGAATCACAAAGATATGCGGTTCGACCGACTTTTCCGCCATCATGGACCTCCCTGCATCCATCCGGGATCATACGCAACCCCGCGTTGTATGACACTACGATCCGCCTACGGCAGGCGTCAACCCTTCACCATTTATTGGAAGATGAAAGATGCCGGACAGGAAGCGAGAGGCGGAAAAGTCCGCCGAATCACGGAACTCGAGCGAGCGTAACGCCTTAGCTCTTGGATGGCCCGTGCCTTTTCTTGACCTTTTCGGAGATGAGTGTGGTGAGACGTTCCGCAATCTGCGGGTTCGCCGCTAGTTCGACGCCGAATTCCACGCCCTTGACCCACTGCACGATGGCCCGATCGATCAGCAACGGCTCACGGTCGCCGGGAAAAAACAGCTGCAGGCCGAGCGTCATGCCGGTCGACACATGCACGTCGCCTGAAATGGAGGCGCCGGTCAGCGACAGGTCCTTCAATCGGCCTTCTCCCACCACGCCTTTGCCTCGGAACTGCACCGGCACCGAGTCTTTGAACCGTTGATGCTTTCGCAATCCGAAACCCGCCACCGTTCGTCCTTTCGTTGCGAATCAGTTCCTCTTGACGACCGCGTGGATCGTGGCAACCAATTCGTCCGGTTTCACCGGCTTCTGCAGAAAGGCAGCCGCCCCGTGCTCGAGGGCCTTGCTCTCCGTCGTCTTCGCCTCCAGCGCCGTCACCACGATGACGGGGATGTCCGAGAGAAGTTTGTTGGCCTTGAGGCGCTCCAAGACTACGAACCCGTCCCCGCCGGGCAAACCCAAGTCCAGAAGGACCACCTGCGGGCGCTGCTTGCGGGCCTCGCTCATCGCATTGACCCCGTCCGCAGCCCAAACCGGACGGAACCCCTGGGAGCGCACGATCGCGCTGAGGATTTGCCACGTCTCGAGATGGTCGTCGATAATCAGAATCTTCTGTTCCACGTTCCTGCTCCTTGATTCCCGGAACTCGCGGCAGCGGACCACGGCCCTCGACGTACCCCTGCGCGCCGAAATGGTTCGGGCGCAATGAGTCGGCACGGCCGATGTCGGAGAATTACAGGACGGGAGGCGGACGAGAGGCGAGATCGAAAAACACGATGTCATGCACGAGACCGCGCGTGACCCAGGGCGGAGCGTGGTGTCCTATTCGAGACCCGGCGAGGACAATACGACTAGCGGCCTGATGATCCGAAACGGTCGAACCGATGGCGTCTTCCAACGGATCGGCTTCCTCGCCGTCCACCACCACCGGCTGGGCCCAGGATATCGAGGCACTCTCACTGGAGAAGGTGAGACCGAGGACAAAGGAGAGCAAGCCCAACGCCAGTACACCGGAACTGAGCCAGGTCAACATCCTATGCTGAGGAAACAGTCTCCGGCCAGACATGGAGCTATTCTAAAAATACGTGCAATAAAAGGCAAGGACTTCACGGGAGGACTGCCCGAGGCAGCTCACTCCCGAAACAACCGAACCGACACCTTGCGCCCTTTGATTCGGGTTCGGTTCAACGCCTCCACCACGTCCCGCACGATCGATTCGGGCACGTCCACGATTGAAAAGCGGTCCTCGATCTCGATCGCGCCGATGACCTTGGCATTCACCTTCGCTTCATTGGCGATCGCGCCGACCAAGTCTCCCGGTCTGATCCCAACCTCACGGCCGGCTCCAATGTATACCCGGGACAGACCCGGCTGTCGGACCGGATGACCGGCTCTCGGACCTCGGCGAGGCTCGGCTCCGTGTTGCGGCTCGTGATGCCCTCGACCGCCGGGACGCCCTTCCCGATCTCGCATTCTCGCATTCGGAAGCACCGGAGCGGGAATGTCCTGTTCCGGCCGCTCGCCACCCTGCGCCCTGAACACCAATCGCAAGGCGGCGGCCGCGACTTTCGCCGGATCGCTTGCCGCAGCCAGGTCCTCGACGACGGTATGGAACTGGTCCAAATCTCCCGCCTTCAGAACTTCGAGGACGGCGGTCTTGGCCCGTTCCATTCGTTTCGCGCGGAGCGCGGCGGCGGTCGGAATCGGCAGGACGACGACCTGACCTTTCGTATGCTGCTCGATGCTCCGCAAGAGCCGTTGCTCGCGAGGATCCAGGATCGTGATGGCCGCGCCTTCACGTCCGGCGCGACCGGTCCGGCCAATGCGGTGGACGTACACTTCCGCGGACGACGGCAGATCGACGTTGACGACGTGAGAGACGTGCGGGATATCCAAACCGCGCGCAGCGACATCGGTCGCGACCAGCAGCTCCGTTTGACCAGCCCGGAACGCCTGCATCACCCGGTCGCGTTGGACCTGACTCATTCCGCCGTGAATCGCCTCCGCCCGATAGCCACGTGCGTTCAACATCGACGTGACTTCGTCGACTTCGAGCCTGGTGCGGCAGAACACCAGGGCTGAGGTCGGCCCCGTGACATCCAGCACCCGCGCAAGCGCCGCATTCCGGTGCGGCCTGGCCACGACATAGGCCGTCTGTTGAACGCGGGGAGCGCTCCCCGGCTTGACCGGCTCTTTGGCGATCGCAATTTCGACGGGATTCCGAAGATGCCGGTGTGCGATCGCCTTGATACGTGGAGGCATGGTCGCCGAAAATAGCGCCGTCTGCTTGGTCTCAGGAAGATGTCCGAAGATGGCCTCAAGGTCGTCGGCAAAACCCATGTCGAGCATCTCGTCCGCTTCGTCCAGGACCACGACCCGCACATTCGCCAATAATTGCGGCTGCCGGCGAAGGTGATCGAGCATCCGTCCCGGAGTGGCCACCACGACATCGACGCCGCGCCTGAGCGCGTGAAGCTGTGCCCCGATGGCCTGCCCTCCGTACACCGGCAAGACCGTCGTGCGCAGCTCGCGACCGTAACGCTGCACGGCCTGGCCGACCTGAATGGCCAATTCCCGTGTCGGCACGAGCACCAGCGCGGCAGGGCGAGGCCCGCCGCCGTGGGCGATTCGTTGCAAGACCGGCAGCGTGAACGCAGCCGTCTTACCCGTTCCGGTCGCAGCCTGTCCGAGGAGATCACGTCCCGCGAGCAATGGAGGAATCGCCTCGCGCTGAATGGGCGTGGGCTCTTCGTACCCCAAGGTTTCGAGGGAGGCTAGCAGGGAGGCTTCGAGGCCGAGCGCGGCGAAGCCCGGTGAAAACCCCGTGGCCGTATGGGCTGCGGGAGGATGGGTTTGGTCAATCTTCATGAAATCCGATCAAGCCTTTCTGGTTCATACCTTGGACATGGCACTCATGCCATTTGTTATCTTCGCGTCATCCGTCCGCGCAGGCCTCCCCGGCGACAAACCATCGTCACCCGGCCATCCCGGTCGGCCAGAGCGACTCCAGCTCGGGAAACTTCGCGCGATAGTCGGCATGACTCGCCCGAATGACTTTAAGCGCTTCATCCCGGTCATAGACGCTGGTGATTTCCACCTTATGCTGCACAGACCCGGGGGCTTGCTTGTAGGTGAGAAAATAGTGCTGCAGACGATCGATCAATGCCACCGGCACATCCCCGATATCCTTGAAGCTCCCGTAGGCGGCGTCCTCCTTCATGACGGCGATGATTTTGTCATCGGCCTCTCCGCCGTCCGCAAGGCTGAATCCTCCGATGGGAATCGCCGTCAACAGAATGTCGCTATGGGGGATCGTCTTCTCCGTCAGCACGCAAATATCGAGCGGGTCCCGGTCTCCGACCATGCCTTTCCTCCGCGCCCGCTTCGAGAAGAGGCCGGCGACCTTGTCGCTGCAGTAGGTTTGGGGAACGAGCCCGTAATAGACGGGACAGAAGTTGGAGAACCGCTGCGGACGGTCGACTTTCAGGAATCCGCTGTCCTTATCCACCTCATACTTCACCGTGTCCGTCGGCACGATTTCAATATAGGCGGTCACGACCTCCGGCGCCCGCTCCCCGATAGAAACCCCGTGCCAGGGATGCGCCTTGAACATCAGACTCATCAGCCGTTGTATCGGATCTCCTCCCACACGCTTCATCTCTCATGCCTCCTGTCCATTGCTTCTCTCGTTCCTTTCATGGTCACGTGAAGACCATCGTTATGGCCCGTAACAGATCCCGCACCGCTCATTATTCTTCCGGCTCCTCGATCGGCCCCGCCCATTCACGTGTACACACACGTTCCTTTCCTTCTCTTCTCTCAGACCGACTCGTGCTCTTCATTGCGGGTGGCATCGATTCAGCCCATGCACCCGCAGCGGAAGGGCCCCGCTGGGGGATGGGTGGAGCGAGGATGCATGGGCTGGATCGATGACAGGACCCGCATCGTACTATTCTTCCGGCTCCTCAATCGGGCCCGCCCACTCGCCTTTGGCCAGCGTCACTTCCTGATATCCTCCGTCCGGCCATTGGAATTGTCCCACGTCGTCCACGAGCACGATGAACGGATCGGCTTCATGAATCTGCCCTCGGAACCAGTACCAGCCGGCTTTCGTCGGCTTCACCTCGCTCCAGTGATATTGCGTCATGCCTCTCCTGTATAGTCTCCGCTTCTGATACATTCCCGCCCGTACGAGGGCTGACCCTATCATGACTCGACTCCCAATAGAAGACGTCCTGCCTGCGCTGCGCGATACCCTCGCGTCCGGCGTCAACGCGCTGTTGACTGCCTCCCCCGGGGCCGGGAAAACGACGGGGGTCCCGCCGTCCCTGCTCGCGGCGCCGTGGTTGACCGGCAAAAAGCTGCTGCTGATGGAGCCCCGCCGGCTCGCCGCCCGTGCCGCAGCCCATCGCATGGCCCTATCGCTGGGACAAGCGGTCGGCCATACCATCGGCTATCGCACACGCCTCGACACCAAGGTCGGTCCAATGACCCGTATCGAAGTCGTCACGGAAGGCATCGTATCCAGGCTGCTCTTACAGGACCCGTCGCTCGCCGACTACGGAATCGTCATTTTCGACGAGTTTCATGAACGGAGCCTGCAGGCCGATGCCGGCCTGGCCCTCTGTCTGGAAGCGCAGCGGCTCTTCCGTCCCGATCTCAGACTGTTAGTCATGTCGGCCACGCTGGAATGCGGACCGATCAGCGAGTTGCTCGGCAACGCACCGGTTTTGGTCTGTGAAAGCCGGCTCTTTCCGGTGGACACCCGCTATCTTGATCTGCCGCTCACCGGCCGGCTCGAGACCACCGTCGTCCAGACGATCCGCCGCTCACTCTCACAGGACCGAGGCAGCCTCCTTGTCTTCCTTCCCGGCATGGCCGAGATTCGACGGGTCGAGCGTTTGTTGCAGGACTCGCATCTCGATGCGAGCATCCGCATCACTCCACTGCACGGCGATTTGCCGCAGGCGGCACAGGATGAAGCCATCGCTCCGTCGGAGCCGGGCACGAGGAAAGTCGTACTCGCCACCTCCATCGCGGAGACCAGCCTGACGATCGACGGCGTGCGCGTGGTGATCGACGCCGGTTTGTCTCGTGTCCCCCGCTTCGATCCGCGCACGGGGTTGACCGGACTCGATACGGTGCGGGTGACACAGGACTCGGCGGATCAACGCCGGGGCCGGGCAGGCAGGCTCGAGCCGGGCGTCTGCTATCGCCTCTGGTCCGAAAGGGAACAAGGAACGCTGGCCGCGCGAAGGCCGCCGGAGGTCCTTGACGCGGACCTCGCGCCGTTGATTCTGGAATTGGCCGAATGGGGTGTGAACGATGCATCCGAGTTGCGCTGGCTGACGGACCCGCCTCGGGCAGCCGTCGCTCAAGCCAGGGACCTTCTAATGCGCCTGGAAGCTCTGAATACGGCAGGGTCCATCACCACCCACGGCCGGAACATGGCCGGACTGGCGATGCATCCACGCCTCGCTCACATGCTGATCAAGGCCGATCCGCTTGGGCTGAGCGATTTGGCCTGCGACATCGCCGCCTTGCTGGGTGAGCGCGACATCGTGCGGGCACCGGCCGGCAGACGCCAAGCGGACCTGCGACTCCGACTCGATATCCTGTGGGGTCATGACAGATCGATCGGTGAAACGACGGTCGATCAGGCCGCGTGCCGACGGGTCAGACATACGGCCGACCTCTACCGGCGCCGCTATCCCAAGACCACGATGAGACCTCACGGCACCCCTCGTGACCCTGGCTCCGCCGGCCTGTTGCTCGCGCTCGCCTATCCGGACCGGATCGCCCAACGGCAACCGCACGAAGGCGAAGCGCGCTATCTGCTTGCCAACGGCCGCGGCGCATTGTTCCCGAATCCCGATCCGCTGGCCTCCGACCTTTATCTCGTGGTCGCCGGACTCGACGCCGGCACGCAGTGGGCAAGAATTGATCTGGCCGCTCCCGTGACGCAGAGCGGCATCGAAATGCTCTTCGCCGGCCGGATCGAAGAGATGGAAGACGTGGATTGGGATGAACGGACCGGAAGCGTCCGCGCCGTCAGGCGGCGCAGGTTCGGGGCGTTGGCGCTCTCGGAACACGCTTTATCGAATCCCAACCCGTCCCTGATCGCCCGCGCGCTGTCTGTGGGCCTTCGCCGGGCCGGGCTGTCGACGCTGGCGTGGACGCCGGAGTTGCGGCAGTGGCAGGCTCGAGTTCGGTTTCTCAAGGCGGTGGACGGCCCGGATTCTCACTGGCCGAATCTTTCAGACGACGCCTTGCTCAAGACCATGGACGAATGGCTCGAACCGTTTCTGGCGGGAATCACGACATTGGAGCGGGTCAAGCGGATGGATCTCGCTCCGGTGTTGCAGGCCAGACTCAGCCGGGATCAACAACAGCAATTAGACCGGCGCGCCCCCACGCACCTGATGGTTCCCAGCGGATCGAGGCTGCGTGTTGACTATGACCAGCCCGAGGGACCGGTGCTGGCGGTACGGCTGCAAGAAATGTTCGGCTGCACCGATACGCCGAAAGTCGCGGATGGGAAAATTCCCGTTCTGTTGCATCTGCTTTCGCCGGCCAAGCGACCGGTCCAGGTCACAAAAGACCTCGCCGGATTCTGGGCCAACACCTATCGGGACGTGCGCAAGGACCTGCGTGGCCGCTACCCAAAGCACCACTGGCCTGACAATCCGCTCATTGCCGCTCCGACCGCCAAAGCGAAGCCCCGAGGCCAATGAGGCGCGACCGGAGCCGCACCCGCTTGCCACCGCCAACACTTTGGTAGGGCTAGACCCCGATCTTGCTTCCGTCATATGGTGCGATCATGCGTACCTTCCTGACAACGACCGCGTTCATCATGTGTTGTTCCGGCCCATCGATGGCCCAAATCCAGGAACCCTTGCCGTCACCGACCTTCACCATTCCTTTCGACGAGATCGACGAGGCCGAACTCCAAGCAGAAGTCTCCGGCCAGGTCACAGCCTTTCTCCAAACCGTTCACGCTCATCTGGGAAAAGATCGGGCAGCGCTGCGAACCTCCGTGGTCGGGGACGTCCGCGAGGACGACCAGAGCAAGCTCATCTATCTACGCAACATCGGCGACCACGGCGTCTTGGAAGGCTACGAATTCAGTCGGGACACGTTGGCGCACGGCCAATACGTACTCCTGCAGCGCCCGCTCAACGGCCTCAACGAATTCATCGGTTACTACCTGGCGCTGAAACGAACGCTGACGGACACCTATGGAGCGCCGACGGATGATCACGTCGTGTGGGACAACGACCTGTACCAGCCGCTGCCCGATTATTGGGGCGTCGCAGTGATGATCGGCCATCTCCGCTACCATGCAACCTGGAATACCCCCGACGGGACCGTGACTCTCGAACTCACGGGCGCCCGGCACAGCCGCCTCTCCGTGGATTACCGCATTCGCGATGCGGGCGCGCTCACCTGACTCATTGAAGAGTCCGACGTCCCCGCAGTCTTCTCCTGTGTGCCACCTCTTGACCCGGCTCATGCAGTTGGGCATCTTGATCAGATCACGATTGGTCAAAGGGGGATTCATGGCCGTCGAATCAATCATGCTGCCGCTGGGAACGCCTGCTCCCGACTTCCGGCTCCAGGACGTCGCCTCCGGACGGTGGTGGACACTGGAATCGTTTGAGGGAAAGGATGCGCTATTGATCATGTTCATCTGCCGCCATTGTCCCTACGTCCAACATGTGGAAAGAGAGTTGGCGCGTATCGGCCACGACTACCGGGACCGCAGTCTCGGCATCCTCGCTGTCAGCAGCAACGATTCCAATCGATATCCGGACGACGCTCCCCCGCGTCTCAGGGAAATGGCCGATCGGTTGGGGTTCACGTTTCCCTTCTGTTTCGACGAGACTCAGGACACGGCCAAAGCGTACAAAGCCGTCTGCACCCCGGATTTTTGTCTGTTCGATCGCGACCGCAGACTGAGCTATCGAGGACAGCTTGACGATAGCCGGCCTGGTAACGGCAGGCAGGTGGACGGAGGGGATCTTCGCGCGGCAATCGAAGCAGTCTTGTCGGGACGACCGGTTGCGGGCTCTCAAAAGCCCAGCATCGGTTGCAGCATCAAGTGGAAACCGGGCAATGAGCCGACGGGCTATGCGTGACGAGCCGCGCATCCGCCTGATCCTCTACGAAGTACGAATATGGCGGCGGGTCGCTTTTTGCCACTGGTCTGCGGAACAGCGCTTCTCTGCTGTGCAGCCTGCGATGGTCCGTCGGAGACCGTTTCGGTGACCACGGAAGATTACCGGTTTGTGCCGAACGTCCTGCGGGTGAAAGCCGGATCGCCTTTTATACTCGCGCTCTATAATGCCGGTCGGGAGGACCACGAATTCGTCAGTCCGGTCCTGGCATACGGCACCGAAAAATCCGGAGAGACGATGACGCTCGACACGGCTGCGCCGGGCCTTCTCAAGCCGGGACGTTCGCTCCGTTTCCAGGTTTCGGCGCCGCCGGGGACATATCTCTATTCCTGCCGGCGCAAAGGCCATGCGAACATGACGGGAACCTTGATCATCGAATAGTGGGAGAAACGGGCTTCAGACGCTCCGCAGTCGCGGATCCCGGGGTGGATCGGAAACCCTGGACGCCTGGGCCTGCTGCCGTTCGCGAACTTCTTGGAGGCCCGCCTGTATCATGGCCAGATTTACGACCCACGATACAAATCCCAACACCAGTTGTTTGAAATAGAACGGCAGAGCGAGCGGAGAATTCCAGAGCATATGCAGTCCCACCGCCAGCCCGAAAATACGGAGGAAGCGGGGATCGCGGAGCATCTCAATACTGAACGACCGATCGCCTCGCACACGCCACAAGGCCGCGCCGACCATGGCCGTCCACAGGATATGCCCCCCTACCATGCTCAACACACCCCGCAATGTGATGTTGTCGAGCATCGCGTCAGGTCCACTTTGCATGCCCAGCCGGAGCGCATAGCCCGCCGACTCGAAAGCAGAAAATCCGGCACCGATCGCCGCGCCGAACAGCAGCCCGTTCAAGGTATAGCGGTACTTCAACTTGTTGACGACGAGAAATAGCGCGGCGGCTTTTCCAGTCTCTTCGATCAATCCCGCGTCCATCGCGCCCAGCCACGAATCGAGATGGGCCCATCTGAACAGGAACAGAGAAAGGATCAGCGACGTGATTCCGCCGAACAAAAACAACTTCACCACCTGATACAGCGACACATTGCGCAGCACGTTCATCTCGTAGAAGAAAATCAGAAGCGAGACGGGAATCAGGAACGTGCCGGTCATGATCAGGCCCGGCACCAGATTCGCATTCTGAAACTCGTGATAGGCGAAGACGAATCCCAGATAGGCAACCGCCGACAGGGTAAAGGTCTTGAAGAACACCCAGGGTTTCGGCCATGCCGTGTTCACCGCCTCCAGCGCAGGCGTCGTCGAGGGCGTGCCGACCGTGAAATACTCCTCGATCTCGTCATCGGTCCGGGAGCGCAACACTTCGGAAAACATGTCCCGCGCATCGAACCCCTGGAGTTTTTCCACGCCGGCCACTGAACTGATCCGATCGCTCAGGTCTCCGATCCATCGTGACGTGCCCGGTGAATCCTGGACCATCAACTGCCAGAGCGAACGACCGATGCGAAGTTGCTGTTTCGGAATGACCACCGTGTCGGTAACGCGGTGCCCATCGAGAAACAGAGCGCCTTCCACCGAGCAGCAGGCCACCCGCCCTTCCTTCAGCAGGAGCGTGACATGTCGTTCCGCGACCTCCGGATCGTCGCTCAATACGTCGCAGAGGCTGGAGCGGCCGATCACCACTTCGCCGTCCCGTAACGAGACGCGTTTGCCGAGATCGGGACCGGAAATACAAATGAACAGGACTTCCGATGGAGAAACGGTGGGCTGGGACATGGACCAACCTTGCTTACGTTGTAAGACGCCGGTCGGGGCGGAGGAAGCATACACGACCTTCCCCTCTTGCTTCAATGATTGCCGCACGGACCGCGTCACTCCCCGAAAATCCTCCCATAGGATTCCTCCAGTCCCGATGTTAGGATGCCGCAGAAACAATGCGTTCAAAGAATGCGCCGGTCAACAAAAGGGACTCTTGGACGAAGTTTCGGTTCTGCGGTGTGATGCTCCTGTTGTGCCTCGTCTTCTTGGCGGGATGCGCCGTCGCGGGCCCGATCGCCCCACCGGCCCGCTGGGATCGTTACCCGCCACCTATGCAGGCGATCTCCCCTGCGCCGACTGTGCCAGTCTACGGTACAAACTCACCCTGTTTCCGGATCAAGTCTATTTCCTCTCGAGAACTTACTTGGGAAAAGACGCGAGTCCGGTCGTGTATGACATCGGCAACTGGACACTATCGGACAATCGGAAGGTTCTCACCCTGACGGGAGAACGGGAACAGATCTTCAGATTCACCGTGTCAGGCGAGGAGGAGTTGCATCTGCGCGGCCTGGACGGGCGAGACATCGAATCCCAACTTCACTACACGCTCATCAGGTCACCGCGCGTGGAACCGATCGAGCCGCGGACGGTCATGCGCGGGATGTACCGTTACATGGCCGACGCGGGCACTTTTAAAGAATGCCTGACCGGCCGCCGGTGGCCGGTGTCGCAGGAAAGGAACAATGCCGACCTGGAACGCGCCTATTCCAACGAGCGGCGGCAACCGAACGAGGAACTGCTGGTCGTGCTGGAGGGTTCGGTCGTCATGCGTCCCGCCATGGAGGAAACCGCCGCCGGCGAGACGCTCGTGGTGGAGCGAATCATCGAATTGAGGCCCAGGGAAACGTGCGGAGCGCGCTTCGCGACCGATCCGCTCGAGAATACCTATTGGAAGCTCACCCGGCTGGGTACCGTCCCGGTGGTCGTCACCGAGCATCAGCGGGAACCAAGTCTCGTCCTGCACGCCGACAATCACCGCGTGGCAGGATCAGGCGGCTGCAATCGCCTCATGGGAAGTTATGTGGTTGAAGGCCGGACGCTTCACTTCAATCACATGGCCTCGACGAAGATGGCTTGCCCGGAAGGCATGCAACAGGAACAGGCATTCCTCGACGCCCTCAACAACACGGCCACCTGGAAGATCGCCGGAGAGCATCTCGAGCTGTACGATGATCAGGGAACGACGCTGGCGCGGTTCGAAGCCACTCACTTGCGATGAACGCCTCACAGCCGGCAGACGATGCGGCTGATTCCTATTGCACCTGCATCGGACTGTTCACGACCTCTCCGGCAAGGACGGGGTGTCGCTGCTGAAGCTTCGTCAGCGTGCTGTCGCGGGCATCAACGATCCGAAACGTGTACGGCGCCCCAAAACTCACGCGCCGGGGTACGGTAAGAACCAACCGGCCGAGATACTGGATACGGCCGGCCTCCACGGAAAACCTGACATCCAGATCTCCTCCGATCGCGGACAACCCTTCGTGCCGGAACGTCTTGACGAGATAGGTCCCAACGGGAAGGCGGGCGACAAAGGTGCGCTCTACCCTCGGCTTGGCATCCAGTTGATACCGCCTGGCATAGGGATGTGATGTGCCCTCCAGGTCCGTCAATTCAACCCGTACGATCTGGAATTCATAGGTGAAGCCCTCCGCGTTGCGACCGAACGAGCGGTTCCACCAGGAATCCGGCGGATCATCCTCGGCTTCCACCAGCACGGACCCGACCACGACGCCCCACCCCGGCGCCGGCGGTTGGATTGGTTTGTCCGTCATGTCGAGGGAGGTCGTCGAGCAGCCGGCCAGCAGGAGTATGCCGATTGCCGTTTGTATCCATAGTGGTCGTCGCCTGCTTGTGAATAGAACGGACATCGTCAAATCTTCCGATATTGCGGACGCAACCAATACAGACAGCTGACCTTACGGGTCTCTGTGCATTTCCCCTCTTTCTTCAGAGCCGCATTGTACGTATTCCACCGCGACAGATCGAGGGGAAGATGTCACCTTGACAGTGAACCGGATTCGAGCTACATCCAACCGTGCCGAACGCACCGAAATCACGACCATTCTCCGACGAAGACTGATGATGAATCGGTTCCGCGCGGGAGGGCGGTTCCACAACCTGCTGGCCGCGGTGCCTCTTACGGCCGCGGCGCTCGTGGCCGGATGCACGGCGGCCGACCAGCATATGATGCCCACGCCGATGCTGTACAAGGACCCCCGCATCGAACTCTCTCACCTTGTGCCCCTGGCCCTTCGTTCGCCTGAACTGCCGGTGTTCTATGCGACCAATCGCAAGCCGGTGTCAGCGGGATCGGCCGGACACTACTCCGCGACAGAAAGTGAGACCGTCACGCTGGGGGTTGCCGACGTGAAGCTGGGCAAGCCGGGTTGGGATTGGAATCAGTTGGTCGCATCAGACCTGACCGACCGGATCGACAAGCCCCGTCCGGCACGCGTGCACCAAGTGCGGGAGTTCGGATCGCTGCGCGGGGATGGCGAACTCACGGAATCCGAACGGGCGTTCGTGGCGGCCATCGACGAGCATCTGGCGCTGACCAGAAACCAAGACCTGACGCTGTACGTCCACGGATACCGTGTCACCTTCGATGAGGTTTCCGTCCTGATGGCGTCGTTCGCCAGATATCTCGGCCATTCTGCGACAATATCGTTCCAGTGGCCCACCAATCTGTATTTCTGGAACTATCTCACCGACTGCCCCCGCGCCCTCAAGTACATTCCCCACATCGAACGATTGATCGAGCTGGCGACGCACACGCGGGCGGTGCGGCTGAACCTGGTGGCCTACAGTTGCGGCTCCCCGATGCTGGCCGAGGCGCTCGTGCGTCTGCGAGGCCGGTATCCGGACGAGGGTCAGAATGAATTGCAGAGACGCTTCCGCATCGGCAACGTGATCTTCGCGGCATCAGACCTTGACGTGAAAACCTTCGCTCGCGACGGCTTTCCCTCCATCAGGCAGTTGGCGACCCAGATCATCGTCTATGTATCGCGGAATGACGAAGCCCTGGCCTTTTCGGCGTTCCTGGCCAGAACGTCGCGCGTGGGACGGCCCGACGTCAAAGAACTCACGCGAGAGGAACTCGATGCTTTTGCAGCAGATTCGACGTTTGAGGTCATCGATGTGACGGATGTGAACGGCGCCCACGAACTCCACGGCATGAAGGGACACGGCTATTGGTTTGCCAATGACTGGGTCTCCAGCGACGTCACGATTTCGATGCGGTATCCGGTCCCCGCACAACATCGGTGTCTGAAACCGGGTTCAGGACACAATGTCTGGCTGCTGCCTGACGACTATCAGGACTGCCTGGTCAAGCGCCTGCTCGAAACGTACCCGGTTCTCAGGCCGGCTTCTCCGCCATGAGAACATGCCCGACGAAACGGCTGAGTCCAAGAATTCTACGGCATCAGGCTCACGGGGCCGTGTCGTGACGAGACATCTTCCGGCTACGCGCCGCTATGAAGCGCGCAATGAGTGAGGACACACACATGGCCAGCGCCGCCAGGTATATCCGCATGTTTGAATACGGCATGATATTGCTCCGACATCACCCCTCAGAGATGAATCATGGTAACCATTCAACATTAAAGAGACATGAGCGCAGTTCACGCGGCAATCGCCTCGTATTGCGGATTACAGCCGTATGCGTAGGACTGCTGGCCGCGCTCGTGTCCGCCTGCGCGTCACCGAAGGTGGGCTATGACTACGATCGCGGCGCCGATTTCACCGCCTACCGAACCTACGAATGGATGCCGGATTCCCGCAGCCCGGCGGGAGACAAACGGATCGACAATGACTTGGTCGATGCCCGTATTCGCGCCGCCGTCGACGGGCAGCTGCGGCAGAAGGGTTATACCAACCCGGCGGCCGGGCGGCCGGATTTTTACGTGTCGTATCAGGCGGCCGTAACGGACATGATGAAGGGGGCATCGACTCAACGCTATATCGGCGACCGGGCATCCGGCCTCTATACCACCGTCAGCGACGTTCATCCCTACAAAGACGGAGCGCTCCTGGTCGACATCGTCGACGGAGCAACGCAAAAGTTGGTCTGGCAAGGTACCGCGTCAGCCGAGATTGATCCGGCATTGACGGCGAGGGAGCGGGATGAGCGGATCGCCCGCGTGGTCAAAGCCATGTTCGATCACTTTCCACCCTAATGACCGGAGGACCGCGTGGCTCGAAGGAATTTTCTTCACTATTGTCTGATCATATGGTCGCTATCGGGGTGCGCATCCTACAAGGTCGGGTACGACTATGACCGCTCCGTGGATTTCCACTCGTATCGGACCTACGAGTGGATGCGGGACCAACAGGAGAAGACCGGCGACCGCCGCGTGGACAGTTCGAGCACCGACATCCGGGTTCGCACGGCGATTGCCGCGCAACTCGGCCTGAAGGGCTATGCGGCCTCCACCGCCGGCCGCCCGGATTTTCTTGTCGCCTACTATATTCAAGTGAAGGAAGGCCCCGCGGATCAGTCGCAGCAGTATTTTTCGGACGGCATGGCGGGCAAACCCTTCGTCCATTCGGTCGACACCAGAAACCCGAGCGGGAAGCCGAAGGCCGAGCCTGAGGCACCATCCTATGCAGCAGGCACGCTGCTGGTGGATATTATCGACGCCTCATCGAAGAAACTCGCGTGGCGGGGAACGGCGGCCGGCACGGTCGACCCGAGTTTGAGTTCCCAGGAGCGGGACGAACGGATCCGAATAATCCTTCGAGACGTGCTGTCGAACTTTCCTCCCAAGAAATGAACAGCCACAGTCACTCGGCCAAGCTGGTCTCCATCAGTTTCATGGCGACCAGGAGATTCGCATGCGCCCACACCAGCGGAGTGTGATCGTTGGGGACGTAGCGACCGCGCGAAAGATAGTATGCTTCCGGACACCGAAACGCCGGAATACCCGGCAATGGTTCGGTCAGTTGCCCCAGAGCCCGATTGAAATAGTGCGTCTGAGCCACAAAATCTGCCGGCTTTCGCGTGCGCTGGAAGCGCCGTCCGTAGACGGCGGACATGATGGAGTCGAACAGACACCACTGGGCCTCTTCGCCCGGCGACAGCAGGGCGTTCCGCGCTTCGACCGTGTCGCTAAAATCGACCGTGCGTTCAGAAGGACTCAACTTTTCTTTGTAGTCAGCGGCCCAATAGGAATCTCCGGCGTACCGTTTGATACCGTAGGGGCCTTCGAGACGTTCGGCGATGTCGGCAAGAATTCGCTTACCCATCGCCTGCCCGACGACGTCGAGCGGATACACGAGAAACAGAAGCGCCGCGTCGGTACGACGCTTCTTGGTCTTCTGAATACATTCGTGCGGCAAGATCCTTCGTAGCTGCGTTCGTCCGCGGTCTTCGAGCACCCGAAGCTCGGCATCCGATAACCCCGCCGCCTCGCGCCGGTTCGGGCCGGTCGCCAGCAACTCCCGAAGCTTGGCCAACCCCGCAACCACCGTGCCGATGCTGGACGCTTCGATTTTTCGTTCCTCTTCCCAATGACCGCAGTCCTCGTCCGTCCAGTAGCGGATGGCACGGAAGTAGCGGGCAAACATTCCGAGCACGCTCACGTCCGAGGAAGTCGGTTTCAGCAGTCCCCGGCAGGCCAACAGACAATACATCCACACGAAGTAACCCAGTGCGTCGTTCTGCGCGTGGGCCCAAATTTCCCGCGACTCGCGCAACGTGGCTCCATCGAATCGCACATGTGGTTGGGACATGATGTCGGCCGGTGCGGCATCGCCGTCGATGACGTCCTCAAAGCGGTGCCGGTGCCGCGAAAAGAATTCCATGAGAGCCGAGAGACAGCGGGCGGCGGCCCGTGCGTCGCCATGCACGTACAGCGCGTGACTCACATGAACGTTGTCCCTCACCCAGACGTGATGATAACCGCTGTGTCGGTTCGAGCGATCCACGATGGCTGCGGGAAACAGGTGCGTGCGCAGGGGCTTGAAGGTGAAGACCCCCTGCCGTTCCAGAAACCGTCGGAGTCGCTTCAAGCTTGACGGGTCATATCGATCGAGCATGTACCGCAGCAGCGTGCCGTTCTGCACGACGATCGGGGGCATGATTCATCTCCAAA
Source organism: Nitrospira japonica (assembly GCF_900169565.1). Lineage (NCBI taxonomy): Bacteria > Pseudomonadati > Nitrospirota > Nitrospiria > Nitrospirales > Nitrospiraceae > Nitrospira > Nitrospira japonica. The sequence goes on along the minus strand of NZ_LT828648.1, from coordinate 2,638,269 downwards.
TGAATGAGGCAATCGAATGCCTCGGAATCTACCGTGAGTCCGAACCGACATCAAGATGCAGGAATGCGCGTGAACCGGCGATGAAAAGGAGAGAGACTGCCGTTACTTGGTCAATGTCCTCACGTACACAAGAACGTCCCGCGCCTGCTCGTCGGAGAGGAGATTCTTCCAGGCGGGCATGTTGGGTTTTCCGTCATGAATGGTCTTGAGCAGTTCTCCGTCCGACTTGGCCGCTGTCCGCCTGGACGTGAGATCCGCCGGATCAGGGCCGAGCAGCTTGTAGCCGTTTCCCTTTCCTTCGGCTCCATGGCAGCCGGCGCAATTGCGCTCGAAAAGGACTTTGCCCTTCGCTACGTCCCCATGACCGGCGCCGGATTGCGCCGTCGCCGGGGGAAGCACCCACCAGATCCAAGCAGCGAGGAAGCCATAGACAGCCATCCGATCTTTCATCGTGGGGGCCTCATGCCTCACAGGCTCGTGAGGTCTCTGGCTATGGCATGTATCGACTACCGCGCCCGCGGGGCAGTAGATGCATCGCCGTCTGGAATCTGCAGTGTAATGGTGGTCGCGTGCCCGTCGGCTGCGAGCTGGGCGGCAATCTTGTCGCCGGTCTTGAGCCGCGCCGCCGCACCCTCGATTTTTGTGTCCGCCGTGACACGCATCCGTACTTCATGCCCGGATATTTCTCGAACGACCAATTCTTCCCCTTCCCAATACAGCACATCTCCTTTCACGACGTCGTTGATCGTCGTTTGAGAAACGGGTTGTGCCTGTACCGTCGTCACGGCCGCAAGCAGAAGCAGGAATGCATAGACTATAGGCATAGTGTCCCCATCGATCCTGTCTATGCTCACAGACTAAAACCACCTCCTCTCCTTGTCAATTGTGCCTACAACCACCCCCCTGGACACGGCCATTACGATGGACGATTTCAGCAAGACGCAGGATTGCGGGCCGAACATCCCGTCAACGTGCGCCGGCGAAGCATCCGTTTTTTGGTTTTGCTTTTGCTTCACCCAATGGCTTAGACTTTTCACTGAAACCTGAAGAGGCGTTCGCGTGGGATTCCTCATTTCCTCAGATCGGTCTGCAGATCTCGCGCAATGCTCCCCTGCGAGTTCTCCTGTTCACCCCCCGCTTGTGCAGTGTCTCGATATTCCCTCATTGCGGCGTACCAAGCAGGAGGAACCGCCGCTATCCATCGTCCGCCAACATCCAAAGGAGGCCGAGTCATGAGACATACCGGATTGGGAATCGCGGCAGCTCTGTTGGGATTGGTCGCATTCGCCTCGCCCGCACTCGCGGGAGAGACATCCGCCACAATGGAAAAGATGAAGGGCGAGGCCAAGGCGACGACCGAGGAGGTCAAGGGACAAACGAAAGGCGCCGTGGAGGACGCCAAAGGCAACAAGATGAGTGCGGAAGCGGAACGGGCCAAGGGCAACGCCAAAGGCAGCATGGAACGGGCCAAGGGCGAGGCCAACGCGATGAAGGAAAAGTCGAAGTAGCCATCGTCACGCAATCGCCGTTATCGCCGGGAACCTCCTATTGTTTTATTACAGTTCCCGGCGATTCGTCACTCCACGCACACCCCGTATGCGCCCGATGAGTCTCATGATCGTTCATTGGTTGAAAGGCCCGGCGGCAGACATGTTCCGCGCTGGCCGGTCGCTGTTTACTCCAGGGTTTCTGATTGCGTGTCTGCTATCCGTATGGACCGCCTGCTTGCCTTTCCCTGCCTGTGCCGTCCCGATGGTGAACGACCCCAAAGGCTTTGAAGGCATTCCCTGGGGAGCGGCCTTTTCCGAGACGCCTGAATTTCTCCTTGTCGAGAACGGCGCACACATCAAGGGTTACGAGCTCCAGCAGGGCCCACCGGACCTCGGCACCGCGAAAGTGGACTCCATGCGGTTTCTGACCTTCGACGGGCAGTTCGCTCGGGTTGTCATTCGCTATCACGGACAAGAAACTCATGAACGGATCGTCTCGTACTTTCAATCCCTCTATGGACCGTTGGATCGGACGCCCGGTCAAATTTCAAAAGGCCCGGTCCAGCAGCTCAACTGGCAGGGGGACGACAGCGAGATCATCCTCACGTATGAGGGCATGAAGGACCGCGGCATCATTTTCTTCGAGCACCGCCCCTCTGCCTTGAAGTTTTCCGAGGGACAGATGGCTCCGGAACAGGACCTCGGCGGCGCGACTTACTGATGACCGAGCCGGTGCCTCCTTCCATGGACGATCGGCCTGCGATCGGTCACTGCTTCCTTCTTGGCTTTCGAGGCACGGAAATTCCGCCATGGCTCAGGCAGTTTGCCGGCACGCACGGACTCGGTGGAGTCATCCTTTTCGACTTCAACTGTCAAACCAAAACCTACGACAATAACATCCGCAATCCCGAGCAGGTCCGGGATCTGTGCGCCGAAATCTCCGCCCTGCCATCAGGACCGCTGCTCTTCGTCGATCAGGAAGGCGGCCGGGTACGTCGCCTGAAGGATGAACAAGGCTTCGCTCCGCTTCCCAGCCAGCAGACGTTCAGCCGGCTGCCTCCGGAAGAGAAACGCCGGTTGATCGGCGACAGTTTCCAGGAGCTGGCCCGCCTCGGATTTCATTACAACCTGGCACCAGTCATCGATTTGAACTTCAATCCGTTGAATCCGGACATCGGAGCCGTCGAACGGTCCTATTCCATCGAACCTGCCATCGTTCGCGACAACGTACGAATTCTCGATGCCGCCGCAAAGGCGGCAGGAATCGGCCTGAGCCTCAAGCATTTCCCCGGCTTGGGAGGAGCGACCGTCAACAGCCATCGCGAACTCACCGACCTCTCAGACACGATTTCCGATGACCAACTGGAGCTCTTCTATCAATTCGGTGAGTCCATATCTGGAGAAAGTATCGTGGTCAGTCACGGCATCGTCCGACAGTGGGAGGAAGGCACCCCCGTCTCCATGTCTCCGATCGCCATAGCCAAGCTTCGTCAACGTCTGCCGCGCGCCCTCCTTATCTCGGACGATCTTCACATGCAGGGCCTCCAAAAGAAGTACCAGACCGGGGAAGCCTGCGCCGTGGGATTGAGAGCCGGATTAGACATGCTCTGTATCGGAAACAATTTGATGCCGGAAGACGAGTTGGTCTTGTCCTATGCCAAAGCGATCTGCCGGCAAATGCGAACCGACGCATTCCTCGCAGATCAAGTTCGGCTGGCCGTCGCGCGCGTTGCCAAGGCAAAGAGACGGTTCAACCGAACCTGATTGTCCTGAGACCTTCTTCGCCCAAACGCTGAAACGCGCGGCAGTCACGCCGGGACGAACGGCCTGTCGCCCGCCAGTTCCACAACGCGGACGAGATAGCGGGTCATGTCGAGGATCGGTCCCTCTACCGCAAGCTCGGCCGGCCGATGCGAAGAGGACCTGGTTTTTTGCTGTAAAGCCGCTGCCTCGCTTGCCCACCCGTCTGCCAACCATGCTTCGTAGGGTACGAAAGTCGCGGCTCCCCGCACAGCCGGCCGGCGCCGGGCATGTCCGCTATTGATGGGAGTCAGGACCGTGCGGCTACCGTATCGTGCGACCAGGGACTCGGCATCGACCACCAGCACCACCTGCGGTCGTACACCGCAAGCGGTCCGTTGCCGATTCAGCCGCGCATGGTCCGGCCAAAAATAGACATGTGCATTGATCAGCCTGTACCAGTCGGCGGGAGTCATTCCAACAAGACATCTGGCCAATGCCTCTGGGGGCATCGGCCGTTGATCCCGGAGTTCATAGCCTCCCGCAAGGACGACGTGCCGCTTCCGCTGTTCTCCGAGCAGGTGCGCTCGCTCCCGCCCCTTGATCCCTGAACGGTCGACCAATACCTGGGCGGGAAGCAGGCCGTATCGCTGGATTGAGGGCCAATTCGCAGCTTCGGCCAGGTGGTAGACATGGCGAGGGAGCCTCCTGGCCATCGTTCTACTCTTCACGCGGCACACGATTCCGAGAACCCGCTCGCCCCGGCAGTTTCAAGACGGGCTGGCAATTCCATTTCCTTCGGCGTACCCTGACAGCTCGCGCGAACATCGCTCATGAGCGTACGACTCTCCGCTGAATCGAAACCACCGTCTCCAAATGCACGCGTCACCGCCCTGTATCACGCCGGCGGTTCGGAGACCGAGGCTCGGGCCACGGCCGAACTGATTTGCCTGGATCAGACCGTCGAAGCCAGTGACGAAATCCTGACGGCTGAATTACGGCATCGGATCGTGGGCCGGCTCGAAGACTTCCAACCTCGACCGACCGGCGGCTATGAAGTCCGGATCAGTTACGCCGCCGACCTGATCGGACGGCATCTCACTGATCTGCTAAATCTCTTGTTCGGCACAAGCAGCCTGCGCCCCGGCGTGCGGCTGATCTCGTGGGAGCTTCCCGATTCCATCCTGCCGCAATGGCGAGGCCCACGATTCGGTATGGCGGGCCTCAGGGAACTGACCGGGATTCGGGACCGTTCACTGGTCTGCGCCGTGCTGAAACCGCTCGGTCGCTCACCGCGGGAGTTGGCGGATCTGGCAACGGAATTCGTGCTGGGCGGCGCAGACTTGATCAAAGACGACCAGGGTCTGGTCGATCAACCGTTCTGTCCGTTCGACGAGCGCGTCGCACGATGCGCCGATGCGGTGTCCACCGCCGCGGCGAAACGAGGCCGGCCGTGTCCCTATTTGGTCCACGTCAGCGGTCCTCTCGACGTCATGAGAACGCGCGCCGCGCTTGCCAAAAAACGGGGCGCCGGAGGGCTGCTGGTGGCGCCGGGGCTGACCGGATTCGACGCGCTCCGCTTCCTGGCTGAGGATGAGACGCTTGCGCTGCCCATCGCGAGCCACCCCGCGCTGCTGGGCAGTTACACGATCCATCGGGATCACGGAATCGCCCCTGCAGCCCTCTATGGTCAGCTCCCTCGTCTCGCCGGCGCGGATCTGTCCATCTATCCCGGTTATCGTACCGGCTATGCGATGACGAGAGACGACTGTGCAGCGTTGGCGCGGGCGTGCCGGACAGCCTGGGAACACGTGCGTCCCATGGCTCCGACGGCGGCCGGACGGATCGGCACGCCGGACATCGCTGAATTCACGACGTTCTACGGCCGGGACGTCGTATTTATTCTCGGCAGCCGGATTCAAGCCGACCCTCTCGGTCTCGCGGCCGCAACGGAGCGATTCGTTCGAGAGCTCCATCGATGCGCTGACGCGTGACGGATCGGCTCCCGCGCGTCTCCGATGTCGAAGTATGGAGGCCAACCCTCTCCTTGCTGACGGCAGCATGCCCCCCGGGTGCCCGATTATTTTCGCTCCGGAAGCGGTTCGGAAGCCGGTTTGTCCTTCAAGCTTGGTTTGGCCGCCTGCTCCAGTTTGCATTCTCCTTCTTCGCAGGTTGTGGACTTGGCATCATGTTTCTGGTGACACGTGGCCTTGTCCTCCGCGCTGATGGCCGCCTCCATGCATTTTTTCAGTTCTTGCTTGGCGGCATCGAAGCATTGCCGGCACAGACTTTCCGCATGACCGGTGGAAACACTGACCAGCAGGAGAACTGCCGGCAACGCCAATCGTTTCATGACCGTTTCCTCTCGTAATACATTGGACGGCAGGTTATCGGTTCACCCGTCGTATGAGACAGACCGACAAGGTGATCGACAGAGCGAACAACATCAACAGGACGACGACCGTCAACGTCCGATGAATCAGCGGGGAGAACTTGGTCCACTCCTCTCCCGCGGCGTATCCGAGACCGATGAAACTGGCAGACCATACCAATGCCCCCGCATAGGCGAACCTGGCGAACACGCCTGGAGAAAGCTTTGCGGCACCGAACAGGAGGGCGGCCAGATGCCGGATGCCGGGAATGAAATAGGCAACGAGGAGGGAATACTTTCCCCAACGTTCGACCCATCGCCGGGAAGCGGTCAGGTGCTCCGGCTTCATATGGATCAGATGGCCGAACTTTTCGATGGCCGGAAGACCGACGAACCGCCCGATCGCATAACTGAGACTGATTCCTGCCACACTGCCGAGGAACGCCGCAATGAAGGCGGGTTCGATCCGCAAGGTACCCTTCGCACTCAAATAACCGGCGAACACCAAGAGCGTTTCATCCGACACCGGAAGACCCAGCACACCCAGCATCAGTAGAATGAACAGACCTCCGTATCCGTACTGCTCAATCCAATGAAGCCCGGTTTCCATGGCGCAGGATGCTTCTCCCGGGATTCTATTTCCCGACATCGGACAATTTCACCGGTGATTTCAGCTCCTCCCCCTCCTGCGTCAGAATAAAGACGAGAATCTTGGCCGTCTCCTCCCGGCTGGCATTCCTCAGCACCACGTGAGCTTGCCCCGGAGGTTCATACCAGCTTTGCCCGGCTGTGTACGTCACCGGCTTTTCTCCTTCCAATTGACTCACCACCGCCCCCTCCAGGACATATGCGAACACTGAACCTGGATGTTGATGCGCATCGGATGCCGTTCCCGGTGCGTACTGGACGGTCAACACCGTCGCCACCTTTCCCGGTAGGTCCGGCAGGTCTTGCCGAATGAGCATCGATGTGGGACTTCCTGCAAACAGGGCCGACGGGATTACCAGTGCCAAAACGAGAACCGCCAGAATCGTGACCCCGGGGACCGGACGTTCAGGAGTTGACTCAACAGTGATCATCATATGTCGTCCTCATAGAGCTGAAGGTTGGCATGTGCATGGCTCCGATGGGAGCCGTAACGATTGCGGTGTAGATCCCGGCCTGCCCTCTACGGTCATCGCTCTTGGTTGAGCTTACGGCTGTCGCGACCCTCCATGGGGTCTGGGTAATCGACCGACAGAACGAGCGGGCAGGCTACTTTGTGCGATGTCCTGTGTCAACAACCGGCAGGCATTGGTCGAACACGAAGATCCGGCGGAGACGGCCTATGAGAACGTTCTCCATGGCCTTCACCAGTGGCCACGAATGGACGGGACAACTTGGCCTGGAAAGGGGAATCGTAGAAAAATCAAGCAAGACAGCATGACCTTTCGGGCATCGGCTCTGCATGCTGGCTCTGTGAGGTCATTGCAATTCCGCAGTCGATCGCCAGAGAGGAATCATTATGGTCATCCGCCAACAACCCCGCTTCCCGGTTTCCTTTTTCGGCACACTCGGATATCAAAACCGCCTGCACCAAATTACCAAGTCCTTCGATCTGTCACGAAAAGGCTGCCGGCTCGAAAGTCCTTTTGAAGCGTATGCCGGAATGAAGGTCAATCTCCTGCTGTCGCTTCCGGAAGGCGATTCTCCGATCCTCATTGAGCAAGCGGTCGTGCGGTGGTGTGGCGTCCGCGACATGGGGCTCGAATTTCAGTCACTCTCCTCGCCTCACCGTGAGCGGTTGGACCGGACTCTCCAGCGCTTCGAAACCACCGTGGGTAACGAGTACCCCTGTCCTCCCTCCACCAACACCATGTGATCGACTCGATGCTGCCGGTCTCGCCGCCTCTCCCATCCATACATAAACAACGACCTTGAGCAGGAACCGCCGTCAGGGAGAGGCTCCATGCTTGCGCATTCTGTTTCTGGACAGAACAGACTGTCACGCTTTGCAACCCCGCAAGAATAGGGCGTTCTTAGCGATCACGATGCAGCAGCTCGACCTTCCTTTCTCCATCCGTGCCTGAGTCAGCCGGAAAACACTTGAGCTAACTCCTCACTGGCTCGTGCGTTTTTGCCATTCTCCTGGCTGGCAAACGACTTGCGGGAATAGTCAAACAATGGCGCACACTATGAACCGAGGAGGACACAATGAATAGGTTGTTCTATGTGATGATTGCGGCCATCGCAGCGGTGGCAGTCAATATGACCGGCTTGCCTCAAGCCGGAGCCGGTGAGTCTCTCCCCATCAGGGAGGGATCGACCGTCACGCTGCTGTATCAAATCACAGTACCGGGCAATGAGGAGTTTGAGGTCAGAGACCTGAGCCAATTTGTCCAGGGACGGCATCAAATGTTGCCGGCACTGGAAAAAGCCATGGCCGGCATGAAGCGCGGGGACAAAGCGCAAATCGACCTGACACCTGATCAGGGGTTTGGGCAGTATGATCCGCGGAAGAAAACCGTCGTATCAGCCAACGAGCTACCGGAAGGCACGAAACCAGGCGACGTCCTGGAAGATCAGTCGGGACGACATGCTACGGTGACACAGCTGTCCGAGTCTGGGGCGGTGGTCGATTTCAACCATCCGCTAGCCGGCAAGCCGCTGAACGTCACACTGACGGTCTTGGAGGTCGACAATCCGTCGTGAGGTGGACCGAGAATCAAACCGCCGGAGTGCGTGCGTGAAACCGGCATTCCGGCGGCACTCCCCGCCCAAAACCAATACGCGTTAGATCATCAATGAGTCCAGATCCTGCCTCGGGTGGATTCAAATGGGTAAACATGAATCATCCATCCACCCGCCTGAGAGACGAATTGCCCGCCGGCCTCACGGCATTCCGATTCCAGAACAATCGTTCCCTTGAAGCCGAATGAACGGCGGCTCATGCGGTTCCTGCTGCCGTCCGGAGCCAGGCATATATTGATATGGGCGTGCCATTGGGCAATGCTCAGCGGGATTCGCCGGTTCAACTGATCTTCGTCCATATCCTTTGGCGCGGTATACATCGCACCCTCCAACTCATACCCCTCCCCGTTCTTTTTATAGAGAAGCGCTGTCGGTTCGGCTGCATCAAAGGCGCTTCTGGCCCGTTGGCGATGATCCCTATTGGCAAAATGGTAATGCTTCGCCGTTCGCTCGGGGTGCAGGAGCACAAAGCCGTCGCTCTCGGCCACCCGGTAGTCCCGGTATTTTTCGATCGCACTACGCAACACTTGTACGATCTGATCGGCACGTCGCTCATCCCCGGATTCGACCGGCCGTAGGGACGTCCATCTCATATGGGGACCAAGATGCCGCTGATGGGGAACCATCGCATCCACGGATCCAGCCATGTGGTCCAAGGGAATCTCCGCATAAAGGGAACAGGGAGCGATCATCAAAAGGCCGATGCTGGCGGCCACGGCAGGCCGCCCTCCCGGCACACGGTTCAGTCTTCGGACCGGTTGCCCGACATCGCTCCTTGACCGAGTTTTCAGAGTCCCCATGGATATATCCGTCATGATGAACGGGCTTACACGATGCGAAGTTTCCGTCTGGCCGGCATCCCTCCTGCCGAGCCGCTGTTCCGTTCCTGGTAAAAACCTACGCTCGGGATCAATGAGCGTCAAGACTCTCTCAAGCCTGCAACCGTTCTCAATTCCCTTCACCTCTGTGGCATGAATGACCCGGTCTTTCCACTTTCCAACGGTGAAAGTACGAAATCATTAGGAAACATATGTATAGTTTGCCCTTAATCACTGGCATCAGCTCTGCATCGGCAGCCGATTCATTGAATCGTCATCATCATGACAATAATTAATACGGTATTATGCAGCTGCCGCTGCAGAAAGGCATGTGTCGCACCTTGAGAATAGAACCTCGATTCCCTGTCGCGTTTACCGGAACGGTTTCCTACCAGGACTACCCCCACCTCATCACCAAATCATTGGACCTTTCCCGTGCGGGCTGCCGTCTTGAAAGCCCATTACAGCTCTCTGCCGGGATGAAAGTGAACCTCCTTCTGTGCTTCTTGGAGGGCAGCACCCTGATTTTGATCGAACAGGCCGTGGTCAGGTGGTGTCACGCACGCCAAATCGGCGTCGAATTTCAGGCGGTCTCGACGACTTATCAAACGAAGTTGAACCGCACCTTGCAGCGGCTGACGAGGAGAGCCAGTTAAGCCCTGTGCGCCGGTTCAGTAGCCGATCGCCCTGGGAGCTTGAAGTCGATCGAGACAATCGCGCCAGAGGGTAGAGGGTTTGCGATCGAAAATACCGGCCGCGTCGGGGGCGAGTACGGCCCATGCCCCTTGATGCATTTCATAAGCCAATTGCCCCGGAGCCCATCCGGCGGATCCGGCAAAAGCCTTGAACGTCTCGGTCGGTTTGGGCTGCCTGATGACACGCTCCAGTATCTCAGGCGTGCCTCCTACATATACCCCGTCGAATACTGACCGCGCATAGGCCTGAGGCTCTTTCAGACGAAACAGCATGAGCAGTTGAGCCGGTTGCACCGGACCGCCTGCAAACAACTGGTAGCGCGTTCCCTTGAGAGCCGCGATGTCGGGCAGGACTTCGGAGAGCAGAACTTCGGTCGGACGGTTCAGAATGACTCCCAGCGTCCCTTCTTCACCATGTTCGACGATGAGGACGACCGACTCCCGAAAATTCGGATCCCCGAGCGTCGGACTGGCTACCAGGAGAACGCCCCTCTTGACGGACGACGGACCAAAAGTCCCGTCCGCATCGGCCTGCGCCGCAAACAGAACGGCCGACAGCGCCCAGGCGACCATTCCCCCAGCGGTCGCTCCCCGCGTGAGAGCGAGAGCTACCGACGACCGAAGTGTTGAAATGGAGAGGGGCATGATCACGACCCCTGATGTCGAAAGTGCCTGGAAGGGATGCGACGGGCTCAGGCTACGATGCACGGAATGCGGCTGTCAACTCGCGAAGGGAATGGTTCGCCACGATTCCATGACCGGCATAGACGCTACGACGCGCACGGCCTTGATCGGCTCAAGACCCTGCCTCTGTGTTAAGCTGGTCATGATCGTATAAGAGGACAGGGATGTTGACCTGGTACGGCCGACTTGGATTCCAGTTCTGGCTCTGTCCTGTCATCGCCGCCCTTGTCGCCCTCGAATCGCCCGTTTCCGCCGCCACGACGATCTACACCTATACCGACGATTCCGGCACGCAGAACTTCACCACCGAGTCGAGCTCGATTCCGGAAAAGTACCAGAGCCGGGTCACCCAGCTCGATCTCGGCTCCGTCTCAAATCCGCCGGTCGTACCGGCCGCGCAACGGCCCCCTTCCGAGAATGTCCGCGTGGTGACGGCAAGCGGTGAATACCGCATGGGAGATCACGATACAAAAAGTGACGCAACCCGCCTGGCGGTCGAAGCGGCCAAGCGGCAGGCGCTTGAACAGGTGGCGACCTATCTGGAAAGCATCACCGAGGTGACGGGGATGGAACTCACCAGGGACGAAATCCGCACGTACACAGCCGGAATCGTCATGGTCGTCGATCAAAAGATCAGCACCGCTCTCGATGGAGACACCATTGTCATCCGAGCCGATTTGACCGCCCAAGTCGACCCGGATGAAGTGGCGCAAGCCATCATGGCCCTTCACGAAAATGAGAGCGCGAAGACCGAACTCCTTGCGCTGCGGTCGGAAACGGACCAGTTGCGCCAGCAACTGGACGCCGCGAATCAGATCCTGGCCGCGGCCGTCTCACCCGAAGAAGTGCAGCAGGTAAGCCGTCAACGGGAGGACCTGTTGAACCAAATCCAGGCCAATGCGCTGGTGTCTCAAGCTTGGACTGATTGGGTGTATGTGACGCCGGGAGTCTATCCGTCTCCGTCGATCGGCCTGCAGCAGGTCCGCGGACTGCTGGTGCAAGCACAACGCCTTCAACCGCACAATCGCCACCTTCCCACGGTGCAACAGGTGATCGCAGCTCAATCGGCCGGCTTGCCCCCCGCACCTCCTGCTGCGACTTTTTCGGCACCGTCCTCCGGCTCATTGCTCGTTCCCCCGGCGCCCACACCCGCACCGACTTCTCCATCCTTTCCCTCGGCGGCGGCCGGCACGAACGCCATGCGGCCTCCGATCCCGACACAAGCGCTTCCTCCTGCCTCTTCCAATGCCGTGACCAATGCCCAAATGCATCGGGGGCCGTCGCTTGCTCCCTTGCCGCCGTTGCCGTCCCCGTTGCCTCCCACGCTCCAGCAAATTCACCCTCCGCATATGGCGCAACCCAATCCTCCGATCCTCCGTGCTCCGTACACCGTCCCTCACCAACACCATCAGGGGGGACGCGCGTTCGGGCGGGCCGGCGGCGGCGGCGGTCACAGCGGGGGACATCGTTAGCCCAGGCCGGATGTCGTGGCGGATCGAGGCGGTCACCTGCCGAACGTTATTGGCAATCGCACAGCAGCTCTGCTAAGAAGATCGCCATGGGATACGTTGATGACAATCTCCTGCCGGGCGAGCGAGTGCATTACCGCGCGCGTCTGCATTGGAAACTCTTCGTCGGTCCCGTCCTGCTGACGATCCTCGGCCTCGCCTTCGTCGGGCTGGCGATCAATCAGGGATTCGACCCTTACTGGTCGCTCCTCATCCTGGTCATTCCCGCCGGCACCGTGCTTTCAGCCTACCTGACCTGGCGCTGCTCCGAATTTGCCGTGAGCGACAAGCGCGTCTTGATCAAAACCGGCATCGTGGGGCGTCACACCCTCGAAACGCTTCTCACCAAAGTCGAGAACATCGGCGTCGAGCAAACGCTCTGGGGCCGCCTTTTCAATTTCGGCACGATCTACGTGACGGGCACCGGATCCACGAGGGAAACCTTCGCCGGAATCCACGCACCGCTCGAATTCCGCAAAGCCATCGAAGCGGCGGCCGTCGCCTTTGAGGAACGGCGGCCCGGCGGGCGACCCCAGGCCTGACCAGCTTACAGATCATCGCCACAGGCGATTTCGGACCGCGCCGCCCTTCCCACTAGCATGATCAACCTGGGCGACCGCCGTCCAGTGCCCGATCCAAATTGAACGCGGCGCTGATCAAGGCGATGTGCGTGAAGGCTTGAGGAAAATTGCCGAGTGCCTCTCCGCTCTCGCCGATTTCTTCGGCATACAGGCCGACATGGTTCGCGTGCCCCAGCATCCGTTCGAATAGCTGCCTGGCCTCCGCCAGTTTACATGGATCGAAACGTCCGGCCCTGGTCAGCGCCTCCACGAGCCAGAACGAACACATGGTGAAGGTTCCTTCCCGTCCTTGGAGGCCGTCGCTTCCCGTCTCGCTGTCATACCGATACACGAGACCGTCGGAGACCAGCCCTCCGTCTTTCGGAGAACGATTGATCGCCTTCAACGTGCTCAGCATGCGGGGATCGTTGGGCGCCATGAAAAACACCAGCGGCATGATGAGATTCGACGCATCGAGTGCCTCGCCGTCATAATGCTGGACGAATGCCTCGCGTTTTCGGCTCCAGCCTTTCGACATGATTTCTTCGTAGATCTGGTCTCGAGCCTGCATCCACCGTTCCTGGTCTGCGGGAAACGACCGTTTGCCGGCCAGTCGCAGGCCTCGATCCATGGCCACCCAGCACATCAGCTTCGAATAGACGAAATGCCGCCGGCCGCCGCGGACTTCCCAAATCCCCTCGTCGGGTTGCTGCCAGTTGTCACAGAGCCAATTGAGACGCCGACGAATGCGCAGCCAGGCATCGAAACCGATCGGCATGACGTACTTGTTGTACAGATAGAGACAGTCGAACAGCTCGCCGTAGATATCCAACTGCAGCTGCTGGTAGGCCCCGTTGCCGATCCTCACGGGCCGCGAACCCCGATAGCCGTCGAGGTGACCCAGGACCTCCTCCTTGAGATCATGTCGTCCGTCGATGCCGTAGACGATTTGGAGCGACCCGTCGGCTTCGACCTCGCCAGCCCTGGCTTCGAGCCATCGCATGAAGGCATGAGCTTCCTCGGTGAACCCGATCCGGAGCAATCCATAGAGCGTGAAGGCGGCGTCGCGCATCCAGGTATAGCGGTAGTCCCAGTTCCGCCCTCCGCCGATCGATTCGGGCAGGCTGCACGTCGGCGCCGCCACGATCGCTCCCGTCGGTTCGTAGGTCATCAACTTGAGCGTCAACGCGGAGCGATAGACCATTTCGCGCCAGCGTCCGGTATAGGTACACTTTGAAAGCCACCCATGCCAGTAGTCCACCGTATGGTCGAAGATCTGCTGTGTTTCGGCGGCGGAAGGGCCTCGCCGGCAGGCTTCGCCGGCTTGCAGCCGATGCAGCACGAAGACCGCTTCCTGTCCTTCTTGGAGAACGAACGTCGAAACCGCCGCGTCGCCGACCGCCTGAAGGGGCACGCTGCTCGACAAGCCGAGGGAGAGCGGCGCTCCCTCGAAGACGGCGCCGTGTGTCCCGATCGCCGTTCGGTGAGCCGCGCGCGCATAGTCCAGCGCAGGTTGACACGTCATCTTGAAAGCCAGCGACCCGCGCGTCACTTTCACGCGACGGACCAACTGATCATGCCAGGGTGATTCCGTCGGCAAGCCGGTCGGCATGAAATCTTCGATCTCTCCGACGCCGTCGGGCGAGAGAAAGCGGGTGACCAGGACGTTGGTTTCCGACCAATAAAACTGCTTGGTCCGCGCGGCCGGATCATTCGGGGCAATCTCGAACCGTCCACCCTTTCCGTCGTCCAAGAGGGCGGCAAACACGCTTGGCGAATCGAATGCCGGAATACAGAGCCAATCGATGGATCCGTTCAGGCTGATGAGAGCCGCCGTACGCATGTTTCCGATAATGCCGTAGTGCTCGATCGGTAAATAGGCCATGTGACGATTCGACTCCTTGTGCGTTCGATCGATTCGTTCGTCTCCGTACCCATCGTGGACTGCCGGGAAACGCAATAGCAAGCCCGGATTCTCGTCGGAGGCGGGAAGCGAGGCATGGATTCCCTCTCCGGCGATTCGGGGTATAGTGGGGCCATGGCCGCCAGACCGAACCGGCGCTCCTTTCATAAAGCTCAGGGGAGACGAACCGGTCTTCGAAGGAGGCTCGCACGGATCCGGCGCTTCCTACAGGCGCGATGGAACGAGTTTCAGTTGATGCGGGCGGCCCTGGCGGCCGCCCCGTTCCCGTTCCGGCTGATCGTGGGAGGACTCCTGCTCCTCTTGATCTGGTCCACGGTAAATTGGACCTACCACGCGATCCACAAACCGACCGAACTGTTCTTTCCGCTGGACGATACCCTGGATAAGAATCCCGCCGATACGTGGCGGCAATACAAGTCCCTCTTCGTCAAACATTCCACGTCCATCATCACGCCGGAACTTCTTGCAGCCCTGGCGCAATTGGAGAGCGGGGGCAACCCCGTGGCCCGCACGTACTGGCGATGGCGTCTGACATGGAATCCGCTGGGCGTGTATCGGCCGGCATCGAGCGCCGTCGGGCTCTATCAGATCACCGACGGAACGTTCCAGGAGGCGAAACGCTATTGCATCCACAACCACCAGGTCGTCGAAGAAGGGCCATGGCACGATCTCCGTTCGTGCTGGTTCAACGAGTTCTACATGCGCGTATGGCCGACTCACGCGGTCGAGATGACCGCGGCGCTCCTGGACCGTCGCGTGACTCAAATTCTCGGCGCCAGACGCTTCGCCGCGGTATCGTTGCGGAGAAAGCAGGAACTGGCCGCGGTGATCCATCTCTGCGGAGCCGGAGCGGGCCGCGAATTCGTCGCTCGAGGATTCCGGTTGACGTCCAGACAGCGGTGCGGCGATCATGACGTTCGCCACTACGTGGCTCGCGTTTCGATCTTGATGCGCGAGTTCGCAAAGCTCGCGGCCGGCACGGCCGCATGAAGTCCGTAAGAAGATTCCCCGCCGCCGCGAACCGCAGGACCCCGACTCCAGGCTCAACCGCTTGATCTTGCACTGCTAGGGGCGCATGCTCAACGCATGCAGCTTGCCGGCTGGCCTTTAGTGGGTGTTCTCCTGTCCGCCGGATTTTCCGGATGGGAGCCGGCTTCGTCTCCGCCCGTTCACCCTGCGTCTTCAACCGGCCAACTCACCGGAGACGAGCTGCTGCGGATCGGAGAAATCCACGACCATCAGCATCATTTCCGCGAAACGCTGACGTATTACCACCTTGCCCTGGCGCAATTCCGAAAAGCCAAGCAGCCCGGGGGCATCGCGGCATCATTGGTCAAGATTGCATTGGTGCATGAGCGACAAGGCAAGTTGCAGGAAGCCTATGCCGAACTCCAGGAGGCCACCTCTCTCTATGCGCGGACGGCCGATCGTCCGGCCCAGGCCAGCGCCTGGCTCGCCATGGGGCGGATCGCCGCCGGACTGGGCCAGACCGATGTCGCCCGGGATGCTCTGCGACAGGCGGCCGCACTCTTCGACCGTGCAAAAGACCGTCGAGGAACAACCGACGCCGCGATTCGGCTGGGCCTGCTGGAAGTGGCCGACGGCCAGGTAGAACCGGGATTGGCGCTGTTGCGGCGCGCATTGGCGGATGCACATGCCAGGCAGGATTCATCCCAGCAACTTTCGGCAACCGTCGCGCTGGGCGACGCCCGATGGCTCCTCGATCAGGAATCGGAAGCCAGATCCCAGTACGAAGCGGGCCTCGAATTGGCGCGAACGGAGCGCGACATGGCCATGGAAGCCTCCCTTCGCCTCAAACTTGCCTACATGGATGACGCGAGCGGCCGGGTGAAAGAGGCGATCGAATCGAGCAAGCAGGCGATTTTTCTGTCTCAGACCCTCCGCGATCCGCTCACGGAAGCGAAAGCCCTGTCGCTCCTGAGCGGGCTCTATCGTCAAACGGGAGAATCGGCGGAAGCGGACGCGGCCGAACAGCGTGCCCTGTCGATCTACCGTCACCGCCAGCTCTTCGTGCACGGGGCCAAGTAACATTCAGCTCACGAGCTGGACCATTCTTCCGGAACCCAAGCGGGTAGCTTCCTGAGCTCCTTTCCTCGCGTCAGGCTATTTAGTCTGCACTGATCGATCGACATTCACGCCGGTCCTTTTGAAATGCGCCAGAAGTTCATCGCGGGTAGCCACTCGCGCCCTATGGGCAAGCGCTTGCACCTGACCGACGTCCATCCGTATGCCGTCGCTTACAACGAAAACATCTCTTCCCATCCGTTCAACTCTCACTCCCGAGGTCAACCTGGCACGTTGCCGCCACGCTCCGACTAGCTCACTGACCACTCGAGCAAATTCCACGGCGTCTTGCTCCGTATCCCAACTCGTTAACCAGGCCACCTCTCGGGAGTTTCCACACGTCGCCGCAATCCAGCGGTCCCCGTCCCATCCTTCCCAAGTCTGTTGGTCAGTTGTTGGATCGAAGCTCCGTAGCCACAAGGAGAGCGTGAGCTCGCCCATTGTGTCTTGAAAGCTCAGTCGACAGCCCCGTGTGGCGAGGGCTTCCGCGAAACTGGATAGATCGATCGCCTCAAATGGGCTCCTCCCACTTGTTCCAATATGGATGACTTGTTCCGTCGATGCCGGTGGCGACTTCATCCCATTTCGACCCTCATGATGAGCGAATCGGTATCCATACGTGTAAGGAAACATAATGCGCTCTCGAACCAGAAAGTGTGCATCACTCAGTGGTTCCGCCTCACTCTCCTTCGAGAGACGAATCACATCATCCGGATCTCTAGGGCGTCCCATGAACCCCACGGACTGTGCCGACCAAAGATTGGCATCGCCCTCTGTGGCCGCTTGGAGCGCAACAGCAGCGTCCTCTTGCTCCTGCCATATCTGTTCCTTTGGTTCGAAGACGCCAGGGTAGTGCTGATGCTGGAGCGCATGGATGATTTCGTGAGCCAGCGTCACGTCATGGCTAAGATCACCCTGGGCGTTGAGATAAATGCCTCCGGCTGCAGATCGAGCCGGCTCATTGACTACATACAATGTTTGCGTTCGAGGCAGGTACAGGCCTCCGACTGAACGAGACAGAAGGTCAATGTGTTCGTATGGGTCCTCCGCTTCCCCGATGTCAAATCCCATGGCGCTATACCCGTCTTGCTTCGCCGCCCATATCTGCGACTGTTTCGTCTCGATGGCGGCTCGTCCAAATATCTCCCGCAAAGCATGACGATCAACGACCTCGACTGACAGCGGACGGCTGACGGACAATCCTGATGCATAGCTCGAACGCTCGATGGCGTCGTGAATTCGGTACTCATTAAGCTTGGAATTTTGAATCAGCTGCGGGTGGGAGCATGCGGGGAAGCATAAGCACACGACAGCCAATCGCATACCATTCGCCAACGAAGCCAATACTGCGTTCCTATTCGTTGTCCAGAATCCAGACCTCCGACCGGCAACTTCACAGACAGTTCCACTTCCGAAGTTGTGGTTACGCGACCGAGCGAGGCTTATGTCGTCGGAACATTGCATGGCAGACCTCAGCTGCACCTCGAAGGAGATTTAGCTTAGCCAGACTGTCAAGCAAGCCATATACCACGGAACACATTTGCCACTGCCGTGGATTGCTGCTACAGCACAACCTCATCATTTCTTGATGATTGAATGGAAAAGCTGAAATAACGAATTCAGAGATAGGAGCACGACGCGGCTTCTTGGCCCTACTCAAAGAGGATTCAGGTGTGAACTACAATCGGTACAGGCATGTCGGTTATCAGTCCTGAAATCTTGTGACTCTCCAGGCAATCGTCATGGCCAGCAACAACAGGCATGAGGCAAGGACGAACGGCGCCCCGGGAAAATGCCAACGCGCCGCCGGATTGATGAAGTACGCGAACGTTTGCGTGAACAAGCTTGGCCCGATCAGGCCGGCGATGCCGATCAAGCTCGCAATGGCCCCTTGCAGCCGTCCCTGTTCCATGTGACTGACTCTCCGGGTCATGAGAGACTGCATCGCGGGGCCGGCCAGTCCCCAGAACGACATGATCGGAATGCCGAGACAGTACACCCAGCCGTGCGGCGCCAATGCATAGATGGAAAATCCCAGTGCTCCGCAGAATAACCCGGTGCGGACGGTCCTCGGCTCACCATATGCCCGCGTAACCGGCCCCACGAGAACGCCCTGCACGATCATGGCGGAAATTCCGACGGCGGCAAGCGTCAGCCCTACCGCGGTACTGTCCCATCCGAACTTGTAGCCCAGATACAGAACCGTGACGCTCGGCAGCACGACGTGCGCGAGGCTCATCAGGAACTCGGCTATCGCAAGTCCGAAGAGTTCACGGTGAGATCGGAGCAGTACCAGTGCACCGATCGGATTCGCCCTCGACCAGGAAAATGCGCGGCGATGCTCCGGGGCCAGCGATTCGGGCAGGACGAAATACCCATAGCAGGCATTGAGGAGACTCGTCGCCGCCGCTCCCCAGAACGGCAGACGCGGATCGACGGCGCCCAGGAGTCCGCCGACCGCGGGACCCAGGACGAATCCAAGACCGAACGCCACTCCCATCTTGCCGAAAGCGGCTGCCCGTTGTTCGGCTCCGGTGACATCCGCGATATAGGCCCCCGCGGTACTGAAGCTGGACGAGGCCATACCCGATAGGACCCGACCGACGAAGAGCCATGTGATATCGGGCGCCAGCGCCATCAGAACGTAGTCCAGCCCCAAGCCGGCGTTCGACAGGAGAACCACCGGACGCCGCCCAAATCGATCGGAGAGCGCGCCTTGAATCGGCGAACAGACAAACTGCATGAATGCCCATGCCGTCGCCATCAATCCGAAGATCTCCGCCGCGCGGGCCGTATCACCCGACATGAATCGTTCCACCAGCACGGGCAGCACCGGAATGATGACGCCGAATGAAAGAACATCCAGCAGAACGGTGATGAGGATAAAGACTACTGCGGCGGGTCTGGCCCCTGTCGTCATGGATGGCGATGGCATGGCGCGGGCCGGCGTCGAGAGGACGGGCCGGATCAGGTCGGGATGTCCCTCGTCCCGTCGTAGGAGGTTCTGGATTGATGGGATAGTTTCACGATGTCCCCGTCTTTGACCGCACTGTCTTCCGTGCTGACCTTCTTGTTGACGGCGATCAACACTTCGCGGCTGGCTATGAATTCGGCCACGGGCCCGAGCCTGTCCAGATTGGCCTCGACGAGCTTCTTCACCGTGGTCGGCCCGGGGCAGTCTACTTCGATCTCATGCTCGCCGAGCGCGTCGCGCAGCGTCAATCCGAATACCAATACTTTCACCATGTCGTTCGACCTCGTCTCGATTCCTTCGCCTGTCTCCCGCCAGCCCGGCGACCCGGACCGGCGACCTCGCTCTCTGCCGTTTCCATCTCATGCGCCGCGCGCATGACAGCGGAAGCAGTCCTGTCGTTTGGGATGGCGCGCAGGAACCGGTTTGCCTCCATCCGCCCGATGACAGCTCACGCAGTCCTTTTCGACCACGATGGCTTGGTGTTCCCCATTCGCGGGAATCCGCGGGTTCCGGTCCCTCGGCGCCGGCAGCAGTGACACCCCGATGACGACCGCCAGCGCCGCGACCACGAAGAGCCAGTCCACCTTTCGAAGCCTCATGAACCGCTCCGCTGTGAAGAGCGTTCGCCGGCTTCATAAGCGTCCTCAAGAACTTGGGCCACGTGTTTGACCTCCGCCGCCCCGCGAAGTCCGGTGCGCAACTGGATCATGCAGGCCGGACAGCTCGTCGCCACCACCTCGATTCCGCTCTGTTCAACGGCACGCTGCTTTCGCTCCACGATGCGTTGCGACGTCTCGAAGTCCTTCACCACATAGGTTCCCGCTCCCCCGGCACATCGGTCGGCATCGGGCATCTCGACGTAGTCCACACCGGGCAGCGCCGCCATCACCGTGCGCGGTTCTTTCGTCACCCCGGCCGCTCGCAGATGACAGGATGAGTGATAGCCCACCCGCCGCCTGTCCTGACTCACTGCCGCAACCGCCGGCTTGACCGGTGACTGCGCCACGAACTCTGAAATGTGCCTCACGCGTCGGGCCAGCGCCTCGGCCGCGCCCTGCTCCGCTTCACCGGCGAACCATTTGGGATAATCCTTGAGCATCAATGTGCAGGACGCGCAGCCGGTGACGACGGTTTCATATCCGGCGAACGATTGCAGATTCACTCGTGCGCCTTCTTTGGCGAGTTCGCGGTGACCGTAGGTTTCGATCGGCGTTCCCGAACAGCGTTGAGGCGGCAGATCCGGGTTGACGCCGTGCCGCCGCAGCACGGAGATGACGGCGTCCCCGACTCCGTCGTCGAAATAATTGGCGGCGCAACCGTGAAAGTAGGCCACAGAGGACCTGGCGCTTCCCGGCTTCGGAATACGGTCGGCGTGGCGATCACGCAACTGTCGGGTCGCGAGCTTGGGCAGCACCACGTCCGCCGAAAGCCTGGCATGGTCCGCGAGCCGGCGCATGATCGGTCTGGTCGCGGCATCCAAAATTTTACGGACAATCGGCCGGTCCCAGAGCGGCTGCAGCCTGGCCAGAATTTTCAGATACCGGGCAAACTTCTCCGGCTGCGCCTGCAACGCAAAGATTCGTCCCGCCAGCCTGTTCGGACGTTCGGCACGCCGGTCGAGGATCAACTGCGACACGTCCACTCCGGCCGGGCAGGCCGTACGACAGGACTTGCAGTTGAGACAGGCCTCGACGACCCGCTTCGACTCGTCGTAGGAATAATTCTTGTCCGTCAGGATTTCGAACCAGCCCCGCGAGCTCATGTCCTCGGAGCGAAACACGTCGTAGACCGGACACACGGCGTTGCACTTGGCGCAGGTGGCGCATGACTTCGACAGCCTGGTGTAATCGATATGGTCCGTAAAGGGCCGGTCGCTGATCTTGACGCCGGGATTGAACACGCCGGCCGGATCGAAGCTCCGTTTCAGCCGCACGAACAGATCGTAGAGTTCCGGTCCGAACATCGTGCGGACGAACTCGGCCCGCACCCTCCCGTCGCCGTGCTCGCCGCAGATCGAGCCGTTGAACCGGTCCAGGACGGTCTGATGAATCTCATGATAACCCCGCACCATCTTCTCGAAATCCCCCCCGTCGTTCACGTTCAGGAGGGGCACGATGTGGGCGTTGCCGTTGCCGATATGCCCGAAGATCGCCACCGGGACGCGCTGGCCGTGAAAAAAGTCCTCGAGGTAGCGGATCAATTCGCTGATACGCTCCGCCCGGACCACGACGTCGTCCACGAAATTGATCGGCTTCTTGTGCGGATCGAATCGATAGAGCGTCGGATACAGGGCCTTGCGCGCCTTCCATAACTCGTCCCGGCGCTCCTGGTCATAGGCAATGGCGATCGTGGAGGCCAGAGGGTAGTTGTGGCACACCGCCGCCATGCGCTCCGCCCGGTCACGCAAATCGGCCGCATCGTCCCGCGCGTCGAGCTCCGCCAACAATGTGGCGGCCGCGTCGGGGGGAATGCCGTGTTTCGAGCGCCCGATCAAATCGAGCGTATTGGCATCCATGACTTCCAAGGCACTGGGACCGAGTTCGAGCAGTTTCGGAACCGCATCTCCCACGTCCTCCAGCCGCTTGAAGTGGATGAGCGCCGTGAGGGTTGCGCGCGGCTTGTCGACCAGGTCGATCGTGGCCTCGCTGAATACGCCCAACGTGCCCTCGCTCCCGACAAAGAGTTTCGGCAGGTCGAATCGCCCGCGGGCCAGCCCGTCCGCAACCCCGAAGAGGTTATAGCCGCAACTGTTCTTGCTGACTTCCGGACGCGACCGCGCCAGCAGGTCGGCATGGCTCCGGACTAGCGACCACGCGTCGCCGACCGCATGGTGCGCCGCCAGTAGACCGGAAAGGGCAGGGTCGTCGACGGCATAATCGCGCGCATCGAGCCATTCTCCGGACTGGAGACAGACGCGCAGCGCCCGCACATTGTCTTTGACCGCGCCGTAGCGGAGCGTATGCGGACCGGCCGAGTTGTTCGCGAGCATCCCCCCGAGTTTGCACATGTCTCCGCTCGACGGATCGGGACCGAACAGCAGCCCGTGCCGCGCCAGCTGCTTGTTGAGTTCCGCCAGAACGATGCCCGGCTGTACCCTGGCCCAGCGCTCCTCGCGGTTGATCTCGAGAATGCCGTGCATCCGCGAGACGTCGAGGATGATGCCGGACCCGATGGCGGAGCCGGTCAAATTGGTGCCCGCAGCCCGCGCGGTCACCGGAATGCCCCGCGGGACGGCATAGCGAACGACAGACTCGATATGGGATTCGGTTTCCACCAGCGCAACGGCCTGTGGTATCATCCGGTACATGCTGGCGTCCACGGCGTACGCCGTCTTGGTGGCCGCGTCGTCCTTCACGGCAGACGATCCCAGAAGACGGCGCAGGTCCTCGGCGACAGCGCTGGATTTTT
Source organism: Nitrospira japonica (assembly GCF_900169565.1). NCBI lineage: Bacteria > Pseudomonadati > Nitrospirota > Nitrospiria > Nitrospirales > Nitrospiraceae > Nitrospira > Nitrospira japonica. Next base: position 2,615,282 of record NZ_LT828648.1, on the reverse strand, counting down.
CAGGCAAGATCAACGACATGGCGGCGCATTGTAACAGGATGTGGAAAATGACCGCCAGTAAGAGCGACCGGCAGCCCTCTCGCGGCGAAACGAACTGAATTACCCGATGTCCGTACGTCGAACATTGATCGGACTCTATCTGATCGGAGCGAGCTTCTTGATCGCTCACACCATCAATGCGGTCGTCGCCGAAGCGCTGCTTGTGCCGGCCGGTGTCACCGCGCCCCGAACAGCCGATGCCGTGGATCCATCGACCAATCAATCCGCCGCGTCTCTTGCCTATCAAGTCAGGACCAGCGGGTTGTTCCCGTTGCCGCCGGACCCGGTCGCGACGTCGCCGGACGGCACGCCGGTCGCGGCGGTGATACAACAACCGCTCAATTTGGCGACGAAACTGAAACTGCTGGGCGTCGTGATCGGCGATCAGGGCGGCGTTTCGGCCATTGTCGAAATGATCGCCAGCAAGCAACAGCTGTTCTTCAGGTTGCATGACCACGTCCCCGACGTGGGGGAAGTCGCGGAAATTCGGCGCGACGGGGTGCTGATCCGCCAGGGCGGTCAACAGGAATTTCTCGGGCTCAGCATGGGCGATGACCAGCCCCCGATGATGCCCAGGCCGCAGGCGACGCCGACCGCGGCCGTTCCGGGCGCTCCCATCAAGAAGACGCTCGACCGTCGCGAGGTCGACCAGGCCATCGGCGATTTACCGAAATTGCTCTCGCAGGCGCGCGCGGTTCCGGTCATGGCCAACGGCGCCATGAGCGGATTTCGCATGGACTATATTGCCCCATCGAGCTTTTATGAGAAAATCGGCCTGCATCAGGGGGACGTGCTGAAGCAGGTCAACGGAGTGGAGATCCGCGATCCCTCGACCATGCTCACGCTCTTTCAGCAGCTGCGCAACGAACGCACGGTCAAGCTGGACGTCCTGCGCAATAATCAGCGTGCGACGTTGCTATACGACATCCGCTGACAGGACGGCGACGGCCCGTCCGTCCGATCCATCCGGTCCGCCGGGCGCCCCTTTCGTATCGGCATTTCATTGAGTATGTTGGCGGATGGGCTGTGTCCCACGGACTGACTGCTCACGTACGCATGCGCCAACCGGCCGAACCGGCGCGCGGCACTGAGGAATTGTGACCTATTCTGATTCAAACGGGCCCCCGCTGTTGGGGAGCATCCTGGAAGGCAAGTTCGGGGTGCCGGAATCGAAGCTGCTGGAGGCGTTGAACCTGCAGCAAACCAAGGGCGGCCGCCTCGGTGAACTGCTGATCCGCCTGCGCGCCATCGAAGAAGATCAACTGCTCCAGGCGCTTGCGCTCCAATTCGGCCTGCCGTGGCTGCCCCACCTCGACACCACCCAGATCGAGCATGACTGGATCAAAAAAGTCCCGATCCATTTTGCCAGACGTTACCGCGTGCTTCCGATCAAGGCCGAGGAGGGCGCCATTCTGGTCGCGACCACGGATCCGCTGGAGACCGCGGCCCTCGACGATTTGCGCCTCCTTTTGGGCCGGCCGGTCAAACCGGTGCTGACCACCGCCATCGCTCTGATGGGATGCCTCAACCGCGTCTATGACGAAATCGCCAGTCCGACCGGCGCCGAGCAGGTCATGGAGGACATGGCCGCCAACGAAAATTTGGATCAGCTCGCCCACGCGCTCGACGAGCCAAAGGACCTCCTCGATGCCACCGATGAGGCACCGATCATCCGTCTGGTCAATTCGGTGCTCTTCCAGGCGGCACGACAGCGAGCGAGCGACATTCACTTCGAATCCTTTGAGCGCGGCTTGGTCGTCCGTTACCGAATCGACGGCGTGCTCTATCCGGTCCTGACCCCCCCGAAACATCTCCAGTCGAGCATTATCGCGCGGCTCAAGATCATGGCCGGACTGAACATCGCCGAAAAGCGGCTGCCCCAGGACGGGCGGTTCGCCATCCGCACATCGGGCAAGGACATCGATCTGCGCGTCTCGGTCCTCCCGACGTCGCACGGCGAGCGGGTCGTGCTGCGGTTGTTGGAAAAAGAGAATCGTCTCCTGAATCTCTCCGAAATGGGATTTTCTCAGGAACGGCTCCGCACCATTCAACAACTTATTCAACTGACGCACGGCATCATCCTCGTCACCGGGCCGACAGGCAGCGGCAAGACCACCACGCTCTATGCCGCTTTGAGTGAAATCAACGCGCCGGACAAGAACATCATCACGGTCGAGGATCCGGTGGAGTATCAGCTCGTCGGCATCGGACAGATGCAGGTCAACCCGAAGATCAATCTGACGTTCGCCGCCGGACTCCGATCCATCCTGCGGCAGGACCCCGACGTGATCATGATCGGGGAAATCCGGGACCGTGAGACGGCGGAAATCGCCATTCATGCGTCCTTGACGGGCCACCTCGTCTTTTCCACGCTCCATACCAACGACGCAGCCAGCGCCGCCACCCGCCTGATCGACATGGGCATCGAGCCGTTTTTGGTGGCGTCGTCGGTGGTGGCCGTGCTGGCTCAGCGATTGATCCGCAAGATCTGCCCTGACTGCAAGAAGTCCTACGAACCGGACGACGAAGAGCTCATCCGCCTCGGGGTGGTTCCGGGGAAAAAGCGGCCGACGTTCTTCCGAGGCAGCGGTTGTCCCGCCTGTTCGCAGACGGGCTACCGCGGCCGGACCGGCATCCACGAACTGCTGGTGATGGACGATGACGTTCGCCGTCTCATCGGCAGCAAGGCGGACGCTGCGGCGATCCGGCAAGCCTCGCTCGCGAAGGGCATGGTCCTGCTCAAGGACGAAGCCGCGGACCGGATCTTTCAAGGCATTACTACCACCGAAGAAGTGTTGCGCATGACGCAGCAGGAAGTGGAAGTGTAATGCCGGTCTATCAGTACCGGGGATTCAAACAGGACGGGGGCTCGGCCACCGGCATCATCGACGCCGAAAGTCCAAAAGTCGCCCGGCTCAAACTCAGGAAAGACGGCGTCTTCCCCACTGAAATGCTGGAGCAGGGCAACGCCGGGCAATCGCCCGCAGCGGCCTCCCGGCCATCCGCGGGCCCGCCCGCAATAAGCGGCCGATCCGCACTGGGTCAGGGCGACATCGCCATGATGACGCGGCAGCTGGCCACGCTGTTGGTGGCAGGCCTGCCTCTCGTCGATGCCCTCGGCGTGCTCCTCGAACAAACCGACAAGAAATCCGTCAAATCGATTCTGGCCGACATTCGCGAGGAAATCCGCGGCGGCAAATCCTACAGCGTCGCGCTCGAACGCTATCCACGGGAGTTTTCCCAGATTTACGTCCACATGGTCAGAGCCGGCGAGGCCAGCGGTGCGCTGGACCAGATCCTGTTCCGGCTCGCGGAGTTCCTGGAGAAACAGCTCGCGCTCAAACACAAGGTGACCAACGCCATCCTCTATCCGGCTCTAATGCTGCTGGTCGGCGTGGGTGTCCTGTTTTTCCTGATGACGTTCGTCGTTCCGAAAATTACGGCCGTCTTCGCAAACTTGAAACAGACGCTGCCCTGGCCGACGGTGGTCCTCATGACGCTCAGCCGCTGGTGCTCGGATTACTGGCCCGTCCTTGCCGGCGGCGCGGTGGTCCTCATTTGGACCGTGCGCCGCATCATCCGAACGGAGAGCGGCCGGATCCTGGCGGACCGTCTCATCCTCAAGCTGCCGCTCATCGGCGACGTGGCAAGGATGGTGTCGATTTCCCGGTTGTCCAGCACGCTCGCAACGATGTTGGGGAGCGGCGTCCAGCTGCTGGAGGCCATGGACGTGTCCCGGAGGGTCATGAACAATCGCGTGCTCGAACACGCCGTCGAAGAAGCGCGGCAGAACATCCGGGAGGGAGAGACCATCGCCGAGCCGTTGAAGCGCAGCGGAGAATTTCCATCGCTCGTCACCCACATGATCGCCGTCGGCGAACGAAGCGGTGAGATGGAGGAGATGCTGCGGCGAATCGGACAGATCTACGACGGCGAGGTGGATCGCGTGATTACGCGCTTTACCTCGCTGCTGGAACCGGTCATGATCCTGGTCATGGGCATTCTCGTGTTTTTCATCGTCGTCGCCATCTTGCTTCCGATCTTCGAGATGGGTCAAATGGTACGGTGAGACCGAACGAAGGTCCCAACAACGATTACGTCAACGGAGGTGCGAGGTGAGTGACAGGATGGAACCGAACGACGGACAGACGGCACGGCAGACTGCTCTCGACTTCCGCACGGCATCGAGAGGGTCGCTTCCCCACCCCCTGCTGCTGGGACAGCGCGGGTTCACGTTCATCGAGATCATGGTGGTGGTGGCGATCCTGGCCATTCTCGCCGCGCTGGTTGTCCCGCGGATCATGGGACGGACGGACGATGCGAAGCGGACGGCCGCCAAGGTGCAGATCCGAAACCTCGAGGGCGCACTCCAACTGTACAAGCTGGACAACGGCGTGTATCCCACGACAGAGCAGGGTTTGAAGGCCCTGGTCGAAAAGCCCTCGGTCGGCGTCGTGCCGAAAAAGTGGAAACTGGGCGGGTACATCCCGAACCTTCCGGAAGATCCGTGGGGCAATCCGTACAAGTATGTGAGTCCGGCCCCGGTGCAACAAGGCCAGTACGGCCAGATCAAGGGCGATTACGAAATCACGTCGTTCGGGACCGACGGAGAGTCCGGCGGAGAAGGCGTCAACGCCGACATCACGAACTGGAATCTCGACAAGGACTGAGCAGGCCGGCCGGGAATCCCGATTGTCGCAAACCCCTCTGCCGCCTCCGGTGATCAGCCAAGAGCGTGTCCATGACGGCCTTTTTCTCTCTACCAGCCGATCGGAACCTCTCCGACAGGCCTTTGGAACGCCTCCTCGGGAAGGACGGCTTTACCATCCTCGAAATCATCATCGTGCTCTTCCTCTTGACCGGATTGCTGACCATTCTCATCCCGCGCATCGGAATCGGTGAAACCCTCGCGTCCAATGGACGCAAGTGGGTCAGTACGTTCCGGACGTTTCAGGAGATGGCCGTCGCCGGACAGAAGCCCGTGCGGTTGCACATCGACCTCGAACGAGGCCAGTATTGGCCGATGATCCTCCAGGACGGCGAGGAACGGCTGCCGTTCAATGAAGCCTGGCAGGTTCCGATCAATCTGCCCGAATCGATTCATATTACGGATATTCAGATCGGCCAGAAAAAGAGCACGGCCGGGCGTATCGCGGTGCTGTTCTATCCCAACGGCAAGATCGACCCGGTCGTGATGCACCTGATCGATGACAGCAACAATCTGCTCGGAATCCAGGTCGAGCCGGTGACGGCCACCATCCGCGTCAGCGACCAACGAATCGAACCTCCGCGCCCCTGGATCTTGCCGGAACGTATTCGCCAGTTGCTGCAGATTCAACAGTCGCTTCCCGGTCTCAAACCCGTCGCGCCGGTCGCGCCCGTTGCACCGGCCGGGCAATCGTAAGATGCACGACGCTCGAGGCTTCACCCTGCTGGAGGTGCTGATCGCGCTGGCCATCCTGGCCATGGCGCTGCCGATCCTTCTTGGATTGCGCAACTTCGATTTGAGCCTGTATTCGCGGGCGGAGGACATCGCGGCCGCCACCATGCTCGCCCAGGAAAAGCTGATGGAAGCCGAGGCCGCGACCGCCTTCCCACTGGGCGAAACGGGCGGTGATTTTCAGACTCCCCCTCCGGGAGCGCAATCTCTAATCGACTTCCAGCATCGCGCCGAGAAATACCGCTGGAAACGCTTCGTGATGACCACGATGTTGCCGAACGTCCGCGAGGTGAAGATTCAAATCATCTGGCCGCAGGGTGCTACGGAGGAGATGGTCGAGGTCAGCACCTATGTCTTTTCGTCCGCCTCGCTCTGAACAGGGCTTCACGCTGGTCGAGGTGCTGCTGGCCGTCGCCCTGGTGGCCGTCATCGCCACGATGGTGTTCAGCGCGCTGTATCTCACTGCCAGCGCCATCGACCGGACCCGCACCTCTGCGACGGAGGAGCAGCTGCTCCGGAGCACGTTGCGCGTCATGGCGGAAGAATTGGCCATGAGCCTCCAACACCCTGCGAGTCCCTGGCTCGGTATCAATGCGCAGCAGGGAGGCGAACCGGCCGATACGATCGCGTTTCTGACGGTGGGACCGTTTCGTCCGGTGAGCGCCACGACCGATACGGAAATGGTCCGCGTCGTCTACACCAGGAACGAAGCGAGCCTGATGCGGATCGTCCGGCGCAATCTCTTCGGTATCAACGACGAATCGCTGGAGCAAATGGAAATGGCGAAAAAGGTGCGCGGGTTCAATGTCCGCTACTACAACCGGACCGGCAACATCTGGACGGATGAATGGGACGGACGGGCCAGATCCGGCGTTCCGATGGCGGTCTTGATCGAACTGACGCTCGAGCAGGACACGCCGGAACCGCGGATCATCCGCCAATGGGTGTCCGTCGGAGCCCCGTCATGACCCTGCGTCTGTCCTGGTCCGGCCTGGCCAATTCGGCGAAGGAGCCGTTGCTCTGGACGGTCGCGGGAATCCTGTGCTTCGTGGGCTTCCTGTTTCTCACCTTTCCGTTCCAGGCCTTGCAGGCCCGAATCCTGTCCGAAATCACGCGGGCCACCGGATGGAACGTCCGGGCGGCCGACTGGTCGGTCGAATTACCGCTGGGTGTGGCCTGGCGGGACGTGACGGTGTCGCAATCGACGACTGCCTCGTTTCCGATCGAATCGATGAGCATGACGGTCGGGCTTTGGGGCCAACTCATGGGGCATCGCGTCCTCGACGCGCTGGTGCATTTTCCCGGTTCGGCACAGCCCGGCGCAGCGAGAGCCACGGGCACCGTCACGGCGTCGTCCTGGTCCTTTCAAGGGCCGACAACCGTGAAGGCCCACCTCCAGCAAATCGATCTGTCGCTCTTTCTGAGGCCGCACGTCGCGAAAGGACTGTTACGGGCCGATGTGGATCACGCCTGGATCGGCAACTCGGACGGAACCGTCTCGTTCAAGGGCGATGGCACATGGCGGGTCGAAGTGGCGGACCTGACCCTGGAACAGATACCGGCGGGCACGAGCCGGCTCCCCTCGCTGGCGTTCAACCGCGTCATGCTCACGCTTCTCTGTCATAACGACCATTGCGACGTGAAGGAATTCAACGGAGAAGGGCCGGACGGATCGATTTCGGGACAAGGCAAATTCCGCCTGACACAACCGATCCAGCAGACCGAGTTGGAGTTGACCCTCACCGTCCAGGCGGGAGCCGGCTGGGCTCAAAAATCAGCCGGTCTACCCCTGCCTCCCCTCCCCCCTGGTACTTCCCTGACGTTCAAAGTACTCGGGACTGTCGCAAATCCCAAGCTGTCAGTGTAGTATTAGGAGGTTCGGACACAGGAAACTGGCCTGGTTTATGCTTATATCTCGTGGTCACGGTGAATCTCCCACATGGTAGCTGAATGTGTCGGCCTTGATATCGGATTGACGGCATTCAAGGCCGTGCGCTTCCGCCGCCGCCTGACTGGCCGTGAATCGGTCGAATATTTCCATCTTCCACTCCCGTTCGGGCGTCCGGAAGCCGCCGAACCGGCCAAGCGAGCCGGGCAACTCAGAGGCTTTCTCTGGCAGCACGGACTGTATGGTAGTGGCGACATTGTGACAGCCCTGCCTTGCCAGGACCTGTTCATCCGCACCCTGTCCTTTCCATTCCGCGATACCGCAAAGCTGGCTCAAGTCGTGCCGTTCGAAGTGGAAAACCTCATTCCCATGTCCTTGGACGACGTGGCGATGGGAAGCATGGTGCTGCCCGCAAGAGAATCGCCGGACGCCTCGCAGAAACCCAAGACGGCCGAAGTCCTTGTGACGGCGGCCCCGAAAGAGAAAGTCGCGGAGCACCTTCAATTCTTGGCCTCCGCGGACTTGAAGCCTTCCGCCATCGGCGTGGACGGCATGGCTCTCTATTCCGTCACTCAGTTTCTGCAGGAGGAAGGTGCCCGCGTACCGGGCGATCTGGCAATCATCGACGTGGGCGCGACAAAGACGACGTTATGCCTCATCCGGGAAGGGCGTCCGACTCTGCTTCGTACCGTGCTGTGGGGCAGCAATCACCTCACCCATGCCCTGGCCGTTCGCTACGCCTGCAGCTTTGCGGAAGCCGAGCGACGCAAGCGGACCATGGCCGTTCACGAGGTCAACACCTGGCTGGAACCCCTGTTAAAGGAATTGCGGGTCACTCTCCATGGTTACGAGGGGAACGGCCGCCAGCGCCTCTCACATTGTTGGGTATCGGGCGGAGGCTCCAAACTGCGCGAGTTGAGCGGGCACGTGGCCCAAGAGTTGGGATTGATCCCCGTCGGTCCGCGACAGGGATTCGGCGCATCCTGCCCCAGGGCTTTCTCGATCGCCTTCGGCCTGGCCATTCATCCCAAGATCGTCCGCCCGCGATGGAAGACCAAAGCCATCGGCTCCGACCTCGCCGTCGATTTAAACGCGGGAACGGCGGCGGCGTCCGCGCAAACCGAGGCATTGCGCCAGGACCGCCGTCTGGCCGTCTGGGGGGCTCTGATCCTGGGCATTTTGGCGCTGATCGATCTGTCGGTGCGGGTCTACGTGAAGGACCGCGCTTTTACCGACGCCAAGCAGGCGCTGCATGCCGACTTTGTCCGCAGCTTCGGTGAAGGATCCGGATCCGGCGAGGAAATCGACGTGGCACGATACCGTGTCGGACAGATCGAGAAGAACCTCGCCGTCATCGACGGCAGCCGGTCAAACATGCTGGCCCATCTCTCGAGTCTCGCGAAACAACTGCCGACCGGCGTCCCCTTGACCATCCGGGACCTGACGATCGACGGCTCGACCGTGCATCTCGAAGGCGAAACCGCCTCGTTCGACGCGGTGGAAAAAATCAAACAGGCGTTCTCCGGGAGCGGCAAGTTCCAGGACGTCTCGGTCTCGGACACGAGAGTCGGATCGACCGCCAATCAAGTCGTCTTCCGCCTGACCTACGTGGTGCCCCAATTATGATGATGCAGGTCCTCAAAGAGCGCTGGCGTCATCTCGCGCCCCGCGAACGGATGATTCTGAGCATCGGCGGCGCGGTCGTCCTGGGCTGCGTGCTGTTCCTGGCGCTGATCGACCCGCTCCTCACCAAGATGGACACCCTGGAGAGAAAAACCCTCCGCAAGCAGAAGGAGCGATCGGAACTGACGCTCCTGGCCGCTGAATACGCCGCGAAGCAGGCCAGACTGGCCCAGCGCGAGCAACGGCTCCCGCCGGCCGAGAGCAACTTCTCCCTGTTGGCCTTCATGGAGGAAGCGGCCACGTCCGCCCAGCTCAGGGACCGCATCGTCGGCATGCAGCCGCAGCAGCCCACTACCGTGCAGGGCTATCAGGAAACCGCCGTCGATCTCCGCCTCGACGGCGTGGAGCTTCCCCAACTTCTGGCACTCCTCGTCGTGCTGGAACAGGCCCCTTACGACGTTCAGGTGCGACACATCCAGATCAAGCCGAAATACGACAACCCCGTCAATCTGGATGCCTCGCTGAGAATCGTCACCTATGTCAAGGTCTGACGAGCGAGGCGTCGCCCTCCTTCTCGCCCTGCTGGTCCTCACACTGCTGGTCGCCTTGATCCTGGAATTCGATTCCGAGGCGCGACGCGAATATCGGGACGCCGCGGCCTTCCGGGACGGTTTCAAGGCCACCGTGCTGACCCGTGCCGCCGTGCAGGCGGCCAAGGCCGTGCTTCAACAGGATTTCCTCAAGGACCGGCAGGCCGGACAATTCTACGACGCGCCGACGGACCTGTGGGCGTTTCCGATTCAGCAATATCCCATCGGCGACGGCATACTCACCGCACAGATCGAAGACGAGCGGGGCAAGCTGAATCTCAACGACCTCGCGGCAGGCGGGGATCCCAACGCCAGAAAAAGCAAGGTCACCCGGGTCAAACGCCTGTTCGATCTGATGCAGATCAGCCCGGAAATCGTCGATGCGATCGTCGACTGGATCGACGCCGACGATACGCCGGAACCCGCCGGAGCCGAGACCCTCTACTATCAATCTCTGCATCCGCCCTACCGGGCCGCCAACGCCCCGCTGCAAACCCTTGGAGAACTTCGGTTGGTCAAGGGAATGACCGCGGAAAGCTTCGACAAGATTTCACGCTACGTCACCGTCTTTCCGCAGGAGGGCGAGGGGCGGCTGAATCTCAATACCGCCGAGTCGATCGTGCTGCAGTCCTTGGACCCAAGGGTCAGCCAGGCCGTCGCCGGCGAGATCATTCAAGGGCGGCCCTACAAGACGCTTCAAGAACTCGACCGCGTCAGCAGCTTCGAAGCGGTCGGCAAGGAATTGCGTCTTCAGAACGTGTATGACATCAAAAGCGAGGTGTTTTCGGCCCGCATGACCCTGACAGTCAATGAGGTCGTCAAGCACGCGATCGTGACCCTCCGCCGGGACGCCAACACCGGAACCAGCGCCGTCCTGTATTACCGTGTCCTCTAGCCCATAACTCTCTTCGATCTCGAGACTACAGCCTCAATGCGCTTGCCGGCTCCCGGCGAGAGTTAACACGCTTGTAACATTCAGGTTACCCGCCGGAAACTCTATCTCAGTACATTCGGACGATAAAATTGGGTAGGGACCCGACGACAATACGAAGAAAGGATCCCAGAATGTTGCACACAATGCTCAAACGAGGTGCGTGGCTCGTCGGTATCTTCGCCCTCGCCGTAACGGTCGATCCTGCTGCCGCCGAACAGGGGGGGCCGTTCGCCTCGGTCACGCCGGACAACGAACTCGCACGCTATGCCCCGCAGGCCCAGATCAAGGGCAGCCTCAAGATTCAGGGTTCGGAAACCATGTACCCGTTGCTGTCACGCCTGAGCCTTGAATTTCAGCGCCGACAGCCGAACGTCCGTATCGAAGTGCGCGGCGGTGGATCCTCCAAAGCGATCGAGGAATTTCTCCAGCCTCCGTTACAGAAGACCGGAAAGGTGATGCTGCTGGAGGAGCGATCCCAGCATTTCTCCCTGGTTGCGACCTCGCGCGAGCTCTTCGATTCGGAGCTCAAGGAATTCGTCGCGCAGCACGATTACGAACCGATGGCCGTGCCGGTCGCGGTCGATGCCGTGGCCATCTACGTCCATAAGGACAATCCTTTGAACGCCCTGACCCTCGAACAGGTGGATGCGATGTTCTCGAGCACACGGCTTCGCGGACATAAGACCCCGATCACACAGTGGGGTCAGCTCGGACTATCAGAAGGCTGGACCGACGCCCCGATTCAGCTGTATGGCCGGGATAGAAAATCCGGGACGAGGGCCTTTTTCCAGGAACACTGCCTCGGAGGAGGAGAATTCATCCCGTCAGTGCATGAGAATCCGGGAGCCGCTTCGGTGATACTCAGCCTCAGCCGGGATCAACTCGGCATCGGATACAGCGGGCTCGGCCTGGAATCCTCGATGGTGCGCGCCGTGCCTTTAGCCGAAGCCGCCGGCACGCCCTTCATCACTCCTTCACCGGCCACCGTCGCCGATCAATCCTATCCGCTGCGACGCATGCTCTATCTGTATCTGGACAAAACCCCCAAGACGTCGCTTCCCCCGGCCGTAAAGGAATTCCTGGCTTTCCTGATGAGCCAGGACGGCCAGCAGGCAGTCGTCAAAGCGGGCTTCTTTCCCCTGCCTGCGCAGCAGATCAACAAGAGTGCGGTTGCGTTGGATAGAACGACGGGGTCCGCACCGGTTCGTCGCTAGGGCGCCCCTTAAGGGGTGAACGGGGCCGGGCTCTTGCGGGGAGGACTCTTCGGGGGCTTGGCCTGATCCATCTCAAGGCGAAGACGATTCATCTCGTCGTTCAAGGTCTTCATTTGTTTGGCCTGATCGTCCAGCCGGCCGCGTAATTCGAGGTTGGAATTCGTCAGCTCGCGGACTTGGTTTTGCAAATCCTGTTTCGACGGCCCGGCGTCGCTCGCAACAGGAGAAGGCGGAACCGCGGATTCCCGGCCAACCAGTACCGGAGGTTTTGCCGAGCGCAGCGCGATGACTTCCTGCATGTTCAACGAGACGTGAACCGTCTCGAACGCCGCCCAAGTGGGCTCCTGGATATCCGGCACGACGGCCGCACGGGCCGGAAGAGCCACCCAAAGCTTCATCCCCTTGGTATCCCGCGGATCTTTCAGCTCATCGCCGCCCGTATCGGCGCGGGTCAATGAGGCATGATCCGTCAGCACGATGTGCAGATATTTGTCGCGCACGAACAAGAAGCCGATCGTTCGGTTGTCGCTGTATTTCACGTCGGGTTTCGGAAATGAAAACGTCACGCGTTCCGCCGGTCCGGCCTGTCGAAAGGCATCCGATATCGGGCCCGCATACGCGTTGAGCTGTTCTTCGGTCAATAACGGCACGGGCCGTGGGTTCTCGAAGATTCCGACGATCGTCCCGGTCCAGCCGCTCACTTCGACCGCACCGAGCAGCGTCCGCACCTCGGCCCCCGTCAGATTGGCGGGATGGGCATTATGAACGTCGGTCTTTGCGCGGGCGATCGTCGGATCGCGCTCGAGGCCGACCTTCGCCCCTCCCTGGTTGAACGTCGTCTTCTCCCCCATCAAGGCCGCGCAGCCGGGCAGTCCCGCCGCCGCAATGACAAGCCCTATCCCGAGAATCCATCGCGTGCCCATGAACGGCACCGTGATCATTGTCCGCATGTGAATTGAATCCCCCAGATACGTTCGGTCCCCATTTGCCCGCGCCAATTGCGATCGGCGGATTTGCTAACTTTGGGAATTTCACCTTCCTTGACGATGCGCGAGCCGTTCGGACACTTATTAGCGATCAAACGAAGCGCATCCCGGCGGCCAGCAGAAGACAATACGTCCCCCTCGCTCTCGATCGGAAACGTGACGACTCCCCCCGTTTCCGTCTCACGGGTAAGCGACGCCTCGTGGCCACAGCCGGCCGCCACGGCCCCCGCCACGCACAGCAGGAGAACCGGACAGATCGCCCGGAACCATTGCCGCATGCTGACTCGCCGATGTTCTTTCAATCCATTCTCACATGACCATTGTCGGTGCGACCGTCCTATTTGGATGCGCACCACGTCTGATTCTCGAGCGTCTCGTATCCCGCTCCGAACGAGGGGAAGTCGGCAATATCACGCCCACCGGTATTCCAGATGTGCAAACATTTGACTTCCAGATTCGGGAGGCTCCGCGGAATATCGTCCACGACGACGACTTTGGCCAATTTGGTCGTGCCGATGACGACCACCCTGTTTCCTCGTTGAAGAAACTTGGGTTCGAGCGTTCCTGAAAAGGTGGCCGCGAACTCGCCGCTCCGTTTTCCGGTGTCTTTGGGACCGTAGGCGGGATGTTTGACGATCGGGAGTTGCCTCAGCACGAACGTCACCGTGTCGCCCTTCACATCGGACTGAAGAATCGCGCCGCCGAGCTCAACTTTCTTGCCTTCATCCTGGTTCGGCAACGCCCGCCATCTCGAAAAATCGAACTCCTGGTCCACCCCTTCCATGACGTCCGGTGCGAACACTTGAGACGGCGAGCAGGCGACGCACGCCAGCGATGCCAACAACAACGCAGCCACCGAAACACCTTTCATATTATCCTCCTTACTCCCTAGCCGGTTTCCGATGCAATGACAAAATGTCCATCGAGACATTTACTCAGATTGCTACATGAATCGGACTTGAAACTGGATGAAGAACGCATTGTTGGCAAACGGATCGGTCGCCGAATTGTATGCCGGCGTGTTCGGTCCGGTACCCAGCCCTTGGTGATGCCGGAATTCGTAGTTCAATTGGATTTTCGATTGAACCTTCGGCGGAAAATTCTCGAAATAATAGGTCAGGCCCACGATGGTTCGTTCATACAAGTCATTCCCCATGCTGGTATTGGGATCGAACTGCTCCCACATGACGGTCGGCTCGAAATTCTCCAATGGCCCGTCGGTGAAGAGATACTTGCCCAGCACATAATAGGTTCTTCTCATCTCGCCGGGCGCTCCCGACCCACCGCAAACCGCCGTGACTTGACAAGTGCCGTTGGCCCCGACGCCGACGGTCGTGGCATTGGCTCCGTCGTGTCCTTGCCAGTATTCGCCCTGGATCATTAAGCCTGGCACGATCTTGGACGTGTAACGGAAATCGACTGCGTAGCGATCGAATGCTCCCTTTCCGCGGCCATTGATCAATGTTCCCGCGTTGTTGGATGTACCTTGGATTGTCGTGAAACTGATGAACGACACGTCGTTTCCGAACAGACGCACGCGTCCGTACCACGCCTTTGGAGCGTTAGCTCCTCCCAGGCCGGACGTCGTATTGACCAAGCCATTGGCCTGAAAATTATTGTTGTTCATGATACCGGTCACATATTCGAGCCGGTTGGCGATCTTGCCGCGCACATCGATGAAGTAGTCACGCTCTTGGACGAATTCAATCGATCCGCCCGTCCCGTTTTGGTTCTGTCCCGGTCCGCCGCCGCCGCCGACCTGGGTGAGGTAGGGGGAGCTGATGACGTCGCGCAAGCCGCCCGACTGTTCGGTGAAGATACCGAACGGCATTCGGAAAATACCCATTCGAATAAGATTCAGATTGGGCGCCCAAGACTGAACCGGTCTGACGTCGATGTAGCTTTCCCGGAAGAACGTGGCGGAGGTGGGAGTTCCGACCTGATTGGCAGCAGCCGGCGTGTTGCTCGTCAGATTGATACTCTGAAACTCCATGAGAATGTGCCACCGCGGAATCGTTTCGCTGATCTTGCCCCAAAACAGCATTTCCGACCGCCGGATGGAAAAACTGTCCTGGCTGCGGCCTTCCGGAACCTGCGTGTCGAGGTGACCGTAGAGAAATTGCAACGCGTTGAGTCCGAAATTGACCTTGTCTCTGAGGATCGGGAGCAGTTCTGTCTTATTTTTCCATTCTTCGAGCGAATCGATGCGCCGCGATTGGTCCGCCACGCGATACTCCTGCTCTGCGCGGATCTGAATCCACTCGTCCATCGTAATTGCGCCCTTTTGCAGCAGCAGATCTTCGATCGCCGTGCCGCCGGGCGGCAGGTCCCTCACTGGGGCCGGGCCTTGCGTCGGCATCGGCTCGTCGGTCTTCTGCGCAACGACGACCGGCGACGCAGTGGAGGGCTGGTTCTTGGCCGTACCGGCGAGGGCCGGCGGCGCCTGCAAACCCGCCGTCAACGCCAGAACTCCCACTATTGAACACATCAGTACTCGAACCCACGTCATATCGACTCCCCCTTGGTTGGTATGAGACCGGATCTTCGATGACGATGCTGACACTACGGGTGTAGCTCCAACGAATCACAAGGCAATTGCCGCGCGGTTACAGGATTGTTAACAAATGCTTGTCCTACGGTTTCGTGGTGGTTCCGCACCCTGCGGCAGATAGAAAAGAAAAATTAACGCGGCGTTAACAAGGACGTAATCGAACCGAAAGTTTCCGCCTGCATGCTGGGCGTCTTCGGAGCACACGTGCCTCGTTGGAGTAGTTGAAGGAAAGGAGCCCGTTCATGCGAAGAATGCAGCGTCCAGGAAGTGTCGTCGCGAGCCTTGGTCTGGCAGGACTGCTTGTGTGGTGCGCCGCCCCGACCTGGCCTCAGACCACGGCGCTGGTCAAGGTGGACGGATCGAGCACCGTATTCCCGATTACCGAAGCCGTGGCGGAAGAGTTTCAGAAAACCGCGCGCGGAGCGGTTCGTGTGACGGTGGGCATTTCCGGAACAGGCGGAGGATTCAAGAAATTCTGCCGCGGCGAAACGGACATTCAGGACGCTTCCAGGCCCATACAATCCGGTGAAATGGAAGTCTGCCGGACCAACGGTGTGTCATATATCGAACTGCCCATCGCCTTCGATGCGTTGACCATCGCGGTGAGTCCCCAGGCGACGTGGGTCGATCACTTCACCTTGGACGAGTTGAAGCGGATCTGGGAACCGTCCGCTCAAGGCCGCGTCATGAAATGGAGCCAGGTTCGTCCGACCTGGCCAGACCTTCCGCTTAAGCTCTTCGGCGCCGGAGCCGACTCGGGAACCTTCGACTACTTCACGGAAGCGGTGGTCGGCAAAGCCAAAGCCAGCCGCGGAGATTATACGGCCAGCGAAGACGACAACACGTTGGTGCAGGGAATCTCCCACGACAAGCAGGCGCTGGGATACGTTCCGTACGCCTACTTCGAACCCAATCAACAACGCCTCAAGGCGATCGCGATCGACGGCGGGAAAGGGCCTGTATTGCCTTCCCGCGTGACCGTCGAAAACGGCACGTACCAGCCGCTGTCACGCCCGTTGTTCATCTACGTCAACGCCAAAGCGGCCGAGCGTTCTGAGGTCAAGCGGTTCGTCGAGTTCTATCTGGCTCAGACGGCGACCCTGGCGCCGCAGGTCAAGTACGTTCCCCTTCCCGCGCAGGCCTACGAACTGGCGCTCGCGCACTTCCGGAACGGAAAGGTCGGCACCGCCTTCCAGGGCACGTCCACGATCGGCATCAAGATCGAAGAATTGCTCCGCCGGGAAGCCACGCTCTAGGCCGCGCCGGAGAAAGGATCGCCGTTATGGACGCCGATACCGCCAAACCCGGGTTACTGAAACAGGCGCGGGAGTTCCAGGTTCCCCCGGTCCTGGTTCCGAGATTCAAGGAGAAGGCAATCGAACTGGTCTTGATGCTCACCGCGCTCGCCTCGGTCGCCATCACGATCGGGATCGTCGGCGTCCTCTCGTATGAATCCTTCCTGTTCTTTCGACAGGTATCGCTCCTCGAGTTTCTGACCGACAGCCAATGGACGCCGCTCTTTTCCGAGCCGCACTATGGCATTCTCCCCCTGGTGTCCGGCACCGTGGTGACCACCACCGTCGCGCTGGTCGTGGCCATCCCCGCCGGCAGTATCGTCGCCGTCTACTTGAGCGAGTATGCGTCCCGCGCGTTGCGCGAAGCGGTCAAGCCGGCATTGGAGCTGCTGAGCGCCGTGCCGACCGTGGTGTACGGTTATTTCGCGCTGCTCTTCGTCACGCCCGCGCTGCAGCGGATCTGGCCGGACCTTCCCGGCTTCAATATGCTGAGCGCCGGATTCGTCATCGGCATCATGATCGTGCCTTACGTCAGCTCGGTGAGCGAAGACGCCATGCGGGCCGTGCCGCTCGCCTTGCGTGAAGGCGCCTATGCGCTCGGCGCTACACGCATGCAGACGGCGTGGCGGGTGGTCTTTCCGTCCGCCCTGTCCGGCATCGCCGCCGCATACGTCCTCGGCGTATCCCGGGCGATCGGAGAAACCATGGTGGTCGCTATCGCCGCCGGCATGCAGCCGACCCTGACTTGGAACCCGCTGGAGCCGGCCGCCACGATGACCGCGTACATCGTTCAAGTCAGTCTGGGTGACCTGCCTCACGGCAGTATCGGATACCGGACTATTTTCGCCACGGGTCTCACGCTGTTGCTCATGACATTCGTCTTCAATCTGGCAGGCCATGTCCTTAGAAAACGCTATCGCCAAGCCTATTAGCTCCGGCTTCGACCGCAAACAGCTGGTCCGCCGAAAGCGGATGGATGCGGTGTTTGCGCGAACCGGTTTCCTTGTCACCCTGGCGGTCCTCAGCGTCCTGCTGGCATTGATCGGCCAGTTAGCCGCGGAAGGAGTCGGCCGCCTATCCTGGCAGTTTCTGACGTCCTACCCATCGCGGTTTGCCGCACAGGCGGGTATTCTGAGCGCATGGATCGGCACGATCCTCGTCATGCTGCTCACCGCGCTCGTCGCCGTCCCCGTGGGACTCGGAGCGGCCGTCTATCTGGAAGAATATGCACCAAAAAATCGGCTCACCACGCTGATCGACATCAACATCGCCAATCTGGCCGGTGTGCCGTCGATCGTCTACGGCCTGATGGCGCTGGCGCTCTTCGTCTATGAATTCCGCCTGGGGCAAAGCTTCCTGACCGCCGGCTTGACGCTGGCCCTGCTGGTCTTGCCGATGGTCATCATCGCCGCTCGCGAAGCGATTCGCGCCGTACCGCCGCAGATCCGAGAGGCCGCCTATGCGCTCGGCGCCACCAAGTGGCAGACCGTCCAGCACCATGTCCTGCCCTGCTCGATGGGAGGCATCATGACGGGTCTGATTCTGGCGCTGTCCCGCGCAGTGGGGGAAACCGCTCCCTTGATCACCGTCGGCGCGCTGTCGTTCATCGCGTTTCTTCCCCATCCTCCCTGGCAGGACGAGCCGCCGTACGTCTCCTTTCAATGGATGTTCGATCCCTTTACGGTCATGCCGATCCAGATGTTCAACTGGGTTTCCCGGCCTCAAGAGGATTTTCATGTCAACGCCGCGGCGGCAGGACTCGTCCTCCTGGTCATGACGCTGGCGATGAACGCGCTCGCGATCGCGGTTCGCGCGCATTTCCGGAAACGAATCCGTTGGTAGCCTCATGTCCCTAAGCACCCCACCCAACGGCGCACTGAAAGCGGAATCGAAGGGCCTGAGCTTCTTCTACGGCAACGTCCAGGCGTTAAATGCCATTTCCCTCGGCCTGCCTGACCGCCATGCCACGGCGCTGATCGGACCGTCCGGATGCGGCAAGACGACCTACCTCCGCTGTCTCAACAGGATGCATGACCTGTATCCTGGCAACCGGTATGAGGGCGAGCTGCTGCTGTATCCGGACGGCATCAATCTGGTGGCGGCCGAGATCGACCCGATTGAAATCCGGATGCGCATCGGCATGGTCTTCCAGCGGCCGAATCCGTTTCCCAAGTCCATTTATGAAAACGTCGCCTACGGATTGCGCATCCGCGGAGGCATGAAACGGACCGACCTGGATCACGCCGTCGAGCGGGCGCTCCGCGACGCGGCCCTCTGGCCCGAGGTCCAAGACCGCCTCCACGATCAGGCCTTGAACCTCTCGGGGGGGCAACAGCAGCGCCTCTGCATCGCCCGAGCGCTGGCCACGAGACCGGAAATCCTCCTGTTCGACGAACCGACGTCGGCCCTGGATCCTACCGCGACCGCGCGCATCGAGGAACTGGTCACCGATCTCAAGCAGAAAGTGACGATCGTGATTGTCACCCACAACATGCAGCAGGCGGCGCGTGTGTCCGATTACACCGCGTTCATGTACGAAGGCCGTCTGATCGAGTGCGATCGAACGGACAGGATCTTCACCAATCCATCGAATAAGCTGACTGAGGAATACGTGACCGGCCGATTCGGTTAGTCATCGGAGGCGGGAAATGATGCACCGACACTTCGACCAAGAACTGGCGGACCTGAAGACGCAGATTCTGCGCATGGGCTCGCTGGTGGAACAGCAGATCGAGGGCTCGATCCAAGCGCTCGTGGACCGGGACGTTCATCTCGCTTCCCGGATCATCGAGCGTGACGCTCTGGTCAATGGACTCGACGTGGAGATCGACGAGACCTGCATTCGCCTGCTTGCATTGCAGGCGCCGGCCGCCGGTGACCTTCGATTCATCACGACGGCGATGAAAATCTCAACCGAACTGGAGCGCATGAGCGACCTGGCTGAGAACATCAGCGAACGCGTCATCGAACTGAACGAAGAACCGCAGCTCAAACCCTATATCGACATTCCCCGCATGTCGAGCTGGACCATGCGGATGGTACGGGAATGCCTGGAGGCCTTCGTCCGCTCGGACGCCACGCTGGCCAGAAAGGTCTGCGCCGACGACGATTTCGTCGACGATCTGACGCATCAGTTGTTCAGGGAATTGCTGTCTTTCATGCTTGAAAACCCCGGCACGATCACCCGGGCCATCCGTCTCACGTTCATCGGCAAGTATCTTGAACGCATCGCCGACCATGCCACCAACGTCGGAGAATTGGTGATCTACATGGTCGAGGGCAAGATCATCCGCCATACCAGCCAACCAGTGCGAGCGGATAACGGAGCCTGAGGTTCGCCTCGCAGGGGCAACGGCGGGGAGATATCCGGCCAGCCTAGGCGGGGTAGTGTTTGGAAAACAGCGTGTAGTCGAATCGATGGCGGCGAAGAATGAGTCGTCCGTCCCGCGCCAGACGGTCGACGGCGATCAGAATCTGATTCCAGCTGTAGTGAGGCAGGGACATCACGAGAGAGTCCAGGCTGAGCACCGCCTCTTCTTCGACCCGATCCAAAATCTCCCTGACGAGGCTATCCGGGGAATGGCCGATGCCGACCGACGATTCGAGCAGGACATGTCCGGTCATGACGTCCTCCTGCGACCGCATGGACGGACGCGGTCGCGCATGGGCGCCGGGAACCGTCCACATCGTTGTGCGGACAGGACAGCCGGACGCCTTCGGTGTCGTTGATCACCATGACGACGATTGATCATGGCCCCAACGTACCCGTCGAGCGTTCCGGATCTGTCACCGATGAGTAAATTTTCTGTTAACCGGAGGGGAGAGAGAATCCTATCTACCGGCAGGAGCGAACGGAGATCAGCACCACGACGGCGGAGTCCGGGGAAGGGCGTATAACCCTCAATGCTCGATGAGACGCCAGCCTTCTCTCTGCATGCAGCGTTCGGTCGCAGTCTGGACAAGGATCTTGCTGCCCTGTTGCAGCTTGGGGTCGCTGAGCGCCGAGTTCTCGCACTTGTTGTAATCGGTCGTGTATTGCTCCGGCGGCTTGTTCGCATTGACCCATTCCGTCGTACTGCACGCCGCCAGGGCGAATCCCGCTAGAGCCACAGCCAGATGCCGGTTTCGCATAAGACCTCCTTGCTCGGATAAAATCCCCAGGAAGATAAACCCGCCGCGCCTGTCAGGTCAAGAAAGGGGACGGCGTGCGTATCCCTAGGGCCTCTGCGGGGCCGAGCAAGATTGACGCACATTTTCCGTGAATGCTATAAGACGACATTACGCACAGGCTATCGTTCCCGTTTTCGCACCGGCTCCTTCCTCTGAAGGGAACAGGCGATGTCGCACACAGAACTCTCGGAAGTCTTTTTCGAGCACGAAGAAGGTCTGTTCCGCTTCCTACTCAAACGGCTGAAGTGCACGTTCACCGCGAGGGACCTCACCCAGGAACTCTTCCTCAAGATCTCGGCTCAAGAAGATACGCAGCATATCCACAATCAAAAGGCCTACCTCTTCCGCATGGCAGCCAACCTGGCGACCGACCACCTGCGGGTGGAACAGAACCGCGCGGAAATCCTGGCGGAAGCCAACGACATCCTATGGGGAGGGACGGAACACCGCCATGCGGAACGCGTCATGATCGCCAGGCAGGAATTGGCTCGCCTCGAACAGGCTCTGAACGAGCTTCCAAGTCTGAGCCAAAACATCTTTCAGCTCAACCGATTCGGCCACAAGACGCAGCAGGAAATCGCCAAGGAATTCGGCATCTCCATCTCGACGGTCGAAGCGCACATGCGGAAGGTGCTCGACCATCTGTCGTCCGTCCGTGATCGCTGACCCCTCACAATCGTTCCCGCCAAGGGTTCACCGTTTTCACTCGTCTTCTCATCATGGGGTCGTGTGACCGGTCCGCCCATAACCGACTGGCCCGGCACAATCCTTTGTCGTCGTCGAGTCGAAGCACATCATGAGTGAACCCCAGGAACCTCAATTGAAAAATTTAGGCACTCCCGACGAGCGGTTGTCTCGCATCGCGCGAGACTGGGTCATCCGGCTCGCCTCGGGCCATATGAGTGAGGCAGAGCTGCGCCGGTTCAAACAGTGGCTTGCGGAACACCCGTCTCATCAACGGGTCTTCGACGACGAACGGGTCTTCTGGCAACAACTCGAACCCCTCAAGACCGTCATCCCTGCGAATCACAAGACCGAACAACTATCGATAAGTCGGAAGCAACGGTTGCGGCCCCATTGGCGAGTCGTGATCACTGGAGCGGTTGCGGCTGGGCTTGCAGGTCTCCTCTTCTATCAAGACATCCGGCTCTTCCTCTCCGCCGACCACCGCACGGCGACCGGGCAACAGCAGATCGTGCAGCTACCGGACGGAGGTCTGGCCCATTTGAACACCGATACGGCCATTGCGGTATCGTATACGGAACACGAGCGGCGGATCGAAATCCTGAAGGGAGAAGCGTTTTTTGAAGTCGTCCCCAACAGGCAGGCACCATTTCGCGTGCTGACGCAGGGAGGCATCACACAGGCGGTCGGTACGGCGTTCGCCGTCCATGCCCAAGATCGCCAAGCGACCGTCACGGTGACGGAAGGGACTGTTGACGTCGCCACGAAAGTCACGGGCAAGGATCAGCCCGCCTCAGTGACCGTGCACAAGGATCAGGAGACCCTCTATCGCGTCGGAGAGGCACCGCGCGCGGCCATGGCGATCGACGGCCGTTCAGCCCTCTCCTGGATACGCGGCGGCATCGTGATCGACAAGAAACCGTTTGCAGAAGCGATGGCCGAACTCAATCGGTATCGACCGGGCCGAATCGTCGTGCTCGCGGACCCAGCCCGGACGAAACTCGTAAGCGGGCGATTTATTCTTCAAGGACTCGACGACGCGGTGACTGCTCTCGCCAAGACGCAAGGCCTGACGGTGGTCCGGCTCACGCCTTACCTCGTACTGATCTTATAGTCCGCCTCGATATTCCACTGGTCGAAAATTAATTTTTCTCGGTCGCCAAGGGCTCCGCTTTTTCGTTCGTCATACAGGTGATACGGCCCGATGAGAACCCTTCTCAACACGGACCACGCTCACCTCTCTGTTGTAGACGCCAGGAGCATGCAATGCGGATACGCCAAAAGAAGTCTGCCTCCGAATCAGTGACCCCACGTTTGGCTTGGTTCATGGCGGCCACCGCCATGGTGCACTTCAGCATCTCTGCTCCCGAACCGGCGCGAGGCAAGGAATCGGACAACGAGGAAGGCATCAAGAGGAAGAAGCCGGGACTTCCCAATCGATCCGGCGAAGAACCAAATGGATCCGGTATCCCGGATGAGCGGTGGCATTCGGCAGACCCTCCTCTCACTCGACCTCCATCTCTCGCGAGACAACGCCTCATGGCGCAGCACGGCAATGACCAGCAGCCGGAGTATGACTTTGACATTCCTCCCCAACCGCTCGCATCGGCTCTCAACCGGTTTGGCGAGCAGACCGGGGTCCAATTTGCCTATTCAACCGAAGACGTCGAAAACGTCAGGACCGGTGGCGTGTCCGGGCGCCGTACGTCGGAGGATGCCTTGCGATTGTTACTCGTTGATACGGGATTGAACTACCGCGTGACAGGAACAAAAACGATCACGCTCGAAAAACGTACCGGAACTGGGGCCGCCGCCGTTGGAACAGGCATCGCGGTAGGCGCCGTTGGGGCGGGCGTGGCCGGAGCAGCGGTCGCTCAGGGCGAAAACGGGGCCTCCGACACACCTGTCAATGGCACGCAAGCGAAACCCGTGAAAGTTCCTGAAGTCGTCGTGAAAGACGTCAAAGAACGGACGCCGGTTGTTGATTTGCCTGACGGCTATAAAGCAGATGTCTCATCCGAAGCCGTTCTTCGCTTTCCGGCCGAGATTCAAGAGCTGCCAATGTCCGTCGGTGTCGTGACGAAGGACAGCATCCGCGAGCGTCGGGCCGTTACGCAAACGCAGGCGATCGAAGGTATCGCGGGCATAGCAAAGGCACCTGTGGGAGGGGCAGCTAGGACTGAAGATTACGTTATTCGCGGGTTTCAAGCCGACCCGCGGGCGAACATTGGTACGTCTCGAGACAATGGCTTGTCCGCCTTCAACAATTACGTGGCTGACCCCACCCTGTACGAACGCATTGAAGTCATCAAGGGCTCTGCCTCCTTCACTAGCGGCCTGGCGCCCGCAGGAGGCTTTGTGAATCGGCTCTTGAAGGCGCCGCAGAAGGAAAACTTCATCATCGCCGAGGCCGGCGGCGGTTCAGACGGACACTATCGAACCACGCTCGATGCCAACGGCGTCCTACCGACGATCCCACAACTGTCGGGCCGCTTCGTGTTTACCCAGAACCAAGACCCCGAATTTTTTCAGAATAGCGGCAATCAACGGTTTTCGTTCCTCCCCTCCGTCCGATTCGCTACAGAGAACGATTTCACGCTGACTGTGACCGGGAATGTGCAGCACCTGAGGGGCAAGGGCTATTTCGGTACGCCGACGACAACGGAGGGTCTAATCCCGGCCGGGATCAAGGATAGTTTTCTGGGACCTGACAACCAGCTCAAGATCGATTACCAGAGCGCCCATGTGGAAGCCGAAAAAAAGTTCGCCCAAGGCTTTCGACTAAAAGCAAAAGGCCAATATAGCCATGACAGTTCGAGTTATCGCTATGGGTTCGGGTACCAGTATCCTGGCATCGGACCAAGCGGGAACGTGAGCATCTACGCACTTGGCCGCGATTGGAAGAGGGAGTCCTATGCGGGTGAGGTCAATCTGACCAAAGAATTCTCCTTTTTCGGCAATTTCAGCTCCGTGGCGGCGGGGATGGATTATTCCACCGGAACTGTGAATACCAAGGGTACGGGCTTCCTGCCCCAGGGCACAGTGAATATTTCTAGCCCTCAGAACAATTTTCCGTTTCCCCCAGGGTTTACCGATCCGGCCCCCAACTTCATACAAGACCTGCACTTTAATCAAACCGGTGCCTTTGCGCAGGGCCTGCTTCGGCCGTTCGCAGGCACGACCCTGATGGCCGCGCTACGCGGGAATTGGATTACCCAGACATCCTTCAACCCAAATGGGTCCCATGAAGGGCTTAATGTCAGCCGGTTGACGCCGCAGATCGGCCTGTCCCAGCGGCTCATCGAGGGGCTCAATGTCTATGCGTCCTACGGAGAAAGCATTCAGCCGAACTTTGCGATTACGGAGGATGGATCACTCTTGGCTCCCATGACTGGTCAGACATTCGAGATCGGAAGCAAATGGGAACCATTGGGGAAGCGGATCATGCTGACCGCCGCCCTGTTTAATACGGAATTGGACAATGTGAGTAGTCCCAATCCGGGTAATCCGACCTTCAGTATCGGCGGCCAGAGCCAACGGAATCAGGGTTTTGAGTTCGAAGCCCGTGGAGCGCTCACGCCACAACTCCAAGTCAACCTGGCCTACACCTACCTGAACACTGAAATCACAAAGAGCACTATCTCAAATGTCGTCGGGTCACGAGCCTACAATGCCCCAAAGAATACGGTCAGTGCCTTCGGTAGCTACGATTTCTCCGAGCTGCTGACAAAAGGGCTGAAGCTTGGTGCCGTTGTCTACTATCGAAGCCAAGTCTCCTCCTTCCCAGGATCATCAAATCAAACCTATGAGGGCTATACGAGAGCCGATGTCTTTGCCATCTACGAACCTCTCAAGTGGCTCAGCTTGCAGTTGAATCTAAACAATCTCTTTGACGCGCGGTATGTTGAAGGACCATTTTCTTACTCGGCATTTAACCATTTTGGGGCCCCGCGGCATGTGATCGGCATGTTGCGCCTGACATACTAGAGCATCCTCGATCTCGGGCAAACGCAGACAATACCAGGACGACTATGAGCCCCATGTGACCCAGCAAACCTCGAGCGCACCACCTTCATTGTTAGAGGCGATCAACGCAGCGCTTGGCACCGACGATCCCGCTTCGGCCCTGCGGCACTGCCAGGAACGGCTCGCCACTCTGCCGGAGGATCCAGACGCCCATCGCTATCTCGGACAGATTTACGCACGTCAGGGCAATCTGGATACAGCTCGTCAGGCCGCACGCCGTGCGACCGAATTGGCACCGGACGATCCGCGCACTTGGTCCGATCTCGGACGGGTTTGGGCGCTGTCGCAGGATTGGCCGGCCGCCGTGCGCTGCTTCCGACAAGCCGTCAGTCTCGACATCGACTATGCCGATGGCTGGCACAATCTCGGCGCCGCGCTCAAACAGATCGGCGAGCAAGAGCACGCCTTGTCTTGTCTGCAGCGCGCACTTGCGATCGAACCCACGCGCGCCGAGAGCTATCTGGCAATGGGGGGACTCTTAATCGAAGACGGGCAACTTGACGAAGCCCTCTGGTGCTTTGACCGGGCGGCCGCCCATGCGCCAGGCTCGTCCAGGGCACGCAACCGTCTGGCGCAAGAACTCTCTGGTTGTGGTCAGGTGGATGAGGCCGAAGCGCTGTTCCGCCGCTCGCTGGCTCAGCGCCCTGAGGATCTCGACGCGTGGTTCGGCCTGGGTCAGGCCATGGAGGATCTTGGTCGTGCACAGCTCGCCCCGGCCTGTTATCTCCGGATTCTCGAACAGCAACCGGCCCATGGCTTGGCCCTGGGACAGTATCTGGCGGTTGTAAAAGACGAGGCGGAGGCGGCTCCGTGGATCGCGCAGGCTCAGGGAGCATTAACCAGACCGGAGACTCCGGACGAGGCCAAAGCGCTCGTCGGCTATGGGTTAGCGAAATATCATGATCGCCGCGGCCGGTATGACCAGGCGGCGCAGGCAGGACAAGCCGCTAATGTGGCACGGCGTCGGAAGGCCGGCCCATTAAATCGTACGGCGCTGCAGACGCGCGTCGATGGCATCATTGAGACCTACCAGGCAGAGTTTTTCACAGAACGGCGCTCGTTCGGCATCGGTACAGATCAGCCCGTCTTCATCGTCGGACTTCCCCGATCGGGAACGACCTTGATCGAGCAGATTCTTGCCGCTCATCCGTTGATGCATGGGGCCGGGGAATTACCTGATCTCTCCCGGCTTGCCGCCCAATCGATGGCCGGACAGAAGCAGGCGCCTTGGAAAGCCGCGTCCAGGTTGGGAGATGTGATGACCAGCCGGTTGCTGGCCCATGAGTATCTGCAGGCGCTGCGCCGCAATGCGCCGCCGGATTGCCCCCGAATCAGCGATAAACAGCCGTTGAACTTTTTCCATTTAGCCTTCGCGGCGTTGCTGTTCCCCAACGCCCGCGTGATCCACTGCCGGCGCGAGGCCAAGGACAATGTCCTGTCGATCTGGATGGAGAATTTCAATGCCGATCAGCGCTATGCGACGGACTTTGCCGACTTGGCCTTCTTCCGCGCACAGTATGAGCGGATCATGAATCACTGGCAGACGGCGCTGCCGCTTCAGATCCTTGACGTCCAGTATGAGGACGTGGTGGGAGACCTCGAAGGGCAATGCCGCAGGCTTATCGACTTTTTGAACGCACCCTGGAGTGAGCGCTGTCTCAACTTTCACCAACAAGACCGCGCCGTGCAAACGCCTAGCCGTGGCCAGGTGCGCCAGCCGATCTATACCAAATCAGTCGGCCGCTGGCGCCACTATGCCCCCTATCTGCCTGAACTGAGCGAAGTGTTTGCTTACAATGAAGAATCTGGCCACCCCGCTCTTTCATGATCTTTCCGTTGGACTCGCTTCAAGATGTCAGACGGCAGGGGGTCAGTTTGCCATCAGGCACGCTAGGGGGGTCATTCCCCGCGGAAGCGGAATCCAGGCGACCCCTTCTCGTAGAGTCTGGATCGATGGGTGGCTGCCAGCCAAGTGTCTCCTCAAGAATCCAGAAAGTAAACATTCCCTCCTGACGGTAATCCTGCTAGTTTAGTCGGCCGCATCGCCTCTTTTGGGAATCGAGTCATGGACAACCAGCTCGCAGCGGAACGGTTTGCTCTTTTTCGCGAGTATTACGACGAACTCGTCCGCTATCTGACGGTGAGATTGCGTTCCCGCGATCAGGCCATGGATGTCGCGCAGGAAACGTTTCTTCGCGTCCTGACTCATGAACCATCACTTCCCATCAACAAGCCAAGGGCGTTTCTCTACCGGACGGCGCTCAATCTGACGGTTGATCTCTTCCGCCGGCAGCAGCGTCACGTGGAAGAACCCTTGGACGAAGAGAGCATCGAGGCCGCCCTCATTGTGCCGGCCGAGCAGGAAGCGCACACCGAAGCCAAGGAGCAAGTCCGTTTGTTGTACGAGGCCGTCATGGAACTCCCCACGCGATGCCGGCAAGTCTTTCTCCTCCATAAATTTAAAGACTATTCCCAGGCCGAGATTGCCTCGCGTCTCGGAATCTCCATCAGCATGGTGGAGAAGCATGTACTTAAGGCCACGGCCTTCTGTCGGGAACGCTTTAAGGACCTCTCCTAGCCCTCCATCAGCACTCTTTCCTTGAAAGACCGCGGTGTACCTGCGGGTGGAGGATGCCTTGTTCGTCTCATCCCCAGAGAGCTATGATCACCTGTCGCGCATGACCGAACAGCCGCCCACACCACCACCAGACTCCGTACGGGAGCACGCCGTCCACTGGTTCGTGCGACTCCACTCCGGTCTCGCAACAGACGACGACCGCCGCGCTTTCGATGCATGGCTGGCCATCAGGCAGGACCATCGGCGGGAATTTGAGCAAATTTCACGGATGTGGACGACCTTGGACGATACGCAACCTCTCCTCGAGGCGGAAATCGCCAAGGCGGAAGATCTTTGGAAGCGCCACGATTCCGCTCCCGGGACGACATCCACATGGTCCTGGTGGTCGGTCCGTCAAACGGCCGCCGTGGGCGCAGCCTTGAGCCTCGTACTCCTCACCACCTGGTGGTGGACGGGACTTCCCGACACCATCCGGTATGAGACGGCGAAAGGCGCGCAGCAACAAGTGCGGTTGGCAGACGGTTCTACCGTGCTGTTGAATACGGACACACAGCTGACGGTGCAGATCTCCCGCAGCGAGCGGATCATCACATTGGATCGTGGCGAGGCCTGGTTCACCGTGGAACATGAACGACGGCCGTTTACCGTGCAGGCGGGCAATGGCTCGATCCGCGATATCGGCACCCAGTTTTTGGTGAATAAGGCAGCAGATGCCGTGAATGTCTCTGTCTGGGAAGGTTCCGTGGAAGTGGGCATCCGACCGACCGGAGAGTCATCATCGGCAGCTGCCCCCGTCATCTTGCAGGCCGGTCAACAGACTTCGTACGGCACTGACGGCAGCATTGCCCATGCGAGTGCCTTCGACCGTGACAGTCTCGGCAGCTGGAGAGAAGGCACGTTGATCTTCCGATCGCAAGCCCTCGAACGGGTCTTGGCGGAAGTCGCCCGCTATCGGTCGGAAGAAATTCGATTGCTCCATCCGGCACTGGCATCGATTCCCGTGAGCGGTGTCTTTCACATCAGAGATTTAGACCGTTTCATCCAGACCCTCCAGGACAGCCTTCCGGTGCGCGCACACCGGGTTCATGGCACCCTCATCGTGATCGAGCCGGCCCCGGTTTCATCGAACCCTTCAGTGTTGTCTCATCGTTAACCAAGGACTGTTGTCCTTCCGATTACCGACTGTTCGGGGAACTGACTCCCTTCCCCCGTCTGCCTGCCCACCGCATGACCTCGGCAGGCTGTCGCGTGCGGTCTGTCCCCGTCCAAACGCCTGGATCGACACCAGCGCCGCCAGAGCCCACCAAAAACTTTCATCACGACGTGAGGGTATCGTCTTCCGCCGTCGTCCTACCGTCAGATGGGGCGGCATGACCAATGAGAGCCACCTCAAGCTCAATATTTCTCCACACCGGCAATAAAGGAAACGGGGCTCCGATGGCTTACAAGGTGCGCGTCCCTTACCACGTCACGTCGGCAAATCGGGCGGCTGCAGCTCGGGTGCAGAATGCGTTGTATCTGTCGCCATCCAAACCTGGACTGGCACCGTTTCAGACAACGGAGTCAGTGCCCCTGAGGCGATTTGTCCTGAGATTCCTGGCAAGTCTTTCCGCGCTGGTATTGAGCATTTATCACCCGGCTCTTCCGCAAGAGGCCCTTGCAGACGATTGGAAGCCGGTCCCGCGCGAACCTGAACGAGATGCCGACCCTCGGAATCCCTTTGGATCGGGATCTGACCAACGAACGCGTGGGCGGCAGAACTGGAAGACGGATCTTTACCGGAATCCTGTTCCTCCCATTCGATTGGCCGCGAATGAGGGATCGGAAGGCGGATCGAAGCAACGGTTTGACATTCCCGCCGGAGATTTGGAGCCCGCGCTCATCACCTTTTCCAAGCAAACCGGCATTGAATCGCTGTATCCCTCCGATCTCGTTGCCGGCCGCCAGACCGAAGGTCTGCAAGGGGATTTCACACCGGAGGAAGGCTTAACTGGTTTGCTTGCCGGGACTGGGCTGGCGGCGGTTTTTGCCGCCTCGGGAACCGTCACCTTACAGCTCTCAGGCATGCCGGCGATGGCCACTCCCGCTCAAGCTGCATCGGGCGATCAGGCGAAACCGGTCAAAGTTCCGGAAGTGGTCATTAAGGAAACGATGGAACGGCCCAAATCTTGGGAGGAAGCGGTCGACGGCTACAAGGCGGACTATTCGTCAGCGGTCACGCGGACCCCCATGTCGATCGACGAGAACCCCACCTCGATCGGCATCGTCACGCGGGATGTCATCCGGGATACCTTTTCCCGTACACAGATGGACGCCTTCGAAGGCGTTAGCGGAGTCACCCGAAGCACGAACTATGGACGAGGGGAAACCTTCGACATTCGAGGGTTTCAGTCGAACAATCGCAACGGCAGCTTCAATGCGATGCGAAGTAATGGACTTCCCGTCGACGGTGTATGGGCTCCGGATTTTGGCGTGGTTGAACGGTACGAAATCGTCAAAGGGCCTACTTCGATCGTCGGTGGCGCATCCAGCCCCGGTGGCCTCATCAATCGCATTACGAAGACGCCGCAGCGGCAGAATTTTTCCACGACCGAATTCCAAGCCGGCTCCTATGGATTTCTCAGGGGAATGGTCGACGCCAACGGTGTGATGCCGGGCCATGAAGACGTTCGGGGCCGCCTCGTCTTCGCGGTCGAAGACGGCGGAAACTTCGTCGACAACTCCCCGGTCAGGCAATACACCGTCGCCCCCTCCGTGGAGTTCGATTTGTTCAAAGGCGCAGGAAAACTGCTCATCGTCGGCATGTATCAGAACTTCGATGGCGCAATCTATCCCGGCTATCCGCTCTTGAACGATGGAACCATGCTCAACATCCCGCGCACGCGCAATTTTGGCGGCGGCGCCCCCAACGGAGCTCGAACCCAGTACACGGGATACAACGGGGAAGTGCACTACGATCACAAATTCATTCATGACATCAAACTGTCGGTCAAGGGTAAATATTCCAATTCATACCTCTCACAAAAGACGATCTACAGTTACACGCCAGGCGGCATTCCCCTCAATGGCGATTCATACTTCAATTCTGCATTGCAACAGAATCGGTTCGACACCTACGCAGGAGAGCTCAATCTGAGCAAGGAGTTTGAACTCGGTGGGCAGAAACATGAAATCCTGGCTGGCGTGGACTACCGGGACATGACTCAGAACTATTCCGTTGGATATATCTACCTGCCCAGCAATGCGGCACCGGTCCTCGACAACGTCTTCAATCCGCAGAACCTCGTACAGACGGCAGCCGACTCGGTGTACACCGAAGCTGCAAATTTGCAAAACAATAATACCAAGCAGAAACTCAAGCAGCTCGGCATCTTTGCGCAAGCAATCATTCGTCCTATTGAACGGTTGACTCTCGTCGTCGCAGGTCGGCATGACCGCGCGGATCAGCAATTCACCAATAAATTCACCCTGGAGCAGCAAGACGCAATGAAATCCGCCTGGACGGGCCGATTCGGCGCGACATTCAAGGTCGCGACCGGGGCCAATGTCTACGGTGGCATCCAGCAATCCTTTGAACCGCAATTGGGCGTCACAAGCGACGGCAGCGTCATAGAGCCTACGAGGGGCCTGAGCTATGAAGTCGGCGCCAAGTTGAATCTGCTCAACGACCGCCTTCGCTTCACGACCGCACTGTTTCGCACCTATCTCAACAATGTCGCCAACCCAGATCCCAACAATAATCGGTTCGTGATAGCCATCGGCCAACAGCGCAACCAAGGCGCGGAGTTCGACGTCAATGGACAGCCGATTCCGGGGCTGAACCTAAACGCCAACTTCGCGTACATCAATGCGAAAATCACCGAGGACAACGATCCGGCATTGGTTGGCCAACGTTCCGCGGCACCCCAGTATGTCGGTCGCGTCTTCGGCACCTATGAGCTTCAATCGGGACCGCTCCGAGGATTCGGCTTCGGCGGCGGCGTCTACTTCGTGGGCGACTATGATACGCAGCTGCCCAACCGCATCCTCGTCAATCCGTACGAGCGGGTCGACGGCGTGCTGTTCTATCGTGGCAGCAAGAAATGGGACGTCTCCTTTAATCTCCGCAATTTGTTGAACGCCAAATATATTGAAAATCCTGGCACGATCAATTGGGCCAACTCCTTCGGCGCGCCGATCAGCGCCTTCGGGACCGTGCGCGTGTATTTCTAGAGGAAGGTTTCGCTGGAGTCGGGTGAATGGGTTCAACGTGATTGAGCCGAAGGAATTGACGAATGCTACTTGAGTCCCTCAATGCCTCTCTCAAGGTCGGTGATCCATCCACCGCCCAAGGACTCTGCGAGGAACACTTGCGCCTTGTGCCAAACGATGCCGATGCTCACCGGTATCTTGCCCAGCTCTGTTTGGTGCTCGGCGGACAAGAACGTGCCATCAATCTGGCTGTACGCGCGACGGAACTGACGCCGGACGATCCGCGCACCTGGTCCGATCTCGGACGAGTGCATGTGTTGTTACGAAACCTGCCGGAAGCGATCGCGTGCTTTCAAAAGGCCGTCGCCGTCGACCCCACGTACACCGACGGTTGGCACAATCTTGGAATCGCGCTCAAACAAACGGGGAACCACGAACAGGCCCTCGATGCACTGAAGCAGGCGCTCCTGATCGATCCGACCCGCGCCGAAACCTATCTCTCCCTGGGCAATCTCTTGGTCGAGGCGGAGCAGTTAGAGGATGCTATCGCCTGTTATGAACGGGCCGTGGCGCACGATCCTCATCTCGCGCGAGCCCACAGCCGGTTGGGACAAGAGTTGCTCCAACGTGGGGAGCCGGAACGGGCTGAAGCGCTATTTCGTCATACACTTTCGCTGGATCAGAACGATGCGGCGAGTTGGTCCGACCTGGCACGGACGCTGGAGGATCTGGGTCAGGCAGAAGCGGCGCTCAGCTGCTATCGAAACGTCTTGCATCGTCAGCCGGGCCATGCGGTGGCGCTCGGCCAATACCTGGCCTTGATCAAAGGAGATGAAGGACTGGCCTGGGCCGCACAAGTAGAGACCGCACTCGATGGCACGCAGAGATCCCCGGAAGCCCAAGCGTTGGTCGGCTACGGTCTGGCCAAGTTCTATGATCGCCGAGGCCGGTTCTCCGATGCTGCCCGTGCGGCCACACGGGCCAATGCCGGCCGGCAACAAGCAGCCGGTCGATTTCATCGAGAGGCTTTACGAACGCGCGTGGACGGAATCGTCGAGACCTACCAGACGGACTTCTTCGCCGAACGGCGCTCGTTCGGCATCGGCACGGATCAGCCGGTGTTCATCGTCGGCCTGCCTCGTTCCGGGACGACCTTGGTCGAGCAGATTCTCGCCGCCCATCCGTTGATGCATGGCGCCGGCGAGCTGCCCGACTTGGCCAGACTCGCCGGCCAGTCCGTGGCCGGCCAGGACATCGCTCCCTGGCAGGCGGCTTATCAATTAACAGATGAGATGACCAGCCGGCTGCTGGCGCATGAATATCTGCGGGCGCTGCGCCGCAATGCCCCGCCGGACTGTCCCCGCATCAGCGACAAGCAGCCCCTCAACTTTTTCCACTTGGCCTTTGCCGCGCTGTTGTTTCCCAATGCCCGTGTGATCCATTGCCGGCGTGATGCCAAGGACAATGCCCTGTCGATCTGGATGGAGAACTTCAACCCGGATCAACGCTACGCCACGGACTTCGCCGATCTGGCGTTTTTCCGTTCGCAATATGAGCGGCTGATGGCGCACTGGCATACAGCCCTGCCGCTCACGATCCACGACGTCCAATACGAGGACGTCGTGGCGGATCTCGAAGGTCAAGCACGGAGATTGATGAGCTTTCTCGGTGCACCTTGGGACGACCGCTGTTTGAATTTCCATCAGCAGGAGCGCGCCGTCCAGACGCCCAGCCGCTGGCAGGTCCGCCAGCCGATCTATACGAAATCCGTCGGCCGCTGGAAACACTACGCGCCCCATCTACCCGAGCTGGAGAAGGCGTTCGCCCGATCCGATCATTCCGCCTGATCAATGCCCCTGCACCTCTCAAGTTGGCCAATCCTCAGGGAATATTCTGCAGTTCATCACTCGTAGGGCATGGAATTGCCTCGAAGCTTCTGCACGAAATGAGCCGCGCTCATTATTTCATTTTCCGGAATCCAGACATTGACGCATATTTTCCGTGAATGTTATAAGCCCGTCCAATCGTCAAAGATTCCGGTTGCCTCGGCTCAGAATCCTGATCATTCCGTCCTGAAGAGGAACAGGGCATGTCGCAGACACAGCTGTCGCAGGTCTTTCTGGAACACGAAGAAGACCTCTTTCGCTTTCTTCTCCGCCGGATCAAGTGCGTCTTCACTGCCCGGGATATGACGCATGATCTCTTTCTGAAAATCTCCGCTCAGGGCGAAACCGCCCACATCCAGAACCAAAAGGCCTATCTGTTCCGCATGGCCGCCAATCTCGCCACGGACTATTTGCGGGTCGAGCAGAATCGCGCACACATTCTGGCTGAGACCAACGAATTGTTATGGGGGGACACGGACGGCCGGGACCCGGAACGCATATCGATCGCCCGGGAAGAATTGGCCCGGTCGGAGCGGGTCCTGGCACAGCTTCCGCTCTTGAGTCGAAAAATCTTCCACCTCAATCGGTTCGAGGGCAAGTCCTACCCCGAGATCGCGAACGAGCTGAACCTGTCGCCCTCCACGGTGGAACACCACATTCGGACCGCGCTCAGGCAATTATCCAAAGTCCGAAATCTCTGAGACCGGGCTTCACAATTCCCTGCACGGGCTTTCACCTCCCACTCGTCTTCTAAATATAAGGCTGTGTTGTTCCTGTCAGAGGCACGATCTCCAATCGGCATCCCAATACTAATCCCGGTTCCGACGCACCATGGCTGACCAGATCGATCAGGACAATACCGGCGACACGCACGCATCAGGAGTGTCGGACATCGCCCAAGAGTGGATCGTGCGTCTCGTCTCCGGCCGGATTACGGCGGAAGAACTCCGGCTTCTGAAGGCCTGGCTTGCCGAACAACCTTCTCACCAGCGCGCGTTCGATCGCGAGCGGACGGTCTGGCAGCAGCTGGATCAGCTCCAACATGTGAGTGCAGCGCTACTGGAGGAAGATCGCCGAACTCCCGAGCCACCGGCCAGGCTGCGCCGGCATGGCCGCCGATATGCCCTCGTCGGAGGGCTTGCTGCGGCCTGCCTGGCGTTCATCGTGCTGTATCAGGATATTCGAGCGTTTCTTCTCGCCGACCATCACACCGGTGTCGGTCACGTGCAGGTCGTGACTTTGCCGGATGGAGGCTTGGCGCACCTCAACAGCGACACTGCCATCGCCGTGTCATATACGGACCACGAGCGACGCGTCGATCTCTTGCGAGGCGAAGCGCTGTTCGAAGTCGTGTCCAATCCACAGAGACCCTTTCGGGTCGCGGCCCAGGATGGGGTCACGCAGGCCGTCGGGACGGCGTTCGTCGTACGCGCAGACCCGCAGCAGACTCGCATTACGGTGGTGGAAGGGACGGTCGGTGTGTTTGCCGGTACTGACGTGCAAACCGGGCAACAGGTCATCGTCCGCAAAGATCAACACACGGTCTATCGTCCCGGAGAAACGCCTCAGGACGCTCGACCAGCCGACGGAGGATCGGCCAAGGCCTGGTCACAGGGCATTATCGCGATCGAGGGACAACCGTTCGCACAGGCGATGGCTGAACTCGATCGCTATCGGCCCGGCCGCATTGTCGTTCTGGCCGATCGCTCCCGTACGAAGCCCGTGAGCGGACGATTCAAGATTCAGAAAGTGGACGACGCGATCAGTGCGCTCGCGAAGCTCCAAGGACTCCAGGTTGTGCATGTCGCCGGCTACTTCGTCTTTATTCTGTAGATTCCACCTGCTGCCATGCTTCGGCAAATTCGTGACGCGGACCACGCGGTTCTTTGTTTCACTCGTCATAGTAGTGAAGCCTGAACAATGACAGCGATTCCCCAATGGTGTGATGACATTCGTGAGCGCTCAACGCGCCGTTCACCCATCTCCGGAACACAAGGAGAAGTCGATGAGGATTCGGCGCAAGCAAGCGAGCACACGGATCTGGCAACCAGGCCTGGCTTGGATCATGGCCACGACGGCCATGGTCCACTTCGGTCTGTGCGCGCCTGAGACTGCGGTTGCAAAAGAACCAAACAATGAGGAGGAGTTCAACAGGAAGCGATTGGGTATGCCCGATCGAAAGGACCGAGATCCCCATACCCCTGGCCGTGAAGACTGGTGGAGACAATCAGACCCACCGTCCAAGAGGTCTCGCGCAACAGGCCAGCAGAATCTCGTCGCGCAATCCCCCGCCGATACACCGAAGGAATTCGACTTTGACATCCCGCCACAGCCGCTGACCTCTGCCCTGCATCGCTTCGGAGAACAAGCCGACCTGCAATTTGCCTATGCAACGGAAGATGTCGAGCACGTGCGCACGGCCGGCGTGTCCGGCCGGCGCACCGCAGAAGATGCCTTGCGTCTGCTGTTAGTCGATACCGGATTGGTCTATCGCATCACGGAAGCCAATATCGTCACGTTGGAACGCCAGAGCAACCAGAGCGGCCTTGGAACCGGACTGGCTGTAGGCGCGGCTGCGGCAGGGACGGCCGGAGCGGTCTATGCCCAAGCTGACGGGGATATCTCCGATTCGCCGACAAGCGGAACACAATCGAAGCCCGTGAAACTTCCCGAGGTGGTCGTCAAGGACGTGGTCGAACGGGCGCCGGTCGTCGATTCGCCGGACAGCTACAAGGCCGACGTCTCGTCGGAGGCCGTCCTTCGCTTTCCCGCGCCGATTCAAGAACTCCCGCAATCCGTCGGCGTTGTGACCAAGGACAGCATTCGCGAGCGCCGGGCTGTGACTCAACAGCAGGCCTTGGAAGGGATCGCCGGTGTGGGAAAAACCTCTCAATCCGCGCTGGCGGCGGACGACTATTTCATCCGCGGTTTTGCGACGGATCAACGCACGCCGGGCTTTACCCGCGACAACGGCCTCTCGGCCTTCAACAGCTATTTCTCCGACCCCACACTCTACGAACGCATTGAAGTCATCAAAGGACCCGCGTCCTTTACCAGTGGCCTGGTCGGCGCGGGCGGCTTCGTCAACCGTCTTCTGAAGGCGCCGCAGAAGGAGAATTTTGTCATCGCGGAGGCCGGAGCCGGTTCCGCCGGCCACTACAGAACGACGCTGGACGCCAACGGGGTTCTGCCGACCCTGCCGATCGCCGGCCGCTTCGTGTTCGCGCAAAACCAGGATCCGGAATTTTTCCGCAACAGCGGCAATCAGCGTTTCTCGTTTCTCCCTTCCGTCCGTTTCAGCCCAAGCGATGACTTCGACATTACCATCATCGGCAATGTTCAACGCTTGAGGGGGAAAGGTTACATAGGGACGTCGACCAACACCGAGGGAGGGATTCCCGCCTCTCTCTTCGACAGCCTTCTGGCCAGCGACAATACTTTCTCAAACGACTACCAAAGCGCCCATATCGAAGCCGAGAAGAGATTTGCCCAGGGCTTTCGCTTAAAGGCCAAGGGCCAATACAGCCACAGCGACAGCAACTATCGCTATGGAGCCAGCTATCAACCGGGGGGCATCGGTGCGAGCGGAAACTTCGACGTCTACGGATTTGGCCGGGACCTCAAACGAGACTCACTGGCAGGTGAAATCAGCCTGACGAAGGACTTCTCGCTCTTGGGCAACCTCAGTTCCGTGGCATTCGGCATGGATTATTCCAACGCGCGGCAACGCTCTCTCAGCACGGACTTCCTGTTCCTTGGCACGGGAAACCTCTCGAACCCCAACAACAATATTCCCTTCCCTCCCGCACTGAGCGGCCCGGCCACTAATGTCGATCAGGATCTCACGATTCAGCAAACCGGTCTCTTCGCACAGGGGTTGCTGCGCCCTCTTGCCGGGACAACGGTGATGCTGGCCCTACGGGGCAATTGGATCAACCAACAGGGAGAGGCCAACTTCGCGAACAACTCTGAAGTCGGGATGAATCAATCCAAGCTCACGCCGCAACTGGGCATCTCCCAGCGCGTCATCGAGGGGTTGAACGTCTATGCGTCGTACGGCGAAAGCATCCAAGCGAATTTCGCCATTACCTCAAACGGCTCGCTCTTGGCTCCCATGACGGGCAAGTCGTTCGAAATCGGGAGCAAGTGGGAGCCGCTTGCACAACGGATCCGAGTCACCGCGGCGCTGTTCCGAACGAACTTGGACAACGTGTCTACCCCTGACCCGAATAATCTGCTTTTCTCCATCGGTGGGCAGGGGCAGCGCAATCAAGGGTTTGAATTCGAAGCACAGGGTGCGCTGATTCCGCGATTGCAGGTCAATCTGGCCTACACCTTTCTCGAAGCCGAAATCACGAAGAGTCCGACTCCCGGCGTGGTCGGCACACGCGCATACAACGTTCCCAAGCACACGGTCAGCGCCTTCGGCAGTTATGATTTGTCCGAGCTGCTCACCAAGGGATTGAAGCTCGGTGCGGTCGTCTATTACCGGAGCGAAGTCTCAGGAACCCCGGGGGTGAATCAAGATGAGACATTCGCGGGGTACAGCAGAGCGGACGTCTTTGCCATCTATGCTCCGCTGAAATGGCTGAGCCTCCAACTGAACGTCAACAACGTCTTCAATACGCACTATATCGAAGCCCCCGTCAGCTATGCGGCATTCAATCAATTCGGCGCGCCGCGGCACGTGATCGGCATGCTGCGGCTGACGTTCTAGTAGGCGTCTACGCCTCAGCCCAAACAGAGACTTCTGACGATGAGGCCCTCATGACGCAGCAGACTCCGAGCACACCCCCGACATTGCTCGATCTGATCAACGCCGCGCTGAGGCGCGACGACTCCACCTCTGCCCTGGGCCTGTGCGACGAGCGTCTTGCACTCCTACCGGACGATGCTGAGGCGCAGCGGTATCGTGGCCAGATCTATGCTTGGCAGGGCGACTTCGAAGCAGCCCGTGCTGCAGCGCGGCACGCCACGGAACTGGCACCGAACGATCCGCGCGCCTGGTCTGACCTGGGCCGCGTGTGGGGTCTATCCCATGACTGGCCGGCCGCCGTCCGCTGTTTCCGACAGGCTGTGAGTCTTCAAGCCGACTATGCCGATGGCTGGCACAATCTCGGGACAGCTCTCAAGCAGGTCGGCGAACAGGAGCGGTCGTTGGTTTGTCTCCAGCGGGCACTGGCCCTCGAACCCACCCGCGCCGAGACCTATCTGGCGATGGGAGGCCTCTTGGTCGAAGACGGGCAACT
This sequence comes from Nitrospira japonica, assembly GCF_900169565.1. NCBI lineage: Bacteria > Pseudomonadati > Nitrospirota > Nitrospiria > Nitrospirales > Nitrospiraceae > Nitrospira > Nitrospira japonica. The sequence goes on along the minus strand of NZ_LT828648.1, from coordinate 2,575,938 downwards.
CGACGAAGCGCTCTGGTGCTTTGAGCGGGCCGCAGCCCATGCCCCGGATTCGTCGCGCGCGCGAAACCGTCTGGCCCAGGAACTCTCCGATTTTGGTCAAGTGAACCAGGCCGATCTCTTGTTTCGACATTCGCTCAGCTGCAACCCTCGCGATCTCGACGCCTGGTTCGGCTTGGGCCAGGCCATGGAGGATCTCGGCCGTGCCGACCTGGCTCCGACGTGCTACCTAAACATATTGACGCAGCAGCCAAGCCACAGCTTGGCGCTGAGCCAGTATCTGATGGTGACAAAGAATGAAGAAGAAGCGGCTCCGTGGGCCGCGCAGGCCCAACTGGCACTCACCAGGCGCGATGCCCCGGATGAAGCCATAGCACTCGTGGGCTATGGCCTCGCGAAGTATCATGATCGGCGCGCCCAGTATGAACAGGCCGCCCAATCAGGACAGGCGGCCAATGCCGCGCGCAGGCGAACAGCGGGCGCCTTGGATCGGCAGGCGTTGCAGGCACGTGTGGACGGGATCAGCGGGACCTACACGGCGGACTTCTTTACCGACCGACGCTCGTTCGGCATCGGTACGGATCAACCCGTGTTCATTGTCGGACTGCCTCGGTCTGGCACCACACTGATTGAACAAGTCCTCTCCGCGCATCCGGCTATGCATGGAGCCGGGGAATTACCCGATCTCGCCCGTCTGGCCGTGCAATCGATAGCCGGACAGAAGCAGGCGCCTTGGAAAGCCGCCGCATGCTTACAGGATGAGATGACCAGCCGCCTGCTGGCGCATGAATATCTGCAGGCGCTGCGCCGCAATGCCCCGCCGGACTGTCCCCGCATCAGCGACAAGCAGCCCCTCAACTTTTTCCACTTGACCTTTGCCGCGCTGTTGTTTCCCAATGCCCGTGTGATCCATTGCCGGCGTGATGCCAAGGACAATGCCCTGTCGATCTGGATGGAGAACTTCAACCCGGATCAACGCTACGCCACGGACTTTGCCGATCTGGCCTTCTTCCGCACGCAATATGAGCGGCTGATGGCGCACTGGCATGCGGCCCTGCCGCTCACGATCCTCGACGTCCAATACGAGGACGTCGTGGCGGATCTCGAAGGGCAAGCACGGAGATTGATGACCTTTCTCGGTGCACCCTGGGACGACCGCTGTTTGAATTTCCATCAGCAGGAGCGCGCCGTCCAGACGCCCAGCCGCTGGCAGGTCCGCCAGCCGATCTATACGAAATCCGTCGGCCGCTGGAAACACTACGCCCCTTACTTGCCCGAGCTGACTGAGGCTTTTTCGCAACAGTCCCCTGACTCTTCTGCCATTCCTCAGTGAGATCCCACCTCCTTCACGTCCAAACGGAAACTAATTCGCCAAGCATATCGGGATTTTGGTCTTCTCATTCGTCTTACTCAATGGATGGATGCTCATCCGGGCTACCCTTGCGTTTGGAGCCCGTGCTGTATGAGCATAGGCCCATCCCTCGGCTAGATATCTATGAATCACCTCATGCTGCTCATGCATCGATGGGCGGGGTTGGTCATGGCGGGATTTCTCGTCATGTCCGGACTGACCGGTGCGGTGATCTCCTGGGATCACGAGCTGGACGATTTCCTCAATCCACATCTCACGCACGTCACGAGCCAGGGACCGACCATCCCGATCCTCGACCTCGTGAAGACCATCGAGTCGCGTGATCCCCGGGCACAAGTCACGTTCATTCCGCTGGCGCACGAGGCGGGTGACTCTTTAGTTTTTGGCGTCGATTCCCGCGTCGATCCCCAGACGGGCCGGCTGTACGAACTTGGCTACAATCAAGTGTTCATCGACCCGGTCACGGGGCGGGAGCTGGGCCGGCGGGAGTGGGGCGCAGTCTGGCCGGTCACAAAGGAGACGTTCGTCTCGTTTCTCTACCGGCTGCATTACACGCTGCACCTTCCCGAGCTGTGGGGTATCGACCGGTGGGGCATCTGGCTGATGGGCGGTATCGCCATCTTATGGGCGCTGGATTGCTTCGTGGGTTTGTACCTGACCCTTCCGAACCGCATGTCGAAAGAAACCGTTCATGCCCATCCAAGCTGGTGGATGAGATGGAAACCGTCCTGGATGGTCAAACTGTCGGGCACGCTCAGACGAATCAATTTCGACCTCCATCGCGCGTTCGGTCTCTGGGCGTGGGGCCTGTTGTTCATGCTGGCCTTCACGGCATTCTCGCTCAATCTCTACCGGGAAATGTTCTATCCGCTCATGTCGCTGGTCAGTGAGGTGACGCCGTCTCCATTCGACGTGCGGGAGCCGAGCGATAAACATCATCCCATTGTGCCGGTGGTCGGCTACGAGTCGATTCTCGACCGGGCCAGGCAGGAAGGACTCCAACGAGGCTGGGAAGAGCCGCTTGGCGAGATCTTCTACAACCAGGAATTCGGCATATACGGAGTCAGCTTCTTCCATCCCGGGGATGATCACGGCGCGGCGGGCGTGGGTCCCAGCGCGTTGTATTTCGACGGAAGCGACGGCCGCTACCTCGGCGATCGCCGACCGTGGAAAGGCACGGCGGCAGACATTTTCGTCCAAGCCCAGTTCCCCATGCACTCCGGCCGAATCCTCGGTCTGCCGGGCCGCATCCTCGTGTCGTTCCTCGGACTGGGAACCGCCGTCCTCTCCGTGACCGGCGTCATCATCTGGTGGCGCAAGCACGGGGCCTATAGCCGGCGAGCCCAGCGCCAGGCGGACCATCTCAATCTCATTCCCACGGGATAACGCGCCGTGACCGAGCAGACCGCGAACGGATTCGTCGTCTGGCTGACCGGCCTGCCTGGAGCGGGCAAGAGCACATTGGCTCGCTTGTTGGAATCGGAGCTTCGAGGGTTCGGCCTGGCGGTCGAACGGCTCGACGGAGACGAAGTCCGGCAACATCTCACCAAGGACCTGGGGTTCTCCAAGGAAGACCGCATGGAGAACGTCCGCCGTATCGCCTATGTCGCCAAACTGCTGTCACGAATCGGCGGCGTCGCCATCGTCGCCGCGATCGCTCCCTATGCCGAGGCACGACGCTCAGCCAGAACGGAGATCGGCACGTTCGTGGAAGTCTTCGTTCGATGTCCGCTTGAGGTCTGCGTGCAACGCGATGTGAAAGGACTGTATGCCAAGGCCTACCGAGGCGAGATTGCTCAGATGACCGGCGTATCGGCCCCTTATGAGGCACCGGTCAATCCCGAAGTGATCGTGGATACCGATCAGGAACTCCCCGCGCAAAGCCTCAAGAAAATCCTGCATCAACTCCGGGTCATGAAGCTCGTTCCCTAAGTCTCTTATTCCCCTCTGCCTGGACTATTTACTAAGATTCCTTCATTTCACGAGGGCGCGAAGCTGCTGCATGTGAATCGTGCGGTCGGGTGGCACCACGGCTTCAAACCGCTGCTGGGCCGCTGCCTCAAACGTCAGCCGGGAGTCTTCTTCCACGCCTAACACAGATGCCAGCGAGGCCAGATGTTCTCCCTCGCCCCGAGCAAAGTCTTGTTCGAGATCGAGCCAACCGTATGCGGCAAAGGCCACAAGCTTGTAATCAGGTTTCACCAGTCCATCCTCGGTCCACCAAGCATGCGTCGAATCGGAGGCGGTATCAGGGGTTACATCAAAGAAGCTCGGAGCAAAGGAGCAGCCGGTCATGGAGACGAGCAGGAGACTCATGCATAACGAGTGTGTGTACATGCGTCGCATGCGGTCCTCATTTTAATCAGCTGCATGCCCACCCGCAGGCGAACAGAATTCTGTTGCTCTTTTCAGACTTACGCTGATCGATCGTTTCTCAGACTCCTCCTCAGAACCCTTCTCAGAGCTCTCCCCCCTTCCTCATCTGTGGAGCAGGAAGGGGGGATTCGTGAGAAAGGCGCGACTAACGGTAGGCGTCGCGGGCGCCTTCGCGTGCTCCCTCACGGGCTGCTTCCCGTGCATCCGAGCGCGATTCCGCCGCCGATGGCCTTTCCTCATGAATGATCGTCGGAGCTGGAGGTGGATAATGCTTTTCAGTCGTACAGCCCGCAACCAAGCTGACGGGCAGACCTAATATCAGCACGAACATATATTTCTTCATGGGGTCCTCCTCCTCAATTTTTCTGTTGGTGCACTAGTGCAAACGTTAGGCCTTGTGCCAGAGAGGCCAAGGGGATGAACAAGCTATTAAGAAATAAGGGGATAAATGATGTCAGGCTATCAGACTTGTTGCGCCATCACACACCTTGTCATGGGTGAGGACAAGATGTCCCGCAATCCTGATTCGGATACTGAAAGTGAGGTGGGTCAGCTGTTCGGCGGAACTGTGAAAAGGAACACTGAACCGTGGTGGGTGATATCAATTATCTGTGCTTGGACTGAAATTGGAGGATCCGATTGAACCGACGACCTCCAATTAGCAACCGTGAGATGGAACTCTTGCTCGTGACAATACTCAATCTGCCACAACCAAATTACTTCAGAGTTTTATTGTGCCGCCAAGAACAATAGTACGGCTCCGAATCGGGGCGAGCAGGGCATGACCTACCCTCTTCGAAGCTTTGACGGTTGGAGTTTTATCATGGAGGTCCATGAGGAATGGAGCTGGCGAGAGGAATTGAACCTCCAACCGGTGGTTTACAAAACCACTGCTCTGCCATTGAGCTACGCCAGCTTCCGTTTATTTGGCGAGTACTTTTCGCACGGCCGCGAAGGGGCTCGGATGCGGTGCAGTGGATAGCGTAGTGGAATCCCGCCAGCTTTTCAACCGTCTGAGCCTTATACGCCGGTGACAGATCCGCGTATCGTTTCTACCATGGCGATCGTCTCCCTTCGCCAATCTCTTGCGATCAAAAGGTCCACTCCCGTCATCGCCCGCGATCAGTAGTGTCGGTGACACAGCAGTAGCACGTCAACGCCGCAGGAGACAGCCGCATCTCCTGCAGGCAAAACCGACAAATGCGATCGGCGATCTCGTCACGGACTCGTACGAACGCCTCCCGCCGCACCGCTTCCGTGACGGAGGCCGGATCGTCGAAGCTCCAGTGGAGCAAGCGGGAGGCTGAGGGAAATATCGGGCACGTCTCCTTGGCCCGATCGCACACGGTAATGACGTAGTCGAACTGCTGGCCGATGAACTCTTGGACGGACTTGGATCGGTAACCGCTCCTCTCGACGCCAAGTTCCTTCATCACCGCGACTGTCATGGGATGCACGCCCACGGGATGCGTGCCAGCGCTAGCCACGTCGAAGTGGTCTCCGGCAATCAGGGTCAGCAGCGCCTCGGCCATTTGGCTCCGGGCTGAGTTTCCCGTACAGAGAAAGAGGATGCGCGGCTTCATGCGACCTGCTTCAAAGGAAACCAGTGGCGAGTGCGGGTACAGATGCCGCAGACGGAAAGCATCACTGGAACCTCGACCAACACGCCGACGACCGTTGCCAGAGCGGCGCCAGATTCCGGACCAAAGAGGGCAATGGCTGTTGCCACGGCTAGCTCGAAGAAGTTACTCGCCCCAATCAACGACCCTGGGGCCGCAACCGCATAGGGCACGCCCAGCCGCTGCATCAGGCCATAGGCCAATGCGGCATTCAGATATACCTGCAGCACGATCGGTACCGCGATGAGCGCCACGTGCCATGGATTGGTGAGGATGTTGTCGGCCTGAAACGCGAAGATCAGCACCAGTGTAAGCAACAAGGCCGCAATGGTGACGGGTGCAAATCGTGGCAAGAAGTCGTCGGTGAACCATCGCGCTCCATACTGACGCATGAGCCATGCCCGGAGGAGTGTCCCTATGGTCAGTGGAATCACGACGAAGGCCAGCACCGAATACCACAGGACGGCATAGGGCACCGAAAGCGACGACGCCCCACTGATCAACAGACCAATGATGGGAACAAACAGCACCGGCATCAGCAGGTCATTCACCGTGACCTGAACCAGCGTATAGGCCGGATCACCGTCCGTGAGGTAGCTCCAGACGAAGACCATGGCCGTACAGGGGGCGGCGGCCAGGATGATGCATCCGGCGATATACTGCTCGGCTTCACTGGGCGTCATCCACGCGGCAAAGAGGTAGCGAAAGAACACCCAAGCGAACAGCGCCATCGAAAAGGGTTTTACCAGCCAGTTCACCACGAGCGTGACGAATAGGCCCGTTGGCCGCTGCCCGACCAGACGCAGCGAGGCCAGGTCGACCTTCATCATCATCGGCACGATCATCAGCCAGATGAGCAGCGCCATGGGCAGATTGATGTGGCTGCCCTCGCCTACTTCCAGGCTCCGGAGATGCTGAACGATCCCCGGAAACGCCCGGCCGAGCCCCACGCCCATGAGCATGCAGCCGACCACCCACAGGCTGAGATAGCGTTCGAAGAGATTTAGTCGTTTGGCTGCCTGCGGGACCGGAACCGTCAACGCGACATCCATGGTCGAGTTTCCTGGCTGCTTCATGCGCAGCAGCTTGGACCGCAACAGGTCTTCGCCGATGCGGGTTTGATGGCCCGGACGAATCCGCTCATGAACTTCCCATCGATGCTATGGGCCACCGTCTCAACGTCGAGCCCCGCACCGAGGAGGAAGCCTCGCGCGTCGGCTGCCGAATAGACCCGAGTGGGTTCAATAGTGATCTGTTCAAACCCGGCCCGGCGTAAGGTCTCGCGATAGACCGACTCCTCCAACGCCCCCGCGACACATCCCGCCCACAGCTCCACGCTATGGCGGATTTCCACCGGCATCTCGCCGCGGATCACAATGTCGGAGACCGCGAGGCGGCCGCCGGGCTTGAGCACGCGAAACGCCTCAGTCGCCACGCGGTCTTTATCGGGCGCCAGGTTGATGACACAATTGGAGAGAATCAGGTCAACAGACTGATCCGGGAGCGGAATCTGCTCAATGTCGCCCTTGAGAAACTCCACGTTGGTCATCCCGACTTTCCGCTGATTCTCTCGCGCCAACACTAGCATCTCATCGGTCATGTCCAGCCCGTAGACTTTCCCAGTCGGTCCAACCCGCCGAGCCGAAAGGAGCACGTCGATCCCGCCGCCTGATCCCAGGTCCAGCACCGTCTCGCCTGGTTGAATGCTGGCCAAGACCGTGGGATTACCGCAGCCGAAGGAGGCACGCAGCGCCTCGGCTGGTAGTTCTGCGGTCTCCTCGGCTCCGTACAGGTTGCCGGTAATCGGATCCAAGGCGTCCCCTTGGAGCACGTGACCGGTTCCGCAACAGGACGGTTTATCGCTCTGGGCCTGGCGCGCCGCCTGGCCATATTCGTCTCGTACGTGCGCTTTGATATCGGCAGGACGGTTCATCGAGCACCTCACATCAAGAAATATTGATTCATCGGAGCCAAAAAAAGAGTCAACAGCACCGGCGCCCAGCCCCCCCAGACTTCGCCGCCCGCTTTAATGTCTTCACCAGTTCCTCCAAGCTCTCAATCGCCTCGGGATTGATCGCGTAGTACATCCAGCGTCCTTCCCGACGATCCAGAATCAGGCCCGCCTCCTTGAGCACCTTGAGATGGAACGACAGCCGCGACTGACCCGCCTTCATCGCCTCAGTGAGTTCGCAGACGCACCGCTCGCCCTCCTTCAACTCTTCCAATACTGCTAGGCGCGTCTCGTCGGATAATGCGTGAAAGAGCGAGACGGCGTTGACACTTCCTGTGTGCGGCATGAAATACCATACATCAATATATTTTGATGTGTCAATTCGGGAAGAATGCGTCTAATGTTCATGAAGCGTCTCCTAGCCCACGTGAACAGGAAGCCAGCAATCAAGACAGAGATCCTCGGCTGCCGTCGAATGCCTCAGGAGTCCTATATCAATCGGCCACGGGAATAGCCCAGCTGCGTCCGTTACCCGTCGATCCTATATTCTCTCCAGCTCTAGCGTACGAGTCCCAATCGCCAAGGCAGGAAAGATAGCCACGACCCAAGACCAGTGAGGAGATTCAACACGTGATCGTCTGGCAATTATTGAAAAACACCTTCTCCGAATAGACGAAAGACAAGGCACCCAAACAGGGGGCCGCCTTGGCGTACTACACCGTCTTTTCCATTGTCCCCTTGCTGGTCGTCATCATTGCGATGATTGGTCTCGTCTTCGGACAAGAAGCGGCGCAAAGCTACATCCTGCAGCAGATTTCGGTGTTGATTGGCGAACAGAGTGCCGACGCCATCAAGGACATGATTCAACGGGCCACAAAGCCGACGACCGGTATTCTCGCGACGATGATCGCCTTGGCGACGCTCTTGTTTGGCGCGTCGGGCCTCTTCGGCGAGCTTCAGGATTCACTCAATACCATTTGGGGTGTGGAACTGAAGGAGGGACGAGGAATGACGGGACTTATCCGAGACCGGTTTCTTTCCTTCCTGACAATATTAGGAACTGGCTTTCTCTTACTCGTGTCGCTCGTCATGAGTGCCGGCCTGGCAGCCACGGGAAAATGGTTTGAAGGATGGCTGCCCTTACCCGAGTTCCTCCTGCACGCGCTGAACCTGCTCGTGTCGGTGATCGTGATCACCGGATTGTTCGCCATGATGTTCAAAGTCCTGCCGGATGCCAGGGTTGCATGGAGCGATGTGTGGATCGGATCCCTGATGACCGCCGTGCTTTTCACGATTGGGAAGTTTGCGATTGGGCTTTATCTGGGCAAAAGTGACATCGGATCGGCGTACGGATCGGCGGCCTCTCTGGTCATTGTCCTGCTCTGGGTCTATTACTCCGCGCAAATCTTTCTCTTTGGCGCCGAGTTCACCAAGGTGTACGCCAATACTTACGGCGGTCGCATCATGCCTTCTGAGAATGCCACGTCCACACAGGATCCTCAGGTATCGGTTCGATTGCCGGAGAGCAAGGATCGCTCGCGCCATCGCCAGCCGGCGGCGTGAGGGATTCTCTATTCTCTCCCCTACAGCACCTAACTAGTATGCATCAATGGGCCGCATGAAACTCTTCGCCATTATTCTCGCCGTATTCCTGGTTCTCGTTGGGGGGATTCTCGTCTTCGTCGATGAGCCTCTACGAGCCTATGCTGAACGGCAACTCAATGAGCACGTCGAAGGATACACCTTCAAGATCGGCGGCCTGAGCTTTCATCTCTTGGGCTTTTCTATCGATCTCACAGATATCACGGTCAGACAATCGGCCCATCCCGATCCGCCCATTGCCAAGATTCCCAAGTGGCATGCAAGTGAGCACTGGCGGGAACTCCTGTCCGGGACCTTGGTCAGTGACCATAAGATCGATCATCCTGTCCTGCACGTCGTGCGTGTCCAAGCCGTCACGGAGGCCAAGGAAGGCAAGGCCGTGTCAGACCGTGGTTGGCAAGACGCAGTGCTGGCCATCTACCCGCTGAACATCAATGAATTACAGATCACCGACGCGGACATTACCTACAGTCAGCATAACAACGCCAAACCTCTGCACGTCAGCCATGCGAATTTTCAGGCGGGCAATATTCGCAATGTTCGGTCACAGGAAGCCGAGTATCCGTCCACCGTCCACCTCGACGCGATTGTCTTCGATAAGGGGCGTCTCGCCATAGACGGGCATGCCGACTTTCTCTCGGAGCCGTTCATGGGCGTGAACGTAGACATCGACATGGACGACATGCCTCTGGTTGACTGGCTGCCGGTCACGGCTGAGCGCCAAATCCACCTGACGCAAGGGCAGCTGTCCATGAAGGGTCACGTGGAATTCTCGCCAAAGAAGGAATTCGTGGAATGCCAGCAGTTCACGCTCCGCGATGCGAAGGTGGATTTTGTGCACTCAGCACGGACAAAAGAAACAGAAAAGCAGACGGGTGCCACGGTGGCAGATGCTGCCGACGAAGCCGCCAATCATCCACGATTGTTGCTTCGCATCAACCGTGGGACGATCGCCAACGGTGAATTCGGTTTTGTGAATCGGGAGGCCAATCCACGCTATCGCGTCTTTATATCAGGAACGACGATCGATCTTGAAAACTGGAGCAATCAATTGACCGAGGGCGTCGCGACGGTAAAACTCAAGGGGATGTTCATGGGGAACGGCGAGACAGATATTCAGGGCGCCTTTCGGCCGGAAACTCAATCTCCGGATTTTGATCTCAATCTGAGGATCTGGAAAACGCATGTGAAGTCCATGAATGACTTGCTCCGAGCACATGGCAACCTCGACGTCGTGACTGGCGTCTTTTCTGTATTTGCCGAGATGCACGTCAGAAACGGGACGATTCGCGGCTATCTCAAGCCATTATTCAAAGATATCCAAGCCTATGACCCGGCGCAGGATCGCGACAAAGGAACGTGGACGAAGATCTACCAAAAGATTGTGGATGCCGCCGCCGCGCTTTTGAGGAATACGCCTCGGAAGGAAGTCGCAACCAAGACCGAGCTGTCGGGACCTGTGAAGAATCCGCAAGCCAGTACATGGGAACTGGTCGTAAAACTAATTCAAAATGCCTTCTTTGAGGCCGTCCTACCGGGCTTTGAGAAACTGCCAAAGGCGTCATAGGTTGGTCGGCATTGGGCGCTAAGCCACGACCAGAGGAGGGCACTTTCTGTGGTGCCCTTCACTGAGGCTGATCAGGACTGCAATTCCGGGATATCTCTCACGAACAGGTCGAACATGGGCCCTTCCATGAGTTGGCGGGCTTCACACTTCGCCACGAAATCGATCGGGATTTCCAGTAAGGATGGGGCCTTCCCGGTGGCCTGATTGAATGTCAGGATGTGAAAATTCTTGAGTCTGGCGAAATATTTTTCGATGTCCTCGTCGGACGCATAGCCGACATAGTACGAAATCCCGTCACGGCGCTTCTGCACCTCTAACGACGGCTTTCCTCCTCGTTTCGATTCCAGCGACTCGCTGCATTCGGAAAAACCAAATACGCCCACCGGGAGGTTCTGAATTTTCATGCCGCTTTCCTGTTCGGTCAAGGGACGGAGATGGTGCGTTCGCCGCAACTCTTCCAGCAGAACGTCCTGAAGCACGGTCTTACCCTTCGCCACCTTTTCGGCTTCGCCGCGCGAATCGGCAGGCCGGCTGCTCTGACTCCAGAGGGCGGACAGCTTGAACGACGGACTCCACGCAGCAGTCAGATACGCGGTCAACACCAACGCTCCCAATATTGCGACGAGTCCCGGATACAACCATTTCATGTCGGCAAGAATACCCTCGTTTCTGCTTCGAAGCAAAAGGATCAGGGCCACTCGGCTCTATCCGTCAACACAACCGTCCGTCTTTCCCTTCACCCATTTATATTCTTGCTCCCGGATTCGCCATTTTCCTACAATGCCCTGAGATGACCAACCAGGGGCCCGCCCGGAGCACCAGCGGCCCCACGCACGAAACGACGCGCTGAGGAGGTCAACTATGTGGGCAATCATTGTTGCGCTTCTAGTGATGCTCGTCGGATGCAGCAGCGGCGGAGGAGGAGGCACCTCGGACGCCACACCGATCAGTTCCGCTCCCGCTTCACCGGCCGGCCTGATCTGGGGACGAACCGCCGGTTCCCAAGAATCCCTCTTTCGCAGTCAAAGCGACGGAAGCGGTCAAGTTACGCTGGTGGACGAACAAGGGATCCGCGCCACGTTTGCCAAACTCGCCGGATCGCTCGTGATCTATCAGACGCAGGCCGTCCCATTTTCCGGCGGCGACCAGCGTGACATCTGGAAGGTATCCACGTCGGGCGTTGGCCGGCAAGCGCTGGCGAATGCCACGGACGACGAGATCGTCCGGGACGTGGTGGGATCCCGCGTCATCTACGATCAGATCATCTCCTTGCCGAGCGGTGTCCGACTGAACGACCTGACCAGCGTGGTGACGGACGGCAGCGGACGAGCGGTCATTGCCGCCGCCGTAAGGACTCCGGGAAGCGAATCCATCGCGAATTATGAAGGCAGCGTTGCCGGGAAAGTCGTCTATAGCCGGAACAGCGGGCTGTACAGCCTCTTGCCAGACGGCAGCGATCTTCGTCCGCTCGTAAATGCTCCGGGCAGTCCCAGCGGCCAATACACCTTCACGGGCATGCAGGGATCGGTCGGTTCGTCGGTGATTTTCTCCGCCAGGCCCTCGTCACCACCGCTTCCCGATCTCTACGACGTTCCGGTCAACAGCGGAGCGATCGTGCCCTTGGCCTCCGATCCGGATAATGACTTCCTCGGGGGCGTGAACGGCAACCGTGTCGTCTATCACCGCTGTAGCGGCCCTTGCGATCTCTACAGCGTCGCAAGCGACGGAAGCGGCACGGTTCCCCTTTCCACCGACCCGGGGAACGAATTTTTGGAAGAAATGGTCGGTGGGCGCATCGTCTATACCCGGTCGGTCAACGGCCAAACGGACATCTACAGCGTGAACGCAGACGGTACGAACCCGGTTCCCCTCGCCACCTCGCCTGCCAACGAAGGCGTCGAGGGAAAAGTGGGTTCCAGAGTCATCTTCCGCCGCACCGATAGCAACGGAAACGACAATTTGTACAGCATCCAGGCCGACGGCACCGGCGGTGAAATTCCGTTGGCGACGTTCTCCGAAGACGACTCCTTCGGCGGGGTGGTCGGCTCCAGAGTGATCTTTGAACGGATCATGGGCTCGAACGTCATGAGCAGTCCGCGAGCGCTCTACAGCGTGCTGTCGGACGGCACGGGATTGGAGCAACTGACGCCGGGGACGTCGCTGGATGAATTTGCGGGAGCGGCCGGAGGGTTCGCTTGCTTCGAACGGACACAGTCGGGCCAGCGCGATCTGCTATGCGTGCCGGCCGACGGCAGCAGCCCTGCCGTGCCGATCGCAGCGACGTCCGCGGACGAATACTTTATCACCGGCTTGTAATCGCGTGGTATGGATCGGAGATCCCCGGACCACAGGAGGCCCGGGGGGTCTGTTGCAAGCAGCGGAGCGAGGCCGATTCTAGCGTTCGGCTTCCGTGAGATCGCTTTCTTCTTCCAATTCCTCGACTTCGGGCGCGGCTTTCCCCTTGGTCATCGATGGATGGAGTCCGTATTTCTTGAGCATCTTGTAGAAGTCGGCGCGGTAGCGGCCGGCGAATTGCGCGGCCCGCGAAATATTTCCCCCCGTCAACTGCAGCACGTTCTTCAGATAGGTCTTTTCGAACTCTTCCTTCGCTTCGGTGAGCGGCTTCAATTGCGCATCAGGCGCGCTGCCGGTCGAGGGCAGCAGGTCCGGGGTGACCATGTCCTGGCGCGCCATAACGACGGCCTTTTCAATCGCGTTTTCGAGTTCACGCACGTTACCGGGCCATAAATTTGTGACCAGGCGATGCAACGCCGCCGGGGTAAACCCCCGCATGTCCTTGTTGGCGCGTTTGGCGCTGAGGGCAAGAAACTGCTGGGCCATGATGGGAATATCCTCACGCCGGTCCCGCAACGGGGGAATGAACAACGGGACGACCGAAATACGGTAATAGAGATCGTTGCGAAACGTCCCGTTCTTCACGGCTTCGTCCAAGTCCTTGTTCGTGGCGGCGATGATCCGCACGTCCACTTTGGTCGCGTGCTCGGCGCCGACCTCGCGGACTTCCCGCTCCTGAACGGCGCGCAGCAACTTGACTTGCATCGACAGCGGCATCTCACCGATTTCATCCAGGAACAGGGTGCCGCCGTGCGCGCTCTGAAAGAGTCCCTTCTTGGGGCCGTGCGCACTCGTGAAGGCTCCCTTGACGTGTCCGAAGAGCTCGGATTCGAAGAGGGTCTCCGGAATCGCCGCACAGTTCAGCGCCACGAACGGTCCCTTGCTCCGCCGGCTGTTCGCATGAGTCACCCGGGCGAACACCTCTTTGCCGGTGCCGGTCTCTCCGAACAGGAGCATCGTCGCATCGGAATCCGCCACCTGCACGACTTGCTGCAGCAACCGCTGCATCGCCGGGCTGCGGGCCACGACGTTTTCCATTCCATAGAGCTCGTTGACGAGCGATTTCAGACGCTGAATCTCACGGCTCATTCGCTGCGGAGACAACCCCTCTTCGATCTTCGCCTTGAGTTCCTTGTCGTCGAAGGGCTTGGTCAAATAGCCGAAGGCGCCGCGCTGGACGGCTTCAACCGCATTGGGAATGCTGCCATGCGCGGTCAGAATGATGACCGGAAGTCCCGGATGGATGCGGAGGAGTTCTTCCGTCACGTCCAAGCCGTCCTCCCCGCCCAATCGCAGGTCGGTGATCGCCAGATCGAACCGATTGACCTTGGCCGCCGAGACGGCGTCACGGCCCGTCGTACAGGCGGTTACCGCGAAGCCCATCGCTTGCAGCCGCATCTTGACCAGCTGCAGCAGGCCTTCTTCATCATCCACTACGAGAATGTGTTCCTGTTCCATGGTGTCCTTTACTGGGGTGTCGTCGACTCGGGTGTCGGCAGCGGCGCCACCGTTGAGGGTGGACGAATTGGTCGAATCTTCTCTCGTGTTTCCTGATCGATACGCTTGAGGGCTTCGAGTTGATTGTACAGTTCGTCGATCTTCTTCTCCCGCTCCGCCAACTGCTTCTGCAGCGATTGGATGGTGCCGCTCTCGACCGGCGTTTTCTGCGATTCCTTCTTGTTGCCGATCAATGCATCGGCCTTCCGATCTCGATCGGCCAGATCCCGCTGCAGTTGGTCCAGAACTTGGGCGTCGGCGTCCCGGGTGGTTCGCAATTGCTGAATGATCAACTCCCGATCAAGCAAGTCCCGCACCAGCCGATCGGAGGCCTGACCCAGGACAACTTGTCCTTCGGATACGGCCGGAGCACCTGCAACGGATGACAACCAAGAACGTTCGATCGGCGTGGGATATTGCTGCAACAACTGGAGCCACAACCGGCTCGAGGACGCCCATTGACTGCGGGGAGCCACCGCAATCACCTTCTCGAAGTTCTTTACTGCAGCGTCGTGGCTCTCGTACAGACTCATCAGAGCGCGAGTGAAGTACGCATGATCGCAGCTGTTATGATCCGAGCACTTTGCAATCATCGCATCCTGCTTCTTGACCAAATTATGAATGCTCTTCGCATCCGCCTGATCCACTGTGAAATAAGGTTGGGTCCGTGACGGCTCCGGCGCCCACGATGCGCAGCCGGACAAGATCAAGCCGGTGATCGCGCAGAGCCGTAAGGCCTTCATGCCGCCCCTCCGCGCTTGGTGAGGCGTAGGATAAACCGTACAGTTGTTCCCTTCTTCAACTCGCTTTCGATCCAAATCCGTCCTCCGTGCGCTTCGACCACTTTCTTGGCGAGGGCCAGGCCCAGACCGCTCCCTGGCAGTGTCTGCCTGCCTTTCTGACGTCCCTGATAGAATCGCTCGAAGATATGCGGTAATTCGTCTGGCGGGACGCCGGGACCCACGTCGGATACGGAAACCTCGAGAACCCCGGCCTTCATGTCCGGCCGCATGTGAATCTTCACAATGCCTCCTTCCGGACTGAACTTCAAGGCATTTGATAGCAGATTGTCCAAGACCTGCTCAATACGAATGGCGTCCGCCTTCACCCAGACCCGCTGTGCGGGCGACTCCACCACCAGTTGAACGTGCTTGGCATCCGCCAGCAAGCGAATCTTATTCACCGAAATGTCGGCGATGCGCCGGAGATCCGAGGAGACGATCCGATATTCCATCATGCCGGCATCCATCTTGGAGAGATCGAGGATGGTCGAGATCAGATGGATCAGGCGGCGGCTGCTGTCGGCCATGATCCGTAAGGTCGTGCGCTGTTCCGGCTGGAGCGGTCCCGGAATCTCGTCCAGGAGCAGGTGCGTCCCCTCCTGGATCGAGGCCATGGGTGTCCTCAACTCGTGGGACACGTGAGCCAGGAATTCCCCTTTCATATCGTCAAGTTCCTGAAGCTTGCCTCCCATCCAGTTGACCGTGTCGACCAGACTGCGGAGTTCGCTGGGCGCGCGGATGTTCAACGATTCTCGAAAATTTCCTTGTCCGATCTGCTTGATGTGACTCTGAAGCTGGCGCAGAGGCTGCAGGATCGTATAGCTGGCGATGCCTGCGAGGCCGATCCCGAACAGCAGCGCGAGCAGGACCAATTGTTCCGTGACGGCCTCCGCCTGTGCGGAGCTTTCCAGGGAGCGCCGGACTCCGGCACTGATGCCGGACTCGTGAAAATCCACATAATGTTGGAGCGTCGTGGTCATTTGATCCATGACGAGATCGCGGCGGCCTTCATAATCCGGAGATGCTCCCCCCTTGCCCTGAACCGGCTGCTCCAGTTCGACGTTCAACATGCCCAGGCGTTCCTGCTGGAGCCGTTGAACGTGCTCCAAGAGTTGCAGCCCCTCCGGAGAAACTTCCTGCGCCGCCAGCCCGGTCATACCTCGACGGAACTCCTCCACTTCCTCGTCGAAATGCTTGAGGAACGTATCATCGCGTACAGCCAGGTATTTCTTCTCACTGTTGAGCTGGACGTATGCCAGGGTCAGCAACCGCTTTGCCGATTCAATCGCCGGATAATGCTGGACCGCCATACTGGTGCTCAAGGCGGAGAGCTGGCGCAGTTGAAACAACGCATACAGATTCACCCCTCCCATCACCACAATGATGAGCAAGGAGGTAAGAACGATCCGCCAGAAGATCGATAGGCGCACCAACCTCTTCCTTTAGAAGACCTAGCGAGATGCAGGGCGTGTAGGTAAATCCATACACTACCTGTTTGCCTACCTCAAGGCAAATGGAAAAATTCGGCTTCCATCCACATCCCTTGATGGAGGTCAGAATGCTGCCGAACGAGGCAGATTCCTCTTCGCCGGGCCGTCCCGATGCTGGTGAAATTTACTCGCCCCGATAGTGCTGGGAAGCGAAACGCCGTTGACGACGGGAGGACCCTGACAACAATGCAAAAAGATGGCCACGAAACAGCAGCATGGCGACGGCCATGGGAGGCGTCAGTAGCAATAGCAGATACCAGCTCATGGCCGAAGGGATACCGAGATAGCCGAGCCATCCGCCCAAGATCGTGAACGGCAGCACGAGCAACTGAAAAAAATCCAGGCCCGCCCCCCGTCCCGCCCGGCTCGATAGCGAGAACACCTCCCGAACACCGGCAGGAGACAGGACGATCGGGATCAGGAGCACGGCAATGGGGAGGAACCACTCCATCCAATTTTCCAAGACGAACTCGTAGGATGTCTTCATGACGTCGAGCGGAGAATCGTGGTGAACCTGATAGATGACTTCGGGGGCGGGATTCAGCAGCAGGAACAATAGTACCAGGACGGCATAGGACAGGAAGGGGCCGTACGGATTGGTTTGGGTTCCCATTTCCAAGGCCAACAGCGGCAGCCAGAGAACGAATCCGACTCCGATCACGTCCCAAAAGTACCGGCCGAAACTATCGAACACATCGCGCAGGGTGAGCGTGCGACCATAGGAGATCGATTGCTCGATCAAACTGAGAACCGCCCCCACGAGCAAGGCGTTGACCGCTCCGAGGAGGAACCCTCCGGCGATACCCAACGGCCCCGCCAGCTGAGTGGTCACAGCCAGGATCAGCATGAATCCGATGAGGGCCACCATGATGATCCAGCCCCGGACGAGCGATTGCCAGGTCTTCCGAAGGGCCTGCCGGTACAAATTGACGGTCGCCGTCACGATTTCAGCCATGACGGCGACAATAGCGAGGCCAAGGCCGGCTGGTCAAGCGCGCGCTGCGCTTGCCGGTGGGCACAATGTTGAAAAGCAGGCTGTGACTGGATTCCCGCTTCAGCCGGAATGACAACCGTCAGTGTTCCGGGCGGCAAACCGGCCCACGACTCTGTGCGCTAAGGCATTGACTTGGGCAAGCCACATGATTATGTGAAGCCAGAGTGACATTCCGACGGAGGAGACGCCCCCTATGGATATGAATCGCGCCACGGTCAAGCTCCAGGAAGCCTTACAATCCGCGTCCGCCCAGGCCATGAAGCGGAATCATCAGGGCATGGAAGTCGAACACCTGCTGCTGGCCCTGCTGGAACAGGACGGCGGCATCGTCCCGACCCTCTGTGAACAGGCAGGCGTCTCCGTTCAAGCCGTCAAGCAGGCGGCGGAGCAGGCGCTGTCGAAGATGCCCCAGGTCCAGGGAGCCAGCGGCGGTCCCGGACAGTTGCACATCACCCCCCGGCTCAATCAGGTTCTGACCAAAGCCGAAGACGAACAGCGGACGTTGAAGGACGACTATCTCAGCGTGGAGCACGTACTTTTGGCCATGATGCAGGAGGGCGGCGTTCTCAGGAAGCTGGGACTGTCGCGCGACCGGTTGCTGGGCGCACTCCAACAGGTGCGGGGTAATCAACGCGTGACCAGTCAAGATCCGGAAGGCACCTATCAGTCGCTCGAAAAATACGGCCGGGACCTGACCAAGCTCGCTACGCAGGGCAAATTGGACCCCGTCATCGGTCGAGACGAAGAGATACGCCGCGTCATCCAAATCCTGTCCCGTCGTACCAAAAACAATCCCGTGCTCATCGGAGAACCGGGGGTCGGCAAGACCGCCATCGTCGAAGGCTTGGCCATCCGTATCGTCAAGGGCGACGTCCCCGAGGGACTCAAACACAAACGTGTCGTATCGCTCGACATGGGCGCCCTGGTGGCCGGCGCCAAGTTTCGCGGCGAGTTCGAAGAGCGCATCAAGGCGGTGCTCAAGGAGATCCAGGCGTCGCAGGGACAAATTTTACTGTTCATCGACGAGTTGCACACGGTGGTCGGTGCGGGAGCGGCGGAAGGGGCAATGGATGCGGCCAACCTGCTGAAGCCGATGCTGGCCCGCGGCGAGCTCCATCTGATCGGCGCCACGACGCTGACCGAATACCGCAAGCACATCGAGAAAGACGCGGCCCTGGAACGCCGTTTTCAAACCGTGCTGGTCGATCAACCCACCGTCGAGGACACGATTTCCATCCTTCGCGGATTGAAAGAGCGGTACGAGGTGCATCACGGCGTCCGCATCAAGGATGCCGCGCTGGTGGCGGCGGCCAAGCTCTCGCATCGCTATATCGCGGATCGTTTCCTTCCGGACAAGGCCATCGATCTCGTCGACGAGGCTGCCGCCCGCCTGCGGACCGAAATCGACAGCCTCCCGGCCGAACTGGACGAGGTCTCCCGTAAGGTCCTCCAGTTGGAAATCGAACGCGAAGCGCTGCGCCGGGAAAAGGATCAGGCCAGTCAGGCCCGCTTGGCGACGCTGGAGCAGGAGCTCCAGGAGAAACAACGGGACTTTCAGGCGCTGAAAACCAGGTGGGACTCCGAAAAGACCTCGGTCTCTCGCCTGCGCAAAACCAGGGAAGCGATCGAAGAGATCAAGCTCGCCATCGAAAAAGCGGAACGGGCGTACGATCTCAATCGCGTGGCCGAATTACGCTACGGCGAACTGCCGCGACTCGAGCGGGAGTTGGCCATCGAGCAGCAACAGCTCGGCAAGAAACAGGGTGAGAGCCGTCTGTTGAAGGAGGAAGTCGACGAGGACGACATCGCGGCGATCGTCAGCCGTTGGACCGGCATTCCGGTGTCCCGACTGATGGAAGGCGAGCTCGAAAAGCTGATGAAGCTCGAAGAACTGCTCCATCAACGGGTCGTCGGCCAGGACGAGGCGGTTCAGGCCGTCGCCGACGCCGTGCTGCGCGCGCGTTCGGGCATCAAGGATCCCAACCGGCCGATCGGTTCGTTCTTGTTCCTGGGTCCCACCGGCGTCGGCAAGACGGAGCTCGCACGGGCCCTGGCCGCGACGTTGTTCGACGACGAAGCCAATCTGATCCGGATCGACATGTCGGAATACATGGAAAAGCACACGGTCGCCAGATTGATCGGCGCGCCGCCCGGCTACGTCGGGTACGAAGAGGGCGGCCAGCTCACGGAAGCCGTGCGCCGCCACCCGTTCTCGGTGATTCTCTTCGACGAGATCGAGAAAGCGCATCACGACGTCTTCAACGTGCTCCTTCAAGTCTTGGACGACGGGCGGTTGACCGACTCGCAGGGCAGGACGGTCGATTTCAAGAACACCGTGCTCATCATGACGTCCAATATCGGCAGTCCACAAATTCTGGAAGCCCAGCGAAAGCGATCGACCTATGAAGAGGTGCGTGACGTGGTCATGGGCGAACTCCGGCGGCACTTCCGTCCGGAGTTTTTGAACCGGATCGACGAGACCGTGGTCTTCCACGCCTTGGAAACCGATCAGCTCACCAGGATCGTGGACATTCAGCTGGAGCGGCTGCGGCTGAGACTGGCGGAACGGCGCATCACGCTGACGATCACGCCGGAAGCGCTTGGACAGTTGGGGAAGCGGGGTTATGACCCGGTCTACGGCGCACGCCCGCTCAAGCGGCTGATTCAGCAGGAGATCGAAACCCCGATTGCGCGGCAATTGGTCAAAGGAGAATTACGGGACGGCGACACCGCGGCGGTGGATCTCAAAGGCGATCGGATCGTGATTGTGCCGTTGGCCGGTTCGGAGGCGCCGGCTAGCCGATCTTGACGGAGCCGCCGTTGACGTCCTCCATGGCTCCGCTGCTCTTTTGCCGATCGATCTTCCATTCTTTCTCGGAGACCTCCAACAGGTGCCCCTTGATCGAATGGAACCCCGCTTTGCTGAAGACGACCTGATTCGGGGATTTTACGTCGATTTGCAGCACGACGTTCTTGGACTCCGAATGCATCAGAGTCAGACGCGTGGGGGTCTTGTCGAGTTCATACGCGCGCCGCTCGTTGAAGGTCAGGGTGCTGTCCACCAATTTGGCGATCATCTTGCCGTTGGCGTCGAAGAGCGCAAAACTGACCAGCACGGCCTTGGACGGCTCCTTCAATTCGATTTGAACCTGCGGAATTCCCTCGATCTCCACCGTGCCATTGGTATTGCGGTACACATTCGAACCGATTTCCATATCCATCATACCCTCACATGCCCTTGTCCTTAATTACCCGCGCTCATTAAGATTTCTTGATCCGATCGAGAATCAGGGCGATGCAGCCTCCGAGAAGCCCGCCGCCCATGATCGTCGTCATCAATTCAACCAGCTTCAACTCCCACACGGAGCCTTGGGCTTGCATGACTTCACGGATGCCTCCCTGCAGCATGATGACCGCCAAGGCCATCGTCGCGCCGATCACGAACCACCACAGAAAGACTTTGAGTGCCGACACCATGACGGTCGTTCAAAGCTCCAGACGACGATCCAGACTTCGATACTGGATCGCTTCGGCTACGTGCACGGGGTCGATCCGTTCGCAGCCGGCCAGATCCGCGATTGTCCGGGCGACCCGGAGAATCCGGCCGTGCGCCCTTGCCGACAAACCGAGCTTGGACATGGCGCGCTCCAGCAGTTCCCGCCCCGAATGATCCAGGCCACAATACCGCTTCACCAGCCTCGGCTTCAACTGGGCATTGGTATGAATCCCGTCGTCCCGGTACCGCGCGGATTGCCGGTCCCGCGCCTCCAGCACCCGGGTGCGGATGGCGGAAGAAGATTCGGGTTCGGCGCCGCGGTCATGAAATTCGCGCACCGGTACCGGAGGAACTTCGATATGAATGTCGATCCGATCCTGCAACGGCCCCGAAAGCCTGGCTCGATATCGCCGGATCTGGTGGGGAGTACACACGCATTCTTTCGACCGGTCGCCATAGTATCCGCAAGGGCAAGGATTCATGGCCGCCACCAGCATGAATCGGGCGGGATACCGCAACGATCCGCTGACCCTGGTCAGCGTCACATGTCCGTCCTCCAGGGGCTGGCGCAACGCATCGAGTACCGGCCGCCTGAATTCCGGCGATTCGTCAAGGAACAGGACGCCGTTGTGGGCCAGGGATACCTCTCCGGGGCGTGGAATCGTTCCACCCCCGATCAATCCCGCGTCCGAAATGCTGTGATGCGGCGCCCGGAACGGCCGAACGGTCAACAACGCACTTCCCGCCGTCAATTGTGCCGCCACGCTGTGAATGCGGGTGGTCTCGATTGCTTCGTCAGGCTTCATCAACGGCAGAATCGTCGGCAGCCGCTTGGCCAGCATCGTCTTGCCTGAGCCGGGCGGTCCGACCATCAGCACGTTGTGCTCGCCGGCTGCCGCAATTTCCAAGGCGCGTTTCGCATGAGCCTGCCCCTTGACGTCACCGTAGTCCTCATCGGCGGCGGGTCGAACCACTCCAAACCCGACCCGATCGGTCACCACCGGCTCGATCGTCTGAGTCTCGCGCAAGAATCCCACCGCTTCAGGAAGCGTGTGAACCGGATAGGCGACGACCCCGTCCACCAGAGCAGCCTCATCGGCGTTGCGCGCCGGCAGAAGAAGACCGTACTCACGGCCGCAGGCGATTCCGATGGAGAGCGCCCCGGGCACCGGCTTGATGTGACCGTCCAGCGACAGCTCTCCGACCAGTACGCGTCGGAGGACGCGGTCGGCCGGCACGAGTTCCTCGGCAACAAGGATTCCAATGGCGATGGCCAGGTCCAGACCGGCTCCCTCTTTCTTCACGTCCGCCGGGGCCAGATTGACGGTGATCTTCTTGGCCGGAAAGTGAAAACCCGTGTTCTTGAGCGCAGAGCGCACCCGATCGCGGCTCTCACGGACCGTCGCATCAGGAAGACCGACGACGGAAAATTGCGGGAGCCCGCCGGCAATATCGACTTCCACCTCAATCAAATGCGCATCGAGTCCGACAAGTGCGACGCTCAGCACCTTGGCCAACATCAGTTCGATTGTCCTCCCCGAATCACATCGACACGGGGAGGATTATAGAAATCCGACTCAAGCCGTGCAACCATAACATCTTGTAAATACAGGAAAATGGTTCCATTTATCCCTACCATGATATGCCGAATCTTGGGGCTCTCTTCCACTCCTTCCAGAAGCTATGGACTTCTGTATAATCCGCCCATGTTGATCCGGTCCCTACTCCTCCTTCTCGCCGTCGCCACCTCGACGATGGTGCTCTCCGCCGTCTCCGCGGGAGCAGAAGGGCGAGCCCCTTCACAACATGTCGGATCGGCCATGGCCCTGCTCGCTACGCTGGAAGACGCCCGGATCCTGCCGCCTGAAGGCACGCCGGAGGCCAACCATGTCATCAGGGTCGTCATTCAATTCCAATCGGTCTTCGCAAAGAGCACCAATCCGGCGGTTCATGAATTTTTCCATCAGGCATTGGTCACGCACGTCGGCGAAGCGCAAGCCGCACCGGAGCAAGCCGCCTTTGCCAAGACCGGATGGACGGGGACGGTGCTGGCGGCACTCGCGGAGCGCCGGCGTTCAGCCGATCCCGGCGATTTGGAGAAACTCGCCGCGGGATTTTCCGCGTTCAACCTTACGCTGCAGGATTTCGAGTTTTTGACCGGATTGTTCGATCAGGCTCGCCGTGAATATCGGAATCGAGGGCGGGAGATCGAGGAGGTGTTCGCCGAGCGACGCCGGGACATGCCGGGAGGGCGGTCATGACGACCAGACAAGGAGGAGGACTATGGCAACCAAGGCCTACATTCTGATCAAGGTAAAAGCGGGGCGAACCAAGGACGTGCTCCAATCCCTCAAACGATTGACCGGCGTGGAACAGGCTCACTCCTGTTTCGGACAACCGGACATCTTCGTATTCATCAGCGTCAACGACGAGCGCGCGCTGTCCGACGTGGTCATCACAAAAATTCACCAGATTGACGGCGTCGAGGAAACGGACACCCACATCGTGGCCGATACCTAAACTCGTCCGCGCCGCGCCACGACGGCGTCAGGGGAATTCCTGCACAGACACGGCCGTCCCACCCAATGCCGCCGACCGATAGCAGGCGTCCGCCAATTCGACGGCGCGGCAACCGTCTACTCCGCTCACCGGCGGCTGGGTGTTCGTCCGGATCGCATAGAGAAAGGCGCGCAGAACGGCCACGATGGTCGGCGCCGGCTCGACCGTCCACTGGCGTGGACGCCCCCCTCCGATGCGGCAGGTCACGGTTCGCCTGACCCAATCCGCGGTCACCGTGCCTTCCGTTCCCTCCCATTGCATGGTGCCGATTCGTCCCGTGTCCACGCGGGCGGCGTCGATCGAACAGACCGCGCCATCGGCGGTATGCAGCACCGCACGTGCGGCGGCCTCGACCGCGCCATCCGGCCGATCCAACCGGCACTCCACCTGCGCCACTTCCTCTCCGGTGAAGAACCGCACGAGATCCAAGAGGTGCACGCCGATTTCGAGAAGCGCTCCCGGGACGGCCGTCCCGGAAGAGCGGCTCGCAATGCTCGCCGCCGAATCCACGTGATTGACCAGATCGACCAGCCTGAGCCGGCCGATGGCCGGTAACTGCGCCTTGGCCGAGAGCACCGTGGCGTCGAACCGCATGGTTTGAGCGGTCATCAGCAGGACGCCGGCCCGCTCGGCGGCGGCCACCATGGCCCGGGCTTCTGCGCCGGAGTTCGCCAGGGGCTTTTCGATGAGTATCGGTTTCCCGGCCGCCGCGGCCGCGAGGCAGATCTCGGGGCATAACGCAGGTGCCGTCACCACCACGACCGCCTGCACCAGCGGGTCGGCGATCAATTCTCGATAGTCGGCATAGAGGGAAAGGCCGGCCAATGCCCCGGTTGCCGGCAGGCCCGTCCGCTTCCGACAGACCGCTACCACACCGGCTCCCGGCACATCGGTCCGCAGATGATCCAAATACCGGCGTCCGTGCCGCCCCACCCCGATCAATCCGATTCCGATCTGTTGATTCGACACGCTCATGAACAGACTGTACGCGTGCGGGGATGGCAAGTTCAATCGTGGAGGATTTCGGCCTGCGCGGAAAGCTCGGGCCAGCCCCGACTGATCCCGCGCGCCAAACCCAATGTGCGACATCGAGAACGCGGTCGCCGTATGACGACGCAGGCCATCGTCATGCACCGTGACGGGGTGGATCAAGTCTCCTCTTGCGCTTCTGCGCGACCAGCAAACTTCAGCGCGTCTGATGGCAAACTGATCCTTGCCCCACCGTGGCACGCTGCCAGGCTGCATTGACAAGCCGGAGGACCGATCCCTATAGTAGATTTTCGGCCGCTGGACGGCCGCTGGAATCATCAGGCATGAAGGAGTAGGGCACGCCGTGACGACATCAGCATCAGCCCCGTTTACCCTGCAACAAATCGGAACCGGCACCGCCAGATTTCCGAGCGGAGTGGCCATTCCGACCTCCACGGACGCATCGGTCGATCCCTACATCCGCACCAGGACGACTAAAGATGTGCAAGTCGAATGCATCCTGTTCTGGCCTCAGGAGAAAGGGACCTATCCGGGGATAGTACTGCTCCACGAATGGTGGGGCCTGAATTCCCAGATCAAGGACCTGGGGGCCCAGCTCGCCTGCGAAGGGTACGGCGTCATCATTCCGAACCTCTACGGCCGTCTGGGAGGCACGGTGACCGCAAGTGCGGAGGTCGCCGACGCCCTCATGGGGAAATTGAATGATTCGTTAATTCTGCAGGACGTCAATTCCTGTTGTGAATATTTGAACACGCGAGACTACATCAAGCGGAATATCCACGGCGTCGTAGGATTCGGAATGGGCGGGACCTTTGCAATCCGATTCGCCGGTCAGAGAAAGCGGCTCCGGGCCGCCGTCTCTTATTATGGACGTATCCCGGCAACGGATTCGGCGTTGAAGGATCTATATTGTCCTCTTCTCTACCATCGAGGGGACAAGGATACCTGGGTATCCCAACAGGATGTAGACCGGCTCACCGCCTCCGCGCAGGAGCACGGAAAGCGCGTCCAAGTCCGAACCTATCCCGGTGCGGGCCACGCTTTCAGTAATGAGACTCGTCCGGACGGCTATCGCCCAGACGCCACCGCCGAGGCTTGGAGCACCACCACCTCATTCTTGAAAACCTGTTTCCAAGGGACATAGTTGCCGGTTCAATCGACGGCAACAGTCGGTGCTAGTTGGATTTGTCGTGTGACATCGTGAAGAAGTCCGATCCCGCCGCGGGAACCCTCGCTCGTGCGCTGACCATTCTCGCGTGTTCGGTCCTGTATTTGTTCGGAGCGATCGGGACCGCCGGGGCTGACTCAACCGCCTCTCGACCCGCCGGCTTTCCGGACTGGCCGCTGAACCTGACGACGCATGGCAACAAGCTGGCGGCCGTGGATTCGGACCAGGCGGCGAAGGAGATCTTCGCGACGACCATCGGACCCGCCGTCAATCTGTCTGAGGTCGCGGCTACCATCGGCGCGAAGGCCCTTCCCGCCAAAATGTCAAAGGACCTGCTGCTCGGTGAGATCACCCAATCGGCTCAGCGACTCGTCGCCGCGTTGGCTGCCTGGCAGCTCGCCGACAGCGTCAGCACGTCCCTGCAGCAGGCCGGAGAGTCCATTTCCGCTTTGCCCGATCCGGCGTCCCGACGCATCGAGTGGCTGAAAGCCAACGGTCCGTTTCCGTCCTTGGCAAAAATCCAACCGGCCGTACCGGGCCCGGGCCAGGATTCTTCGCCGGCCGCCGAACCGCCGCTGGATCATACGAAGCTGGCACTGGCCGCAGGTCAGACCGCCATGGAAGCCAGTCAGCAAGCCTGGTCAGAATGGTGGCGGTTGAAATCCTGGAAGGAACGGGTCCGCGCATTGCGAGGACAAACCCGGCTCTGTGGAACATGGCAGTGGGTGATTCACAATCATCAACAACACCACCAGGAGCAAAAGCTCTCCCTGATGTTTCCTCCCGCGGGAAAAGACGGCAGCGGTCTCGCCGGTCTCGCCGAAACCATCGTCCTCGGAGATACCGTGTATCTTCGGTGGGAAATCGACGGACGAGTCCAGGAAGACAGTCTCCTGTTCAGCAAGGAATCCCAACGACTGGAGGGCTCCTTTGTGAACAATCAAGGGGGATGGGGTTCGATCACCGGCAAACGGACCGCCGGCTGTACGCCCTGAGTCTCTTAGCCCTAGCCTTCTCCGGAGGGCCGCATGATTTCGTGCCACGCATGCCGGGCCAACAAGCTCCAGCCGACAAGAAACGCCGTCCCGCCCACAGGGGTCAGCGCACCGAGCCAGCGAGCACCCGTCAGCGCCATACCGTACAAACTCCCTGAGAACAGTACGATTCCGGCGACGAAACACCAGCCGGCGGCGGAGCAATATTTCGCGTGTTTCTGCCGGCCGGCCCATCCAAGCATGCACAGTGCCAGCGCATGGTACATGTGATACCGAACGGCCGTTTCGAAGGCGGTCAGCATGGGAGCGTCCAACAGACTCTTCAACAGATGGGATCCGAACGCGCCGGCCGCGACCGCCAGTCCCGCGGCGACGCTTCCGAACAACAAGAACGGCGACGGCCTGGCCCCTGAAATCATGGACATCATCCCTTTCTTCAGCTACACAACACAGGATATCATCAGAGTACGGTGCGTCCGACATGCCGATTGAATGCCCACGCTGCCTGCTGAACAATCCTGACACGACCTATATTTGTGAGTGCGGGTATGACCTCGTGTCGCAGATGCACAGAGGGCCACGCTCCGAGGGAGGCATCCGAGGAGGCTCCGAGTATGGCATGTCCAAAGAGGGGTTTCTGCTGGGTGTCTTCATCGTGTGGTTCCTGCTCATCTTCGGAGAATGGAGCAGGATACGGCCGGAACTCAAGACGCGAAAGACCTTCAATCTGCTGACCGACAGCATGATGCTCAGCCTCACCGACATGGCGGGCGCCCTCATCATCGGCGCGCTCGGATGGGCGGTCGTCTGGGTCATTCTCGCCTACGAAGGACGGCGCCTTCGTCCGTGTCCCAGGCGCACGACGCTGGGCGTTACCGTGGTGGCTGCCGGCTTGCTCTATCTGACGCGGTGGATTGCGCCCGACATCCACATGCAGCATATCGTTCAGGCCGTGGTCGTCCTTGGCGTGGCGGTCTTCGCATACTACGCCGGTACACGCCAGTGGCTCGGCAAATGGTAAGCCCGGCCGCACTCGAACCGCACTGTCCTATAATTGCCTGCGCACGTCCTTCCAATTCTTAGCCACTTTGGCCTTGCGCGGCGCCTCTCCCTTGGCCGGCTCGGGAACCACCACGGCTTCCAAACGACGCTGCACGAACACCTCGGCAAACTCCTTCGTTCGGCCGACCCCGACCTTGATCGTCGTCCATCCAGCCGAACGCAGCTCATCCAATTTCGGCCCAAACGCTTCGGGGGACGCCGACACCAGCACGTAGCCGACGGGAAATCCGTGATCGGCCAGCCACTGTCTCATACGACTGCCGGCGGCAAGCCGCCGCCCGGAATCGCCCGCTTCGGCCACCACATACACGACGTTGTAATAGAACTGCGTCATCCTGCGGAGTTCCTCCGCCGCGTCGGGAGACGGTTCACCGGAGACGGGATCACGCAGAGCCGCGGCTTCGACCGTCAGGATCGGCGTTCGCCGCTCCCACACCGCAACGGTCACCGCCGCCGTCGCGGTCACGGCCGATCCCGACAGCGTGCGAACAATGAGTTGCTGGCTTCCTCTTCGAGTCGGCACGAACCGCAAGGCCGCCATTCCGCGTTCGTCCGTGACGGCTGTCGCCAGAACCCGCATGTCCTGTACCAATTCGAGAGAGGTCCCCGGGGCCGGCAGTTGCTTTCCTCGCCGCTCCACCGTCAGGCCGGCTTCGACCACCGCCGGAAGATTCGGAGAGACCAACACGTCGTGCGCCGAGAGGGTGGCGCTGGATACGTCCGCCGCCAGGGAGACGCCCGACGGCGGAGCCGCGAGACACCACAGCATCGCCACGCTCGACACCACCGCTGCAGACCATGCGCGCCGCGCTGCCATGTGTGAGAGGGGTCAGGATTTGAGCGCCGTCAGGACCTCGTCCGCGTGACCGTCCACCTTGACCTTCCGGAAGACGGCTTTGAGCGTGCCGGCGGGATCGATCACGAAGGTACTCCGCTCGATCCCCCAAGACTTCCGGCCGTACATGTTCTTTTCCTTATATACGCCGTAGCTTTTCGAGATCGACGCGTCTTCATCGCTGAGCAACGGAAACGGCAACCCGTACTTCTTGATGAATTTCTGATGAGAATCCTGCCCATCCATGCTCACGCCGACGATCACCGCCCCGGCCCGAACGATCTGCGATTCGACGTCGCGAAAATCGCACGACTCCTTGGTGCATCCTGGCGTGTCATCCTTCGGATAGAAATACAGAACGATTTGCTTTCCCTTGAAATTTTTCAGCGAGACCGTCTTGCCGTGCTGGTCCGGCAGAGCAAATTCCGGCGCCTTGTCCCCGATTTCCAATGTACTCCCCATGGTCCCGGCTCCTCCTTCTCGTGATGATCACTCCCAGCCCTAGCGCGGTCCGCCGCCGAAGGTGGGCCGACTCGTCGTGGTCTGATGCTCCTTCATCGCTTTCGGCGATTCGGGATTTCCAAACTGATGCAGCGCCGGCGAATCCCAGATCACTTTGTCACCCGGGGCCAGGTTCGCCGCCTCCATGAAATGCTTCCTGGCCTCTTCCGCGTCCCCCAGCGAATAGAGCGCCAGCGCATAGTTGTAGTGCGCAGGGCCGGATTGCGGCGCCGCCGCGACCGCCTGCGTGAAATATCCCTTCGCCTCCTCGAATTGTCTCCCATGATAAGCTTGGATGCCCTGCTCGGTCAGCGAGACGGCCTGCGCCGGCGCCCCGGTTTCCAACGTCAACGGAACCAGTGGTTTGGGCTTCTGCTTCGAGCAGGCGATCATTCCGACCAATGCCAGCACGCTGAAAACAACCATCAGCACGTGGGTTCTGTATTTCGGTTCCATGTACCACTCATCCCTTTGCATATTTCTTGGTTTCTTCCTCAAAGGTCTTTCGATAGAGCACGTCCCACTCCGGACTGCCCTCGACGATGCCCCTGGAATACGACGTCAGCTTGGCCCGTATCTTCCGATCGATTTCTTCCTCGGCTTCCAGTTCGGCGGCCAGCGTCCGCTTGATCTGCTTCAACAGCCGTCCGTCGTCGGCCGTCACGGCGGCCAAAGAGCTCTTCTTGACGGCTTGCAGAATCACGTGCGAAAGATGGTTGACCTTGTCGTCGCTCAACATGGATGTCCGCTTTGACGACGAGCCGCCCGGCGGACGGGCCTGGTCGTCCGTTACAGGATGAGGCCGCGCTCCCGAGCCAGCTTTTGCTTGAGCATCATGAACATCTTCTGGTAGTCCACGCGGCCTCGCTCGATTTCCTGTTCATGGGCCTTCAGCATCTGCCGAACCTCGGTATTCAACCGATCTTCAATCGACAATTCGTCGGTGATGACCGTCTCAAGCGCCTGAGCAAACGATTTCCGAGGCGCATTGAGCGTGACATCGCCCTCGGTTTCGAGCCGAACCGCCAACGCTTCGGCCATATGCCTGATTCGCTCCTTCGACAGACGCATCGCCTACAGTTGCTCCACTCTGATGGTCCGAGCGTCTTCCATGACGCGCCGCAGCACCGTCGCATCCCCGACGATCCGGCCGATAACATTGACTCTGTCAGCCGGAACGGGGTCCGATCCCATACTCATCGGCGTTCGGCCGAAAAATACCGCCAGTACCTGCCCCGCTCCCCAGAACGCGACGTCGCCTACCTTGACTTGCGTCGTCGCGGTCTCTCGGTGATCCTTGACGCCCCCCAGCTTGAAGTAAAACTCCTCCCCCCAGACATTGACGGGCGCTTCGACCGGTAAAGCTGCGTAGACTTCCCGGGCCGTTCTGGTGGATTTTAGCTCCGCCTCGACCTGGACCGGTCCGACGGTGATGCGAATTTTCTTCGGTGGTTCAGAGGTCATTTCCAACCGGTCGACGCAGACGGTCCTGCTTGAAAACCCGCATCTATAGCGGACTCTAGCTTGTTTATCAGGTGAAATCAAGGCTACAATCCCCCCGCATGCTCACCTCGACGTTCGTGTTGCTCAAAGGCGTGGGACCAGGCACCGAACGGCGGTTCTGGCAGGACGGAATCGGCGATTGGTCCGAGTTCTTGAAGCGGCCGACGGTCTCCGGTATCTCACAGGCAAGGAAGGCCTGGTACGATCGGGACCTTGCCGAGGCCGTGTCGCGCCTGGAAGCGGGGCGAGCGGATTTCTTCGCCACCGCCCTGAAACGTCGCGATCACTGGCGCCTGTTCGAGACCTTTCGGCACCGGACCCTCTATCTCGACATCGAAACCACCGGATTGCCGCATGGCCTCGGACATGTCACCGTCGTCGGACTCTACCGCAATGGTCGGATGAGCAGCCTCGTGCATGGCGACAACCTCACGGAAGATCGCCTGCATGACGAACTGTCCCAGACCGACCTACTGGTCACGTTTTTCGGCAGCGGCTTCGACATTCCTTACCTGCAGGCGACCTTTCCGAGACTGGACTTCCGCAAGCCTCACTTCGATCTCTGTCCGGCTGCCCGGAGGCTGGGATTGCGCGGAGGACTCAAGAGCATCGAACGGGAAGTCCAGATTCACCGAGACGACGATCTCGCGGGATTGGATGGCTGGGATGCCGTCCGGCTGTGGCAGCACTGGCGGGCCGGCAGCGAGTCGGCCCTGGACCTCCTGTTGAAATACAACGCCGCCGACACTCAAAACCTGGAGCAACTGGCCCACTGGGTCTTCGAGGGTTTGGCCGCCCGTTATGGACCGGGCTCGGTTGCTGAGATCCGCCGGTCCGGCTCGATGAACGGAATAGAACGCTCATGACGCCGCCGGATCGCTGGTTCGGCGCGGGCCGCACCGAAACGGGATACGTTCGCACGACCAATCAGGATGCGTTCGCCGTCCTGAACGACCGCATGGTCTGGGTTGTTGCCGACGGGATGGGGGGACATCCGGCGGGTGACGTGGCGGCACGCATGGCCGTCGCCTCCATTCTGCAAGCCGCCGAATCCTCCCTGCTCTCCGAACATCGCACGACCGACGATTCTTGCCGAATGCTGAGCGAATGGCTCATCGCCGCCAACCGGGAGATTCACGAGCAGGCCCAGGCGCAGCCCGGACTGACCGGCATGGGCACCACGATCGTGACGATGACGATCACCGGCGTTCCGACGCCGGTCGTCTCCATCGCGCATCTCGGCGACAGCCGTGCCTACCTTTACCGGGCCGGAACGCTACGCCAGTTGACGCGCGACCATACGTTGATCGAGAAATACCTTCGGAGCGGGCTGATCGACGAAGCTCAGAGCAAGATCCATCCTGAACGGCACGTCCTCACCCAAGCCGTCGGTATCGAACGGCACGTCACGCCGACCACGACGACGATCCCGCTCCAGCCTGAGGACCGGCTGCTGCTCTGTACGGACGGCCTCACCAAAATGCTGGACGACCGTGAGATTGCTGCGCGTCTCTCCGACGCCGAAGCCGATCCTTCCCGGCTCCGCGACGCCCTCATCGACCAGGCGCTTGACCGGGGAGGTGAGGACAACGTGACAGTCATCGTCTGTATGCGTGTAGAGGCCACCGGCGGTCACCGAGCCATTGACAACACCGTATCGGGCATGTAGCCTCGATTTACGGTGCGCGCCACACTGAGAGGTCTATCCGGCATGGGGATGCGGCATGTGGTTCATCGAACGGCATGGGCTCTGACCATTGGCGCAATTCTCGTACACTCATCCGGACGGCACGCGGCCGCCGAAGAGCACAGCCCCGAGGCCGCGATCCGGGCGATGGTTCGCGCCAACGCTGAGAAGGACATGGCCGCCCTGTCGCGACTGATGGCCCACGACTCCGATATCATCAGCTACACCATCGGAGGAAGAAAATACGTCGGCTGGCCCGACATCGAACGCGACATGCTCGAGGAGTTCGGCTCGGCCGCCGAACTCGATCTTCCGATTCGGGAACTGAAGGTCTGGACCAAGGGAGACCTTGCCTGGTACACGATGGAACTGGATTACATCCGCACCGTCGTTCAGGACCAGAAATCACAGCGGGCCTTGCTGCCGCTTCGGGAAACCGGTGTACTGGAACGCCGCGACGGGCAATGGGTGCTCTTGTCCTGGCACGAATCGTTCCGGAATTCCGGCGGTGCCGTTCAGCTGGCCGACGAAACCTCACATGATGCTTCCGTGCGGCCCACCGTCGTCTCACAAAACGGAGAAACGGACCTGAGCGGTGAATGGACTATTCTCGAAGTCGAAGACAACAAGACCTACAAGGCGACCCTGGACAAGGCCGGCAATGGGCCGTACAGCCAGCAAGGAGGCCGCTTCATCACGACGAAGCTTGAGGATCGGGCCTGGCACGGCACATGGCATCAGACGGGAAACGACCGTGAAGGGGGCTTCGAGGTCTTATTGTCCGAGGATGGCGCGCAAGCCAAGGGTGTCTGGTGGTATACACGCGTAGGTGACAAGAAGAATATCCCTCCCCGGCAATGGGGCGGTACATATATATGGAAGCGGATCGCACCGGCCCCGCCGATCGGTGAACCAGCGCCGGGTGTGACCAAATAGTTTCGATTCGAACTCCGCAAGCGCTCCCGGGTCGAGAGAGCTTGAGGAGATACCGCCTGAGGAGGTTCCATGTCGTCAGCCTTCATCGTGCTGTTTGTCAGCCTCTGCATGCTGTCGCCGGCCTGGGCATCCGGCGGACATAACGCGCACGATCATCATGCGGTTCCCACGCTGGCCAATCAGGTCACGACGACGGTTACGATAGAAGACGATCTCGTCAGATTGACGTTCGGGCCGATCGACCTGCCATCGGCGCACGACGGCGATTTGGCCGCATCCATGCCCAAGCATGTCTTTCAACTCCCCAAGGACATGTACATGGTCGGATTCAAATCCGAAGTGTTCACCAAGGACGGCACTCAGCTGCCCCGCAACTACCTGCACCATATCCTGATGCTCAACAACGACAAGCCGAGCGTGTCGTGTCCGGGCGAACCGCTGTTTTTCGGCGGCGCCGGTCTCGAAATGACGGAGGCGAAGTTTCCGGACGGGTACGGGGTGAAACTGGCCAAAGGCCAGAATCTCATGTCGGTCGTCGCCTTCTATCACAAAGCCCCGCCGACACGCGACGTGATGGCCAGCTTTACGATGTACATGGCCCGTGATGGCGCTTCGGTGAAGGAAATGGACGTGTACCAAGTGGGCGTGAACGTGGTGTGTTACAGCAAGTTTTCCCAGCGCGGGGCCGATCAGACCGATGAAGGCATCGAAATCAAGCCGGGCGTCCAGGTCCATGCCGCGCCGCTGAAGTTTTCGATGGATGGCTGCGTGAAGTTCGCCTACCCCCACGGGCACGACGAGCTACTGTTGATCGCCTTGGAGAACAAGACTCGCAAGGAGACCCTGCTGCGAACCGTTCCCGACGTCTCCATGGACGGCACCTTTTTGGAGTTCCCTCCGCATCAGGTATACAAGAACGGCCAGGGGTTTGCGGTCACCAAGAGCGACGATTATGAGATGGTGATGGTCCATCACCATCCGCTGCAGAAGAAAGAGGACCAGCACGGCATGGGAAACTATCTGTTGTACATGACTCCGGGCGCCTGCCCCGGGCCTAGTACGGCACAGGTCCGATAACCTTCCTCCCATTTTTCGCCCCGCCGGCGTCCCGCGAACCCGCCGGTCACCGTCCCATCGCTTCCGCCCGTTCCCGACCACCGTCCTTTTTTGTGCAGGTTCTCAATTCTGTCCGCCCGCCCCCTACCAAAGCGGGAGCGAGTTCCACCCCATCTGGACTGTGTTTCCGTCGACCTCGTATGATATTCACATACCAACCCTACACGAGCGGTTGACGACGATCTCTGACATGACCGGGCCGGCCGGTCT
Organism: Nitrospira japonica; assembly: GCF_900169565.1. Taxonomy (NCBI): domain Bacteria; kingdom Pseudomonadati; phylum Nitrospirota; class Nitrospiria; order Nitrospirales; family Nitrospiraceae; genus Nitrospira; species Nitrospira japonica. The sequence continues at coordinate 2,541,278 of NZ_LT828648.1, read as the reverse complement.
CGAAACAGCCGGTACGATCGCGCGTTCTGCCGACGCCGATCGGAACGATCCGGACGACTCGGCACGCCAGGAAATTTCTCGATGGCGCAGCGCATGCCGGTTTCGATCCTGATCGTCAACAGTCATCCCCAAGAGATCAAGCTCATCACAGTCGGTTTCCGAGGATTTTTTTCGGATTGCCGCGTCGACATCGCCTATTCCGCGCAAGAAGCCAGGGCCCTCTCCCGCGCATACGCCGTGGAATGGACACTGATCCTCATCGACGAGGGGTGTCTGTCCGAACATGATCAGGGACTGATCGAAGACCTCAAGCGCCAGGCCGACCACGCGTCGGTGATCCTGCAAAGCAATCAACCCGATACTGCCGTGGCCGCCCATGCCATGCGGACCGGCGCGGACTTTCTATTGTCCAAGCAATCTCCCGCGTTTCTCGCCGAGCTTCTTTTCTGCGCCAGGCAAGCACTGGAAAAACAGGAGCTCAGAGCCGCGGCGGCGCGAGCCGAGTCGCGCTATCAGCATCTCCTCGCCTCGATACCGGATATTTTCTATGAACTGAATGCCGATGGCCACTTCGTATCGCTTGGACCGAACGTCTCACTGTTACTCGGCTATGCACCCGAGGAGCTGGTCGGCGCACCCTACACAACGGTGTTCTCTCCGAAAGACCATGCGGCGGCGGCGTTTCGGTTCAACGAACGGCGTTCCGGCTCTCGAAACACTCGAGGCATCGAGCTGACCTTCCGCGGAAAACCCTCGACGGACCAGCCGGACAAGGCCGTGCCGGCGGAAGTGCGTGCCCGCGGATTGTACGATCCGCACCGACGCTTCTTGGGCACCATCGGGGTGATTCGAAACCTGTCCTCCGACGCGCTGGGACGGACGCCGGCTCGAAGCTCGGTGGCAGCGCCCACGGGAGGTCACCTCACTCGAACCGTCATCGACCAGTTCATCACGCTGTCCGAGGAGATCGCCCGCCCGTTGGAGACTCTGCGTCGGGAAGCACAGGCCCTGCTGGACACCATGCGCGCCGTCAACTTGGAAGACAAACTCGCCGCCATCGTCGAACAATCGATTGTCGCCGACACCCTGCGAGAGCGGTTCGTCGGATTGATGCACGCCACGGCCGACCAGGCCGCAGCCGAACGCACGATCAACGACCTGATCGACGAAGCGATGGCATCCTTGTCCGTTCACAGTACGTGGCCCTTCCCCGTCACAACTGACTATGCGTCCCGGTTGCCGCTGTTTTCGGGAGACCGTGCGCAAGCCATTGAGTGCATGCGTCAACTGCTCTTGGCCATGCGAACTATGTTGACCGCCGTCGGGAGACAGCACTCTCTGCGTATCCGGACGGCCCCGGCGGGTCGGGAGGCGGACGCAGCCGGTGCTGTCCTATTCCCTTTGCCGCCGCCGAGCGAAATCGAGATCGAATGTCTGGAGTCTGACATCTCGTCTGTGGACCGTGTGGGCAGAGCGTTACCGCCGGACACATCGAACATCGTGGACTGGCCGGGACTCTACACCCTGGCTTCTGCATTGAACGGCCGGTTGGATTTCTCCCTTCCCGCGTCGGGGCCGCTTCGTGCTGTCCTGCGGCTTCCCGTCATCCCGGACACTCCGGTGACGGAAACCGTCGAGGCCGTTCCGGCCACGCCCTTGAAAATCGAGGAGACCCGACCCTCCCCGCCTCCGCAGACCCCGACGCACTTCCCTTCGGCGCCTCACCAGGGCGATGCACGAGATCGCAGAGGCGCTTCACGTGTCACCACCATACTGCCCTCTCGCGTGACCATCGGATCTGCGGTTTGGCACGGCACTCTCGTCAACCTGGGTCAGGGGGGTGCCTGTATCACTCTGGCCCAGGACTTTCCGGCCTTCGATCAGCAAACGGTTCGAGCCGTACTGCGAACCTCGGTCGGCGCATTGGAACTGACCGCCGCCGCCGTCCCCCGGCAGACTATCGATACGCCGAAACCCCAGGGAGCACAGCCCGTTCGCCTGATTCTCGTCTTCGACACTCCGAGCGATTCCGACTCTTCCGTTCTTGGGTCCTTCGTCGAAGCCGCGCGGGAACAATCGCTGAGCTTTTCCCTCGATGTCCATATCACGTCGACGGCGGCGGATCGCGCACCATCCGCGCCCTATGGCGATGACCGGCGGGAAACCGTACGGGTTCCGTTGGCTCTTCCCGCTCGACTGGAGGCGGAACCGCAGAACGGCCAGGACCGTTTGATCGCACGGGTAACGGACATCAGCCGGCAGGGAGCGTGCCTGATCGTCAACGCCGGCCACGACCGCCTCCGTGACCTCATGCTGCTCCACTTCGCTTCGGGAAAACTCTCCGCCCATTCGGGCCTTCACGAACCTGGAACCCCCGACTTCTCGCTGCCGGTCAGGGTCGTCTGGTCAGTTCCCGAGACGGCCGCTTCGAGCGAGCTTCGACTGGCCCAAGCCGCTCCCGCCGTGCGTGTCGGCGTCAGCTTCCTGCCGCTCAGTCCCTATGCCGAGCGCGAATTGGCTCGTCTCGTTCGGCAACACCTTTGGGCACCCACCAGCATGAAAGTGCACGGGGAGACATCGGTCCTCAGCATCCAACGGGAATGCCGGACCGCGCGGGGACAAACCATCGTCATCGTCGACGATCATCTCGGACGGCCGATGGCGCCGGACACGCCGGTACTGATCATCGCACCGGGCTACGGTCAAACGTCCCGCGACTACGCCGGGCTGTCGTATTTTTTGCTGAGCCATGGACTTCGAGTACTGCGTTACGATCATTCCAATCACCTCGGCCTGAGCGACGGGGAACCGCAAAACACGACGCTGCGGGGCATGCAAGCAGACCTTGCCAAAGTCGTCGAGTTTGTCCAGCACACCTGGCCGTCGGCCCGCGTCGTGGTCTTGGCCAGCGATCTGAGTGCGCGGGCCGCGTTAAAGATGACGGTTCAGACGCATCCGCTCGACCTGTTGATGCTGCTGAATCCCGTCGTCGACGTCGGATCCGCGTTGATGGCCGTCCATGGACACGATCTGATTGCGGATTATCGCTACGGATTGCGGCGCGGAATCACAAACGTACTAGGCCTCAACGTCAATCTTGACCAGTTCGTCGCCGACACCATAGCCGGCCGCATGACGGACCTCGGATCCACCCTGGAGGACATCCGGCTCCTGCATTCACCGCTCGCGATCGTCACCGGCCCCCGGAATGAAACGAGCCCGCTTCCTCCCTCGGATCTGCCGCATGACTTTCTCAGCGCGCTCAGCAGCCAGACCATGATCATCAGCATTCCCTCTTCCATCGCGGGCCGGTTCCATGTCGATGAGACGGAATCCTCGGCATTCCGGAAGATTCTCGACCACATCACGGTCGCACTGTCGTGGCAGCCGAACTCCACCGAACTGCGTCCGGCGGCCTCTGAGATGCTCGCGCGCCAGCTCTGTTTGGAGTTGGAGCAGACGCGCCTCCATCGCAATTTATCCCAAATCAACCGCGACGCACTGGAACTGGCCCATCTACAACAACTCCCTCACTTGGCCACCCTTCACGAATACCGAAAGCTCCTGGACGATCTGCATGCCTTTCTGACCCCGCTGTCCCTGGAAACGATCGTCGTGGATGCCGGTATTGGACAGAGCGACATGACCCGGACAATATTGGTCAACCATTCCTATTGGACGAGACAGCGGGGACAGTCGCCGGAACAGGCCCCGCTCCTCATCGGACTGGGACGTTCGGCGGATCCATTACGGCAGGTGCAGGACCACACGGATATCCTTCAGCGCGAACTTGCCGGCGGGCGAACCGGCGGCCTCACGTCGATTCCCGCCATGAGATGCGCCTGGGTGCGAACGGAGTGGGCGCAGACGCTTCCGTTCCGTTCCCGATCTCTGCATCGAATCATCTGCAATCTCTCGCTGTCTTTCGTCAACTCCCCGCAAGCCACGCTTCGCGAATGGGTCAGGATCCTCCATCCGCAAGGGCGTCTCGTCTTCACCGTGTTTCATGCCGACACGGATCTTTCCACCCTCTACCGACGACATCTCCGGATGGCCAATGTGGATGAATTCGGCCCCCAGCCTCAAGGGGTTCTCCACTATCTCGGACGGCTGCACGAAGCCATCCGCCATGGGATCCTCCATACCTTCGATCACCACGCGCTGGCCTCCTTGCTCCGTCAGTCCGGCGCCCATCCGTTTCGCATCAACACCGTCTTTAATGGTCACGCTCTGGTCGCCGTCGTTGGGAAACGGATTTCCTCTAGCTCGTTTTAATTCCTCAGTGTATACTCCGTACATCTTTGAACGCCGACCGGGCTGAATTAGGATAGTCGGTCAGGCGTTAGTCAGCACCTCTGTTCCCCAGGTGACATGTCGACACGACCTGCGAATCCTGCATCCGACAGCTCCCCGACAACTGAATTTTTCGACCAGCTGACGCGGTTTTCCATCGACTTGGGGGCCATGACCGATCTGGGCCCCTTGAGCGAGCGCGCCCTGCAAGAACTCTCCCGCGTCGGGGGCGCAACGCACGGAGCGCTCTACCTTCTCGATCGGGAGCATGAGTATTACCGCCGCGCGGCGACGACGGGATCGCCGGCTAAAACCAAGCTTCCCGAATCCATAGCCTTGGACCATCCGGTTCCGCATCGACTGTCTTCGCCGCAATCGGAGATCGCCTCGCATCACACGGCATCCTTCGGCGGATCGTTCGCCCTCGACGTGTCCGACGAACCGGCACTGGCGGCTCTTGGCATGGCATTGGCCCTGCCGCATATCAGCCGCGGCCAACTGATCGCATTCTCCCTGCTGGACGCAGCTCAGCCTCGCGGTCAGCATGCGGCCTCCGTCCATGCCCTGTTGGCCGTGCTGGCGCAAACGGCGACCAATGCGGTCGATCGCCTGATGCTCTATGAAGACTTGCACCGCTCGCACCTGCTGATGAAACGAACGGACCGTCTCAAATCACTGGAAACGATCGCCGGGGGGTTTGCCCACGAGATTCGCAATCCGCTGACGTCCATCAAGACGTTCATCCAACTGGCTCCCGAACGCAAAGATGACCCGGATTTCATTCGGGACTTCAGCCGCATCGTGCTCGACGACGTCTACCGGATCGAACGGCTCATCGACGAGATTCTCGATTACGCGCGATACATGGAGCCGAAACTGACGGAAGAAGACATCAACGACATCGTGTCGTCTTGCCTCTATTTCATCGACGTCAAGGCCGACACCAAGGGGATCAGGATTGAAAAAGAGTTGGCGACAAACCTGCCTCGTGTCATGCTGGACCGTCAGCAGGTCAAGCAAGTCTTTCTGAATCTGTTCCTGAACGCGCTGGACGCCATGGGGAAAGCGGGCGGCTTCCTGCGGGTCCGCACGAAACTTTTGAACAGACCGGGCGGAAGAGTTTGGGTGCAAGTGGAGACAGAGGATACCGGAGAAGGCATTCCGGAGGGCAATCTGGAGCATATCTTCGATCCGTTTTTCACGACCAAACACGAAAGCGGCGAACACGAAGGCACCGGGCTCGGATTGACGATCGTCCACCAGATCGTCCAGGAACATCGGGGGGAGATCGAAGTCCGGAGCGTGCCGGGAAAAGGGACGACGTTTCTTGTGAACCTGCCTGCCTTGTCGTTATAACCAGCGAGAAACGGAGTAATTGCCAGCGTGAAAAAGCGAGTCCTTTTGATCGACGACGAATCCCGTGTCCGCGCCTCCCTGAAGGTCATCCTCGAACCGACCTACGAGGTCATCCAGGCCGCGGATGCGCAGGAGGGGCTCGATCTCTATCATAAGGAAGCTCCCCATCTGATTCTCCTGGACGTGATTTTACCCGGCACGGACGGCCTGTCGGTGCTCCAGTCGCTGCGGTCCGAAGACTGCCCCGCCCCCATCATCATGCTGACCGGCACAAAATCGGTGAAGACGGCCGTGGACGCCATGAAACTGGGTGCGGCGGACTATCTTTCGAAGCCCTTCGACGCGGAGGAGCTCCGCATCGTCGTGGACCGGGCGCTCAATTCGAAGGAACTCGAACGCGAAGTCAAGAGCCTCCGGGCGCAGGTCACGCAGCGCTACGCATTTCATAATCTCATCGGGAAAAGCCGCCCGATGCAGGAAATCTACACCAAAATCGAGCAGGTCGCCGACAGCCGGACGACGGTGCTCATCACCGGCGAGAGCGGGACAGGCAAAGAGCTGGTCGCCAAGGCACTCCACTTCAACAGCGGAAGACGAGACCGTCCGTTTGTCGCGCTGAACTGCGCCGCACTCCCCGAAACCCTTATCGAAAGCGAATTGTTCGGGCATGAGAAGGGGTCTTTCACAGACGCCACGGCCAGGCGCGTGGGCCAGTTCGATCTCGCGAACAGCGGCACTCTGTTCCTGGATGAGATCGGGGACCTGAGCGCCATGACGCAAGCCAAGTTGCTTCGCGTCCTGCAAGAGCGGGAATTCACCAGGATCGGCGGGGTCCAGGCAATCAAGGTCGACGTCAGGATCGTCGCGGCGACCAACAAAAACCTCGAGGAGCTCGTCCGGAAGGGACTGTTCCGGGAAGATCTGTACTACCGGATCAACGTTATCGCCCTCTATCTTCCTCCGCTGCGGGATCGAGGCGAAGACATTCCCCTGCTCGCCAGACATTTTCTCTCAAAGCGAATCGAAGAAGAGAACCGGCCGCACCAGGAATTCTCCAAGGACGCCGTCGACCTCTTGACGCGCTATCCGTGGCCCGGCAACGTACGGGAGATGGAAAACATCATCGAACAGGCCTTTATATGGTCGAAGGGATCGGATAGCGTCACGCTGGAACATCTCCCCACGATCGTCCGTAATGACAGCCGTTCCTCGTCGTTACGCGACGATACCCTGGCAGGCCGTCTCTCCCTTGAAAAGGCCGTCGCAGAGTTCGAGCGTGAGATTATTCTGGATGCCTTGAAAAAGAACAACTACATCCAAACTCACGCGGCGAACCAACTGGGCATCAGCCGCCGCATGCTGAAATATCGAATGGACACGCTGGGAATCGGCAGGCCGGACAGTGAAAACGGCGGCAGTGAAACAGACCCTCCAGTGCAGGAATAGCACACATTCCCCTTAAAAAGTGAGTGGTTTTTGCAGCATTCGTGCAGAATTGCTCTCTGTCCGATTGCGCACTGTTCGGAATATGAACCCACATATAGCGTTTTGGTTTTTCCTGACCCCATGTGCTCGAAGCCCTTCAAGTATTCTCCGTAAATAACTGAAAAGGAATAGGAATTGCTTTATGATCATGCAAAACCCTTGGAAATGAGACAACCGATGCACGTTGCTCTTTCAGAGAAAAGATCCCAAGCCAAGCCGACGGTTCTTGTCGTGGACGACGAAGCGGGGCCGCGGGATGCGCTGAAAGTCATCCTCCGGCCGTTCTTCAACATCCAAGCGGCCGGATCGGCTCGGGCCGCGATCGATGTCCTCAACTCGCAACAGATCGACCTCATTACCCTCGACCAGAAACTGCCTGATCGCCAAGGTCTCGACCTGCTCCAAGAGATCAAACACGACCATGCCGACGTCGAAGTCATCATCATTACCGGCTACGGCAGCCTCAAAGCCGCGATGGACGGGATCCGTCACGGGGCCGCCGGCTATCTCCTCAAGCCGTTCAATGTGACCGAGCTGGTCACCTTGGTGAACCAGACACTTCACAAGAAGCAACGGCTGGACTATCTCCGGCGCTTCGTCCACTACCCCGAAGCCATGTGGGAATCGGAAGCATCCTGTGCAGCGACGTGGAACGAAATCCGGTCCGGCTATGCCGCGATCAGCGCTCAACCTGACGTGATGACCGCGACCGAAGCGGCGGAGTTCAGATTCCTGCTTCCATTGCTTTCCGACCTCCTTGAAGCCAAAGAACGGGAGTTGCTCAACCATTGCAGCCGGGTGAGCTTCTATGCCACGCTCCTGGCCAATCGCATGGATCTGACCGAAGGAGAGCAAAAATCCCTGGCGCTCGGAGCCTTTCTTCACGACATCGGAAGGATCGTCGCCGGCCCCTGTCATTTCGCCGACGATGCGATTCGCAGCCTCGGGGGAACGCAGGACCACAAACGCCATACCGAACTCGGCGTGCGGATGATCGAGCCGCTGGGCTTACCGGCCGAAGTGGGGCAGATTATCGGATACCATCATGAACGGTGGGATGGAACCGGCTATCCCCATGGATTGCAGGGCGAAGGGATTCCGCTTCTGGCCCGCATCGTATGCCTCGCACAGGCCTTCGACCACTTGACCGCCGAACTGCCCGACCGCAATTCTCTCTCTCTCGACGAAGCCTGCGACTTCATCACCGGACACACCGGGGACTACTTCGACCCGACCTTGACCACGCTGTTCGTCAGAGTGGTGCAGGAGTGCAAAGCCTCGCTCCCAGCGATGGCCATCGCCACCAATCCCTCGAGACCTCCTCACGCCTGACGGCGGATATCCCGGACTCCGCGACCCGCCCCTGCAAGCAGTTCGGCCGCCGTTTCACGGATCTTTTTCGTCAGCGTCGTTCCCCCGAGCATCCTGGCGATCTCGTCTTCACGCCCTTTTCCATCAAGCGGGGCCGCCCATGTCGACGTCCGCCGATTGTCCGTGCCCTTAGAGACCAGAAAATGATGCTCCGCCTGGGAAGCGACTTGGGCGAGATGGGTGATGCAGAAGACCTGATGGTACGATCCCAGTTTTCGCAATCTCATACCCATCGTCGCGGCCGCCGCCCCGCCTACACCCGTATCGATTTCATCGAACACCAAGACGGGAACCTGATCCCGTTCGGCCAGCACCGTTTTCAATGCCAGCATGATTCTGGACAACTCCCCGCCCGACGCCACGCGCGCCAGCGGCTTCGGTGGCTCTCCGGCATTGCCGGCCAACATGAATTCCACCCGATCCGCGCCGGTGGGCCCAAACTCTTCCGGTTCCCCTTCCTTGGAGACCAACACCTCGAACAGCGCTTGCTCCATCTTCAAGGCCGCCAATTCCGCCCCGACCGATTCCGACAGACGTTTGGCCGCATCTTTGCGCTTCTTGGAGAGCCGCTGAGCAAATTCTTGGACGCGTTGAAAGGCTTCGCGGACGGCGGCGGCCCCCTCCGCCGATCGTGAATCCGATTCTTCGATCGCGCGCACTTCCGTCTTGGCTCGGTCTCCCGCCGCAAGAATGGCTTCGATCGTTCCGCCGTATTTTTTCTTGAGGCGTTGAATCAGATCCAGGCGGCCTTCCACTTCGTTCTGCCGAGCCGGATCCGCATCCATCCGATCCGCATACAGTCGAAGGCGTCCGGCCAATTCCTTGAGCTGAATCGCGGCGCCCGTCACTGGATCCACACTGTCTGCCATGCTCGGATCCGTCTTCGTCAGATCGGCGAGAAGGCGGCCTAGCCGGCCCAGCCGCGACAGAACACCCTGCTCATCCCCCTGCAGCTCGCCATGCGCCTCCTCCGCCAGTTCGCGCAGCCGATGGGCATGGAGCAGCCGTTGGCGTTCCGCATGAAGCCCCGCGTCCTCGTCGGGATTCAAGCCCGCCTGTTCGATCTCTTGAAGCTGAAAACGGAGAAAGTCCTCGCGCTGCCCTCGGTCGGCCGCCGCACGCGTGATCGACTCCAATTCGGCAAGCCGAGATTTCCATTGCCGGTAGGCACTTTCATACTCGTCCCGTAATCGTTCAAGCGAGCCGAATGCGTCGACGGCCTCGATTTGCGAGGCAGGGGACAATAGCGATTGTTGTTCATGTTGACCGTGAATATCGACCAACGTTCCGCCGAGATCCTCCAGCGTGCGCAGCGGACAGAGGCTGCCGTTGAGATAGATGCGGTGCCGCCCCGTTCGGGAGAGTACCCGCTTCAGGACCAGGTCGGAATCTCCGTCTGCAATCACACCGGACGTCCGGAGGCGTCGCAAGACAGGATGTTCATGCAAGAGGTGAAATGAGGCTTCCAGCTGCGCCTCTTCCGCTCCAGAACGAATCTGCTCGGAAGAACCGCGGCCGCCGACGAGAAGACTGATGGCGTCGATCAGCAGGGACTTGCCGGCTCCGGTTTCGCCGGTAAGCACGGTAAAGCCCGGTTGGAATGACAGGTGCAGCTCGTCAATGAGCGCAAAGTTCTTGATCCGCAACTCGGCGAGCATGGTGGCGAGCGACTGATCTCCCTGAACCCTCGACGTCTTCAGACGTCCGAGAGACCGGATGACACTGAAACGCGGACAACACGGACGACAGACCAATCAGCACAGGACGGCAGGAATGCCAGGCGCAAACAAACCCGAGTGCAGCGGGCCAGGTTTTGCGTTATGCGGAGCCGGCGTGCTGCGCCAGCAGCGAGTCGATCATTTCCTTGAATTGACGCTTGGGCCTTGCACCGACCAGCTTCTCTACGACCTGTCCGTTCTTGAAAAACAGGATCGTCGGAATGCTCATGACCTGGTAACGCCCCGCAACTTCCGGATTCTCATCGGTATTCAGCTTGCGAACTTTGATTTTTCCGGAATATTCCTTGGCGAGTTCATCGACGATGGGTGCAACCATTTGGCATGGCCCGCACCACACGGCCCAGAAATCGACCATGACCAGTTCCGAAGCCTTGATGACATCGGCTTCCCACGTTGCATCTTCGACTTTGAGCGCGTCACCTGCCACGTCACACCCTCCTTCGCATGGTTGCAAGCACTATTTTTTTTGATCTGCACATCGTATACCAGCGATCTTCGGCGAGTCAATTCAGGCGCCGGCCGGTCACCAGGACCACTCGGGCGGAATGCCGAACCACCAACCGTCCGGCTTGGACTTCCGCCAGGCCGTCTGCTGGGGCCAGATGCGAGCGACGGCGGCCGAATCGAGTCTCGTCGCCAACTCCGCGGCGATGTCGGCCTGCTGTCTTGCGCCGGACTGCATCAACTCCTTGGCAATGCGCGAGAGTACGTCGGGAGCATCCACAAGGTCTTCCGGCTTTCCCGTCACCAGACTCAAATATAGGTGTTCCAAGGGCACCCACTGATCCGCCTTTGCAAGAGATTCCACATAGGCGTCGAGTGCCTGGTAGACGTATGTGAGATACAAGTAGGCTTCTACGGAAGGACGGGCGTCGACCTCGTGCCGGCACGCCTCGATCGCGCGACGAAAGTCCCCTGCAGCTAAATAAATCTTCGCCCGATGAAGATGAGGGAGAGGACCGTCCTGCCCACCCCACGCACCGTTCGCTCCGCTCCAACACAACAGCAGCGCGAGGCATAAGCCAGCGACCGGTCGTTTGCATTCCACTCTTGAAAGAAGCCCCTGTTTCATGGCGTCCCTTCGTCGACGGCCGACCGTCAACGCAACCCCGCATCGGTGGACGGTATCACGGACTGCGGACGGCCGTAATGCCCGCCCGGTGCCGCCCACGGCAAGCCTTTTTCACCGTAGAGCAACGGACTCAGGATGCTGCGGACGACCGTGGTGCCGAAGTTTTCCGTCCATCCGATTCCGGTGAGGCTGAACATGAAATTATACTGGGCGCGATCCGGAAATTGCAGGTAGTACAAGCCCAACGACCAGCACTTGCAGGGATTCTGATACAGACCGACGATGTCGTACTCAGGACTCTTTCCGTTGAGGATATCGTAGTAGCCTTTGGCACCCAGGGTCCAGCCCCATGGCGTCCGGAATGCGCCCCCGGCGGTGACAAACTGGATTTCCTGGGTCGGAACAAAGACTTGATTGAATGAAATCGGGTTCCAGACGTCCCCACGGCGCACGATGTTTCCATTCTGCGCGTACCGCTGTCCGACCTCGAGGTACCAGTTATTGGACTCCTGGACGCGAAAGTCCGTGTTGAATTGACTGAAGGTGCCGCGGTACGGATCCAAGAACGCGTCGACCGTCAGGTATTGGTTGATCACCGGCTTCTGTTGGGGTCCCATACCGCCCTTGTCAAACCCGGACATGGCGAGTTGTCCCACCGTGTACTGCGGCAGGTTGTTTCCGATGACGGCATGCATCCAGAAATCCGAGAACTTCTTCCCGTTGATCGCGACGGTGGCAGGCTGCAGCGGCTGCGTGATCGTACCGACCGGCGGCACGACGCCCGGCGTGAAATTCATCGCGTTGGTCTGTACGCCCCCGACGTGATAACTCTGCGCGAGCGTCAGATCGAGCCAGTTGAAACTGGTCGTCCCACCCTGCTCCAGCACGCGGCTCCGGAGCATATACGTCAACAGATTCTTCATCGGAAGGTCGTCGACCTGGTCGATCTGCGCAATCTGGGATTGATTGGTCTGCGGGACATACTCGTACATCACGCTGGGCTCAAGAGTGTGCAATACCGCCTGACCGTCGCCCGATATGAACCGTCGGCTGAGTTTGGAGCTGGCGTCAAGCGCCGCCCAGAACGTCTGGCGGTTCAGACTGCTGGCACTATCGATCCCGCGCGAATAGTAGACCTCCCGGACCTTGGCCTGCGGCCGGAGGCCCAATACATGGCCCACATCGATGATCTCGGTGGAGATCCCGGGCATGAAGTCGATGCGGTTCTCCGTGAAACCCTGTTCGCGATAGAAATACACAAAATTCGTATCCGTATTGAGCAGGAAGGGAGAACCGAACAGGGTCGTATCAGGGAGGCTGTAGCCGATCTCAGGCAGCCGTTGGAATGTGTCGCTGCCGCCGGCTTGCAACGGCTGGAGATATTGACTCCAAAGGTACATGTTTCCGTACGGCAGCCGGTGCGTTCCCAGCAAATTGCTCTCATTGCTCGGCAACGCCCGCTGGGCGCCGGAGTTGCTCAACTGTTGGAGATACTGTGGGTCGGTCACGAGATTCGCCTGGACGCGAAGCAAGGTATTCGGCGTGAACTGTTGGGTATGCGTCCCGGTGATCAAGGCGCGGCCTTCCCGGGCCTGCGTTCCCGATTCGGCCGCGCCCGAGACGTTGGGCAATTGCGTCTGCTGGAGCGCACTGACGAACCACTGTCCACGTGACAGACGGTCCAGAACATACCGATACTCGAAATCGCTCCCGTAGCCGAGCTTCGTGTAATAGAAGGGCGACACCGTGAGATCCTGACTGGGATTGATCGCCCAAAACAGGCTTTCTTGCGCATGCCAGCCGAATCGATTGTCGTAGCCGATCGTGGGAATGAGAAATCCGGTCTTCCTCGGCGACAGCGGATAGGTCATCGTCGGCATCGGAAGGACGCGGGCGTCGAGGACGCACAGCCACCCGCCTTTGAACGCCAGCGCGTCTCCGGCATTGAGATCGAGATCCTTGAACTGGAACCGCCAGGCCGGCGTCTCGTCCGGTTCCGCATCGCAATTCGTGAACCGGCCCTCCTTCACCCGGTAGTGATCTTCCGAGAACCGCTGCATCAAGCGTCCCTCGAGTTGGGTATTGGAGGACTTCAGATACAGTTGACCGTGGGTGACGATGCCCGCTTCGGTATTGATGTTCAGCTCGAGCCTGTCCGCGGAGAGGTCGCCTCTCGGATCGAGCAGCCGGACATGGCCGGTTGCAATCAGCACCCCCGGAAGGGCCTGTATCGTCATATGATCCGCCGTGAGACGCAGTCCGCCCTGACGAACCAGCACCGATCCTTCGGCTTCGTAAATTTCTTCGTCTTTTAGATAGTCGATGCGGTCGGCGGTGAGATCAAGCGGGTTGGAGCCCGAAGACGCCAGTGTCGTCCCGGCCGGTCCGTCGGCAGCCAGGGCGGTGCCGGACAGCACCAAGAGTACCAGGACGGCGTATACCAGGCGCTTGCCGGCCCCAGCGAGAGTCTCCCCCATTTCAACCCCGAAGAGGCGACAGCCCACAGCCACGCCATGATGCTTTCACCTCTCCGATCAGCATGAGGGACCCCGTGACGCAGATCACATCCTCCGAAGCCGCCAACCGCCTCGCCAAAGCCAGGGCCTCGGCCGGACCGGCCGTCACCGAGAAGGGTGCGGTGATCATTCCGGCCAATTCATCCCGAAGCTCCTCGGCCGTCGCGGATCTGGCGATCGATGCGCGGGTCAGTACTATGTGATCCGCCACGCTGTTCAACGATTTCATGAAGCCCTTGTGATCCTTGTCGCGCATCATTCCCACCACCACGATGACGCGCGACCCCGGACGAGCCTGCTTCGCGGATCGCAGGTACGCCGCCAGGGCCTCCGCTCCGGCCGGGTTGTGGGCGCCGTCGAGCAGAACGTCCGGACGGGCTTCGAGGGTTTCGAGCCTGCCTTCCCACTGCACGCCGCCCACCCCGTCGCGAACCGCGCGTTCGCCCACCTGAAGCCCGCCGGCGGCTTCGATCACGGCAATCGCACAGGCGGCGTTGTCTACCTGGTGTGCGCCGGGAAGCGCGCAACGCAAGTCGGCATATCGAGTCCGTCGGCTCACGTAGGTAAACCGTCCGACGACGCCCTCGATGCGGAATTCCCGATCCAAGGCCGAGAGAGGGGAGTTTCGCTCCCGCGCGATACCCTCGATGGTCCGCATGGCTTCGTCGGTCATCCGGCCGACGACGAGCGGAATCGCTTCTTTGACGATCCCCGCTTTTTCGAAGGCGATCGCGGACACCGTCGAGCCGAGGTATTCCTGATGATCCAGGGCCACGGTCGTAATGGCGCAGGCCTCAGGCTGCACGATGTTGGTCGCATCGAACCGGCCGCCGAGCCCCACTTCGAGAACGGCCACGTCCACTTGCGCCTCAGCGAAATACTGAAAGGCCATCGCCGTGGTACTTTCAAAAAACGTCGGCTGCAGATCCGTGCCCGCCGCCACCTGCGCCGCCGCGGTGCATCGAGCCACCGCATCCTCCGAAATCATCGCGCCGTCCACGCGAATGCGCTCGCGGAATTCCACCAGATGCGGAGAGGTGTACAGCCCCACGCGATAGCCGGCGGACTGGAGAATGCCGGCGACCATGGCCGCCGTCGATCCTTTGCCGTTGGTTCCTCCGATATGAAGCGACCGATACCGTCGCTGGGGCTCCCCCAGGCGCCGCGCGAGGGCGGTCATCGTCTCCAACCCCAATTTGATGCCGTGCTTCTGGAGTCCGAGAAGGTAGGCGACCGCAGCGGAATAGGTCATGATGCGCGCCGAGGAGAAGGAACTCGCCTAGAAATGCGCGACGAGGGTGCTCAATGTTTCTTTCAGGTGCTTGCGCTCGACGATCATGTCGATCATGCCGTGCTCCAACAGAAATTCCGCGCGCTGAAACTGATCGGGTAATTGCTGCTTGATGGTCTGCTCGATGACCCGCGGCCCCGCGAATCCGATCAATGCCTTGGGTTCGGCCAGAATGACGTCGCCCAACATTGCCACGCTGGCGGTGACTCCGCCAAAGGTCGGATCGGCCAACAGGCAAATGAACGGCAGCTTGGCTTCCCCCAATTTGGCGACCGCCGCGGAGGTCTTGGCCATTTGCATGAGCGACAGGATGCCTTCCTGCATGCGGGCCCCCCCCGAGGTCGTGACGAGAATGACCGGAAGTCTTGCCTCCAAGGCGCGGTCGATGGCGCGGCAGATCTTTTCGCCCACCACCGAACCCATGCTGCCGCCCATAAAGCCGAAATCAAACACGCACAATGCGACGCGACGGCCGTTCATCGTGCCTTCACCGATGACCATTGCGTCTTTTCGACCGGTTTTTTCCTGCTGGGCTTTAATGCGGTCCTTATATGATTTGGTGTCCTCGAAGCTCAGCGGATCCTGCGGGGCCAGATCAGCGTCCCACTCCTTGAAGGTCCCAAAATCGACGAGCAGCGTGATGCGCTCCGTGACGGAAATGGGAAAATGATAATCGCACTTCGGACACACCTTGTTGTTGCGGTCAACCTCTTTGCGATAGACAATTTCCCGGCAATGGTTGCACTTGAGCCACATTCCTTCGGCGATCTTCGATCGCTTTGGGCTGTCCGAATCGGAAGATTTTTGCTTCTTAAACCACGCCATGCGCGTCTGTCTCCTGCGGCACCCGACGGAATCGGATCCTCCCGGCGCCCTGCCGGCTACTGCACCGGCCGATGGGAGCGGAGAATACCATAGCCGGCCCGATGACGCACGCAGTTTCCCCCCTCGACGAGGCGCGACGATCCGCAATGGAATCGGTCCTCGTCGCATGACGCACGGGAACAGCGTCTCGGGTCGCGACGGTCCGGCTAGAACAGATGCTCCCCCGTAGCGATACGGACGAGCATGGACAGGCCCAAGCCGATGCTGCCGAGGCCCGCGACTCCTTGCACCACGAGGAGCGCATGCCGCCCGAAGGACAAAGACCAGATCACCGGAAGACTCAGCACCAATCCGATCAGCATCATGCCGATGATCGAACCCAGGCCGAACAGCGCGATGTAGGCGAGCCCTTCCAGAAACGTGCGGGACGCGGTCACGACGACGATCAGAATGGCCGCGGAGCCGGCCAGCCCGTGCGCCATGCCGATGCACAACGGCTTGACGGAGTCACTCCACCAATGCGCGTGTCCGTGGCCGGAGGTCGCGGCATGGCTGTGCACATGGTCGTGCCGTCGCCCTTCATGATCATGGCTGTGTGAATGCCAGCGTTCGCGGAAGACGCGAAGGGCCAGAACGCCGCCCAGGGCGATCAACATGAGCCCGACTGCGAACTCGGCCGCGTTCGCGACCGACTCCGGAATACTGATCTGGAGCGCCAGCGCGACCGTGCCCACCAAGAGCAGCACCAGCGTATGTCCAAGCCCCCAACTGAATCCGATGAGACCGGATGCCCGCCACGAGGGTCTGGTCGCAAGCACGGTCGAAACCGCGGCAATGTGGTCGGCATCGAGGGCATGCCGCAATCCGAGGACGAAGCCGAAACCGAGAATCGTGAGATACGACGGATCCATCATGACGCACAGGAATCAGCGAGGGGCAGGTGCGGGACGTGGACGGGCCGGATCCCGGACCCCGTTCGTCCCGGACAGCCGAGGACGGGCGGGAGCCTGATGCAAATCCGCCGTGTCGTGGACCGAGAAGCGGACGGAGGGAGCGACCGTTTGCACGGCCGACCGTGCTCAGCCTCCGCGGGCATGCATCTCCAAATGAGGATCCGCGCGCAGTTGCTCGATCCCGATCAAACCGCCCTCGCGCAGACCAACCCGTTCGAGGGCCTTTCGTTCTTCCGCGCCACGGTCCTTTCTCAACTCCCATCCGGCGCGGATGAGCGCGCGCATGTCCTCCCCCGAAAGACCGTCTCGGAGCGGCTTGCGCAAATCGGTCCCCGCGGTGGCATAGAGACAGCGATACCACATCCCGTCCGCGGTCACTCTGCTGCGGTCGCAGGACGAACAAAACGGGGTGGTCGTCGAAGGAATGACGCCGAACGTCGTGCCATCAGGAAGGCGGAACCGCTGGGCCGGAGCGGAACCCCGCTCTGCGATCGGTTCAACAACGCCGTAGTGTTTCCCGAGCGCCGCCAGGATGGCGTCGCGGGACAAGACCTTGGCAGGCGACCACTCGTTCGCGCCGCCCACGTCCATGTACTCGATGAATCGTACCTCCGCCCGGTAATGACGTCCGAATTCGATGAGGGGGACCAACTCATCGTCATTGAAACCACGAATGACGACAGTGTCGAGCTTCAGCCCCGCGAAGCCGGCCGGCCCGACGGACTCGATGCCTTCCAGCACCCGGGCATGTTCGTCGCGACGGGTCAATTGACGGAATCTCTCCGGCCGCAAGGTATCCAGACTGATGGTGATGCGGTGCAATCCCGCTTCGTACAACGACTGGATCTGATCCGCCAAGAGAATGCCGTTCGTCGTCAATGCGATCTCGCCGATCCGGCGATTCTGAAGCAACAGCCGGATCAACCGCGGCAGATCCCGCCGGAGCAGCGGCTCCCCTCCGGTCAACCGGACCTTGTTCACGCCCACGTCCGTGAACAACGCCGTCAGCACGGCCATTTCTTCGAACGAAAGGAGATTCTCCCGCGGCAGCCACACGTACTCCTCTTCCGGCATACAGTAGGCGCAACGGAGATTGCAGCGATCGGTCACCGACAACCGCAGGTTGCGCAACGGCCGGCCGAATGTGTCGACAATTGCCGGATGGGGATCTGGCTGCATCGTTTCCGATTCCATCGCAGTCGCGTTACCCTCTATCGTTACATGACTGAAAGGAAACGAACATGACTGAAACCTGAACCACCGAGACATCACGCCGGCCGCGGCGGCGTCCGTGCGGAATGGGCGCACACCCCGTCACGGGTGTTCCTCCACCCACACTTCGCCGCTCGGCGTATGTTCCAGTTTCCAGATCGGCGTGATCTGCTTGAGTTCATCGATCGCCCACTTGCAGGCGCGAAATGCGTCGGCCCGGTGTTCCGCTCCCGCAATGATCAGCACGATGTTCTCGCCGATCGTGATCGGGCCGTAGCGGTGCACAATCAGCAGCTCAAGAATGTCGAAGTCGGCCATGGCACGTTCGCGGATCTCCCGCAGCTTCTTTTGCGCCATGCCTTCGTAATGTTCGAACGTGATGCCGTCGACGTCCCGTCCCTTGGAGCGATCGCGGGCCGTGCCGAGGAACAGGGCAATGCCTCCGATGCGCGTCGAGCGGCTCCGGACACGGTTGATCTCCGCGTCGATAGAGAAATCCTCGCGCTGAACGCGGACGAATTGAGCCTCATCCACGCGCGATTCCGTCGCCCCTCCGGCAAACGGCGGCAGCAGGGCAATCTCGTCTCCGTCGCCGATCGCGGTGTGTTCGTGGGCGATCTCCTGATTCACGGACACGAGCACCTTTTTCTTCTGGATCAATTCCCCGATCATCGGATAGCCCTTATTGACCAGCTCGACCAAGTCCTTCACGCTCCGCCCGGCCGGCAATTCCAGCGACAGGGAAGACTGATTGCCCGCCAGCGATTTCGTCATGCCGAACAGTTTGACCGTAATCATGTGTCCTCTGTGCCGACCGAGTCCGTCCCGTCGCGCTTGTACGATCCGGACTTGCCGCCCGATTTCGTGAGGAGGCACATGTCACTGAAGCTCATGTCCCGATCGATCGCCTTGCACATGTCATAGATCGTCAACGCCGCCACCGATACCGCCGTCATCGCTTCCATTTCCACCCCGGTCTGGCCGGTGGTCTTGGCCGTCGCGGTCACGGTGATCGAACATCGACCGTCCCGATTGGGCCGCGCGTCTTCCGCAAAGGATATGTCCACACTGGAGAGGAAAATCGGATGGCACATCGGAATGAGGTCCGGGGTCTTCTTGGCCCCCATCACCCCGGCTATTTGGGCGACTGCGAGAACATCGCCCTTGGCGATCTTGCCTTGTTGAATTTTTTCAAGAGTTTCCGGTCGGAGAAAGACTTTGGCTTGAGCCGTGGCAAGACGTTCGGTCTGAGCCTTGGCGCTCACATCGACCATTCGCGCGCGGCCTGCTTCGTTGAAATGTGTTAACTCAGCCATTTTCCTCGTGGAATCAGCCGGTTACGATCGCGCCAGTCGGTCATTATAAGAGCCTGTCAAAAAGGGAGTCAAGAGATGCACCGGTTGACACTCCGAAATCTAATCCAGGACAATGACATGCATGGTCGGCAAGATCGTCATCGAACGGTTGGAATTCCAAGGACGCTGCGGCGTCACACGCGAGGAGCGTCACAGGCCCCAACCGCTGGCCCTGGACCTGGAGCTGGATTGCGATATGAGCTCGGCCGCCGCTTCGGAGAAGCTGGCCGATACGGTCGACTATGCCAAGGTGCTGGAGCGAGTAGAGGCACTCGGCCACACGGAGGATTGCGCGCTGCTGGAGCGGCTGGCGGAACGCATTTTGGCCGTGCTGTTTGAAGAATTTCCGATCGAACGGGTCAGGCTCTGGCTGAGAAAGCTGGCGCCCCCGGTCGCGCAAACCACCGCATCGGTCGGCCTGAGAATTGATCGGATACGACCGGCCTACCTGATTGGCTCGCAGCCCCTGACTCCTTCCCGTTTTCTGCTGCAGAACATCCATCGTGTGCCGAAGGGCCGCGTCTTGGATGTGGCGTGCGGAAAGGGCCGCCATGCCCTCTACCTGGCGAACCTGGGATTCGACGTCGAGGCGATCGATCGGGACGCCGAGGCCGTGTTCGATCTGGCATCGACCGCCAAGCAACGGAATCTGCCGAATCTCACCGTGCAGACCGTCGATCTGGAACGTGCGACCGACGATCGGCCGGAATTTCCTGCAAACCGCTACGATGCGATCGTCGTCTGCTTTTATCTGCATCGGCCTCTCTTTTCCTGGCTCGTCGATGCCCTCAAGCCCAACGGCGTCCTGCTCTATGAAACCTTCACCATCGACAACTACCGGCGCCATCGCCATCCGCGCCGCTGGGAATTTTGCCTCGCACACAACGAACTGCTCCGGCTGACCTCCGCTCTGCAGGTCCTCTCGTACGACGAGGGGGAGCATGCGACGAATTCCGGAGTGGACACGGTTTTCACCGCGCAACTGCTGGCGCGCAAAGCGGCCCTCCCCGAGCCGGACAGGGAGCCGGCATGAGTCGCATCGATCTGCACCTGCATACCACCCACTCGGACGGAAGCTACCGCCCTTCCGAAGTCCTCACGCGGGCGAAGGCCGCCTCCGTAACCGCCTTGGCCATCACGGATCACGATATAACCTCAGGGCTCCCCGAGGCGATGACCACCGGCGAGCAGCTCGGCATCGAGGTCGTCCCGGGAGTCGAGATCAGCTCGTTCGACGGCAAGAGCGAACTGCACATTCTGGGCTACTACATCGATTGGCAGAACCCGCTTTTCAACGACCGGCTGGCATCGTTGCGCGCGAGCCGCCATCGCCGCAATCCCCTCATCGTGGAGCGCTTACGGGCCGCAGGACTGGACGTGACGTACGAAGAAGTCCAAGCCCTCGCCGGCACCGATGCCGTCGGCAGACCGCACATCGCTCAACTCCTCATGAGCAAAGGGTACGTGACTTCGGCGAAAGAAGCGTTCGACCGGTATCTGGCGGAAGGCCGGCCGGCGTACGTGGCCCGGGAACTCCCGCACCCGGCAGAGGCGATCAGCTGGATCCGCGAAGCCAAGGGCTTGGCGGTCCTGGCTCATCCCACCTGGGTTAGAACAGCCGGCTCCGAGCTGGCCTCCTGCGTTGCGACCCTGAAGGACCAGGGCCTTGCCGGCATCGAGGTCCACTACAGCACCCATACGAAAGCGCAGACGACCGCCTACCTGAATCTCAGCCGCCAGTTCAACCTTCTTGTCACCGGGGGAAGCGATTTTCACGGCGTCACCAAACCCGATATCGAAGTCGGAACGGGACGCGGCGATTTGAAGGTCAAACCGGACCTCCTGGCGGCGATGAAAGAAGCCGCAATTCGTTGACTCCCCGACCCGTTTCGCTACACTGAATCCGATTCACCACCACGAGACCGTATCCGATGTCCAAGGCCTGGAACTGGATCGTTCCGCATATGTTCGGAATTCTGGCGGCGCTCCTTGCCGGACCGATTCTCGGCCGTTTGGCCTCGGTTCATGCCTTTTCCATCCCCGCTCTCTCCTTGAGTGGAAACGCGGCCGTTCGCCTTGGCGCCGACGTCGTCGCGCTGGCGCTCCTCCTGTCTCTGGCCTTGAACGCCTATCGGGAAATCCCCGACAACGGCCGGGGCTCGAGTTTTCTCCGACATATCGTCATTCCGCTTGCGGTGTTGACCGCCATCGTCTATGGAGACAAGGCATTTCGCGGAGTCGGGTTACCTCTCGTCGAACGCTTCGGATCCGTCCGCTATCTCTGGGCTTATACCTCCGGGATCATCGCCTCCGGACTATGGCTCACCGTGGCATGGCTGAGTCATCTCGGCTCACTGCGGGAGGCCTTCTGTCCCGCGCGGCACGTCAAACGCCCCGGTCAGCACGCCTCGGCCGACGACGAATCGGGCGAGACGAACCTGGACGGCGTTCAAGAGGAGGAGCCGCAGGACGGTTCGGCTACTATGCTACTGACGGGAACGCCTCCCTCCATGCTCGGTCGGTACAAAGTCCTAAAGGAGCTGGGACGAGGCGCCATGGGCATCGTCTATCTCGGCAAGGATCCGACGATCCAACGATTCGTGGCGATCAAGACCATGCGCTTGGACCAGATCGACGACGGCACAAAATTGCAGGAGGTCAAGGCGCGATTTTTCCGCGAAGCGGAATCGGCCGGCCGGCTGTCCCATCCCAATATCGTCACGATCTACGACGCAGGCGAACAGGATGAACTCGGATACATCGCAATGGAAGTCTTGGAAGGCAGCTCGCTCAAACAATGGTCGCGGCCGCCGAACTTGATGTCCGTCGCGGACGTCGTGCATGCCTTGACCACCGTGGCGGAGGCCTTGGACCATGCGCACCAACAGGGAGTAGTCCATCGGGACGTCAAGCCGGCCAACGTCATGCTGACCAAGGACCGGATCGTGAAGGTGATGGACTTCGGCATCGCCAAGATGGCCTCGAGCAGCAAGACCCAGACCGACCTCGTACTGGGCACGCCGACCTATATGTCGCCCGAACAGATCGCGGGAAAGAAAGTGGACGGCCGGTCCGATATTTTTTCGCTGGGAGTGGTCTTGTTCGAACTGCTGACCGGCCGGCCTCCCTTCATCGCGGACAACCTGTCGGCGCTGCTCTTTGCCATTGCCCACCAGCCGCACCCGCCCTTGAATGCACTGCGAAAGGACCTTCCCCCGATGTTCCAGGAAGTACTCGACAGGGCGCTGCAGAAGGAACTCCCTCAGCGATATCGCCGCGCCGGAGAGTTTGCACGCGACCTCCGGGCCTGCCTCCAGAGCCTCGCGGCTTGATGGGGAAGCCCATGCCCATGAGAACTCTCCATAGTGTCAGATCGGACGTGGGGTTGAAGCGGACGCACAACGAAGACCGTTTTCTGGCCGACCCGGCGATCGGAGTCTACGCCGTCTGTGACGGCATGGGGGGTGGCAATGCGGGGGAAGTCGCCAGCGCCCTAGCCGTTGAGACCATTCATGCTCATCTCCGGACCGGTCGACAGGACGACCGCGTGTCGATGGGTTCGGACGCCAATCTTTCCCCCAATACCCATCGACTGGCTGGAGCGATCCGCGCCGCCAACGAATCGATCCACGAGGCTTCCTGGACCAATCCGTCCTATGCCGGCATGGGCACGACTATCGTAGCGGTCCATCTGTCCAACGACCTCCTCTCCATCGCCCACGTCGGTGACAGCCGCCTCTACCTGATCCGTAACGGCAAGATCGACGCCTTGACGGCGGACCACTCCTGGGTCGCCGAACAGGTCAGGCGGGGTTTGATGACCGAAGGCGAGGCCGAGCGGTCCTCCAAACGTAACATCGTCACGCGAGCGCTCGGCGTCGAGCGGGTCGTCGACGTCGAACTCGGCGAGATTCCGGTTCGGCACGGAGACCGGTTCCTCCTCTGCTCGGACGGTCTCACCCGTGGCGTCCGGACTCCCGATATCCTTCGTGCCGTCGAAGCGGCATCGGACGTGGAAGACTCCGCCGACCGGCTTCTCGCCATGGCCAACGACGCAGGGGGCGACGACAACACCACCGTGCTGCTGTTGAGTCTCTTCGACGAGGCATCGAGTCCGTTCTGGCGCCGCTTGACACAACGATGGTTCCCCATGGCTTCCTAATCCGGCACGAGGAGAATTTCCATGGCTCACACGACGGACGCACCGGCCAAACTGCTCGTGAAATTGCACGGACAAGGCTCCCGCACGATCGAGATCATGCACGACGTCTACACTATCGGCCGGAAAACCGGGAACGACCTGTCGATCGACGATCACACCGTATCGGGACACCATGCCCGCATTGTGAAAGTTCAGGCCGTCTACTTTCTCGAGGATCTCAACAGCACGAATGGGTCCTCCGTCAACGGCATGCGTGTGGATCGGCACCAGCTGCGTGACTCCGATGTGATCACGATCGGCCAGCATCGGATCATTTTTCAGGAACCGGCCGCGCCGGCCGCAGCACCCCCGTCGCCGTCCTCCTTCGTTGACGAGACCATGGCGATCAGCGGCGGAGAGTCGGGCATTCCGGCCGCATCCCTGTCGGCCAAAGTCGTCGTGACCGACGGCAGTACGGAACGGCCGGAATATCTCCTGAACAAGCCCGTGAGTTCCATCGGCTCCCAGCAAGGCGCGGCGATCCGCCTGACCGGCTGGTTTGCACCGAAATTCGCCGCTCAGATCATCCAACGGGGAGGAGCCTATTTCGTGAGCTTGGCCCAGGGAGGAAAGACGCTGCTGGTCAACGGACGGGACGTGACGGGACAGCAACAGCTCAGGAACGGCGACCACATCCAGGTTGCAGGCGTCAGCCTGACGTTCTACTGGCTCGGCTCCCGCAAATAGATGCGAGCACGATTACTGCTGGCGGAACAGCAACACGCCTTTGGGCAGCGTTTGGTAGCAGCCGTCGGATACGTCTTGCGCATGATCCTGTAGACACTGCATCACACGGCCGTCTCCTGGCCTCATCGTCGCGCACAGCCGTCTCACGTCGTCCCGACAGGCAACCAGGGTACGGTTCCGATCTTCCTTCCATTTCACGAAGCGCTCCCGAACCATTCCCTGGCAAGACGGCGGCAGATCTTTCATGCGCCGCTCCACGCAGCGGAAACCGCCCCCGTCCATTCCCTCGGGACATATCTGCTCGATCTCCGCCTCGCACTTCAACCGTGTGATCTGCGCGGCGCGGGCATCAACCATCGGAGCACCGCGTCGAAATTCGCCGGACGGTTCGGAGGGCGCCGGTGCGGCCGGTTGCGCCGCGGACGGGACGGATGAAACCACACCGGGAATGGACAGATCCAGACTCGGCTCGGCCCGAACCGGCGAAGCCGCGGTGGCAACCCGAACCGGTCGCAACGCGTTGCCGGCCAGCTCCTCCTGCGTCGGAAGACTCGTGACGACGGCAAGCCACACCGCCGTCAGTCCAACCACGGTGACCGCCCCGGCCGCGATCCTGCTCCAAGCATCCAGTTGCGCCACGATTCTCTCCAAGCCGTGCTACGGGTCAGCATAAGATAGAGATTCTCAAAAATCGATGAAATGTCATGATTCCGCATGCGTTCGCGCCCGGCGAGACAGCCGTCACACGATAGGCGGGCGTCGATTCATCGAAGCATGTGTGGTGGAATGGACGTACGGAGTCGTGAGGCGGATCGGCTAGTTTTCCGGGGCTTCGACGATATGGTTCTCGAATCGGGTGCACCCTTCCGCGAGCAGACGATTGGTGAGCATTTCGCCGGGCCATTCGATCGGCAAATCGGCCGTAAAGACCCACACGTCGGGTGAAGTCCAGACCGGCCCGTGCTCCTCCGGCAGTTCAGGATCGAACAAATCCGTCCAGACCGGCATATAGACCCCGTTGCCGCACTGGGTATGGAGATGGACGATCGTTCTCGCCCGAACCAAAGGATCGAGGTCCCGCCAGACAGCCGCCGTCTCATCCGCCAACCGGTGGAGCCGGACGGCGTTCTGTGCGTCGAACATCGCATAGGCGGCGTAGACGGGAGCTTCGATCGAATCCGGTGCATGCGCAAGCTCAGGACACTGCTCCACCAGGCCCTCCAGCAGGGCCCGCCGATGAGGATCTTCGAGTGAATCGGGCAGCCCTGCGTCGGGAACGCCGATCAGTTCGAAGAGGAGGAACGCCGTGTTCTCGACCGGCGGGTACAGCCGGGCGGCGATGGAATGGACGCGTTGGGAATCGGCCACGGTGCTCAAATGTTCGTTGAGCGACTGCAGGCTCAACGGCTCCAGCGTGGAATCCGTGAGGAGCCTGGCTTCGACGCGCACGACGCTTGCGGACGGGAGCCGAAGGTGGCGGTGCAGCAGCTCGGCCGTCGCCACGGGATCGATTTTCAGCTTCAACGGATGAGTGAGATTCGCCTGAAGCGGCAGCTCCAACGCAGCCATGACGGCATAGGACAGCTTTTCATCCGCCGGACCGTCCATCAGAATGGCGCACGATGCCTCTGCGACCAGGTCGAAGAGCCATTCCGCCATGTCTTCGTCGAGCGCCGCCAGTACCGTCAACAGGTCATGTTCGCGCCCCTGCTCGAGAAATGCCTGCAAGGTATCGATCGCGGCATCGGTATCGCCGTGATCGTGACGGCGGGCATTGATCAGGTGGATGAGATCTCTGGTCAACGGATCGGGACGGGACCAACCGAGCATGGCAGCTTCCTCGGGATGTTGTGGCTCACTCACAGTGAACCATGTTGCCAAACTTTTGCGCAGGGAGCAAGCGTCGGAGCGGTTCGGCAACGCGCCCCCGAGCGCTGTCAACCACGCGCCGCTACTCGCCGATGACCTTGACCAGGACGCGCTTGCGCCGCCGCCCGTCGAACTCTCCGTAGAAGATCTGTTCCCATGGACCGAAATCGAGCCGGCCGCCGGTGATTGCCACCACGACTTCGCGTCCCATCAATTGACGTTTGATATGAGCATCCCCGTTGTCTTCGCCGGTTTCGTTGTGGCGATAGGCCGCATCCTGGGGAGCCACGGCTTCAAGAAACCGATCATAGTCCTGCAGGAGTCCCGCCTCATCGTCATTGATGTACACGCTGGCGGTAATGTGCATCGCGTTCACCAGCACCAATCCTTCAGCAACGCCGCTCTTCCGCACGACGGCTTCCACGTGTCGGGTAATATTGATGTATTCCCGGCGCGTCTTGGTTTCGAACCACAGCTCTTCGCGATAGGACTTCATGCGGTATTCTCCCCGTATGGTCGGACATTGTCCTCAAACGGCCGGGATGGATGCAAGCCGGAAGGTTGTCGGCGAACCCGCGGCTCGGGCGATATAATAGTCGGCATGAAGAACACCTCTTCGTCAGTCCTTCCGAGTCATGAGCGCTCGCTCTCGCGCGGGGCCCGCATGGTGTTGCGTCAGCGATACCTCGCACGGAACGGAAACGGGCGGGTCATCGAAACCCCCCGTCAAATGTTCAAGCGCATCGCCGCTGACGTGGCCCGCGCGGAACGACGCTATCCCGACAAGACGCGCCTTCCCCGGGCCGCCATGCGCTTCTACGAGATGATGGCGAGTCTCGACTTCCTCCCTAATTCACCGACGTTGATGAACGCCGGCCGCCCTCTCCAACAACTGTCCGCCTGCTTCGTCCTGCCGGTGGAAGACTCGCTGTCCGAGATTCTCGAGAGCGTGAGGAACCAGGCGCTCATCCATCAATCGGGCGGAGGGACCGGTTTCTCTTTCAGTCGACTTCGCCCGCAGGACGATTTTGTCGCCTCCACCAGCGGCGTCGCGTCTGGTCCCCTGTCCTTCATGCGTATCTTCAACCTCACCACCGACGTCATCAAGCAAGGAGGGATGAGGCGCGGCGCGAACATGGGCGTGCTTCGCGTCGATCATCCCGATATCCTCGATTTCATCGCACTAAAAACGAACCCGCACGAAATGACCAATTTCAACCTATCGGTGGGTCTGACGGACGCGTTCATGGAGGCCCGTCGCCGCAACGAGCGCTACCCCTTGTTGAATCCGCGAACCGGTCGACCCGTCGGACGGATCCCGGCCCGTACGGTGTTCGACCGCCTGGTGGCGGCGGCTTGGACTTCCGGCGAGCCCGGCGTCCTGTATTTGGACACCATCAACCGGGCGAATCCGGTCGCTCACTTGGGCGCGATCGAAGCCACGAATCCCTGCGGAGAACAACCCTTGCTGCCTTACGAATCCTGCACGCTGGGATCCATCAACGTAGCCCGGTATCTCTTGCGGCAACACGGCCGGACCGAGATCGACTACTCGCGTTTGGCCGAGACCATCCCGCTTGCCGTCCGCTTCCTGGACGATGTCCTCGACCGCAATCGTTATCCGTTGCCCGAGATCGAAGCGGCGACGCTGCGGACGAGGAAAATCGGGCTGGGGATCATGGGCTTCGCCGATCTGCTGATTGCATTGGACATTCCCTATGATACGGAAGAGGCGCTCCGCACCGCGTCGCGATTGATGGCTTTCGTACAATCACATGCTCATGACGCGTCCCGACGGCTCGCCGAGGAACGCGGACCGTTTCCAGGCTACGAGGGCAGCCGCTTCGCTCGGCGGCGCGATCCGCGACGTCATGCCACCGTCACCACGATCGCCCCCACCGGCACGATCAGTATCCTTGCGGGATGTACTCCCGGCATTGAGCCGCTCTATGCCGTCCAAACCGTCCGGACCATCATGGACGGAACTCGACTGGTCACGCTCCATCCGGCATTCCGCAGGATGGCACGGGCGGCCGGCCTCGACGTGAGCCGTTTGCTGCCGCACCTGAACGAGTCGCCTTCGATCCGGCATCACTTTGGAGTCCCGCCGCACCTTCGTCGCCTGTTCGTCACGGCCCATGACGTTGATCCCGCGCATCACGTAAGAATGCAAGCGATTTTCCAACACTACAGCGACAGCGGGGTGTCCAAGACCGTCAATCTTCCCAACGCCGCCACCACAGCCCAAGTCGCCGATGCCTTCCTTCTCGCCTATCGCTTGGGATGCAAGGGGCTTACCGTCTTTCGAACCGGCAGCCGCGCGCAACAGGTTCTTTCCTGCGCGGTCACTCAGACCTGCTGAGAGACGCGGTTCCAGCGCGGTGAAATTGCCGCATAAATTGACAGGGTTTGACGTTGGTGATAAGTATTTCCCCACGCAATTCGACCGCATTCGATCGTTCAGCCTGGAGGTGTTTGGATGGCCTCGCTTGCAGGGAACCTGACCGCCGTCGGGAATTCTCTTGATTGTTCACTCTTCTTCGCCCGCCAGCCGGAACCGGATTTGGAGTTCACGGAGGAAGAGTTGGATCAAACCGCCGCCACCAAACCGGCGACTCCGACAAAACAGCCCAAGAAGAGCGGAGGGGGCCGGCCGCTCCTGTGGGTGCTGCTCCTCCTCTTGATCGGGGGCATCGGCTACGTCGCCATGGAGCCGGAGCAATTGACGGTATGGCTCGCTCCGCTGCTCGGCGACAGCACTCCCAAACAGACTGTGCCTCCGGTCGCGACCGCTCCTCGTCCGCAGCAAGAGGATCTTCCCATACCGCCACCGCCGGCTCCGGCGACCACCGACATGGCCCCCGCGGCTCCGGCAGACCCGGCATCCATGCCGCCTTCCTCCACGATGCCGCAGGCTGCCTCCCATCAGGTTCCGCCGATGGATGCACCGGCCTCAGTTTCGCCGGGACGGGCCACTGCCTCTCCGCTCTTCGGAGAAGGACAGCGCGTCACCGTCATGGGCAATCCGACCGCGCCGGGAGAAATGGTCCAGTTGACGCTCGATCCGGCCGGAGCCAAAGCCGGTCCGGCGATTCGCCCCGGAGCCACGCTCAGCATTCTCGACGGAGACCTTCAACCGAGCGGATGGGTCTATTCCGTTCGTTCGGACGACGGTGTAAAGGGATGGGTTTCCGAGAAGCGGCTCCGGATGAAATTCTAAAAGGTTTCACGCCGTTGGGCCAAGGATCCGGCAGAAGGCACGACCTTCTTTCCGACCGCGCTATGCTATAATCCCCCGCGTCAACCCCGCGCTTCCGGCAGTACGGCCTTGTTCATGACTCAGCTTCGTGCCCTCATTTTCGATTTCGACGGCGTGATCGCCGATACCGAGCCTCTGCACTTTGCCGGTTTGCAGAAGACCCTCCGCGAGATCGGCATCGACCTGACCGAATCCGACTATTTCGCCAATTACTTGGGCTACGACGACCGAGGCTGTTTTCTCGCCGCATTGACGGCTCACGCACGGCCGATCGACCCCACGACGCTCAGACAACTCATGGAGCGAAAGGCGGCGGCCTACTTGGAATCCGTCAAGGACCACTCCGTCATCTTCCCAGGAGTCGCCGAACTCGTCCGGGAAGCCGCAGGGCGCCATCCGTTGGCGATCGCGTCGGGTGCGCTTCGTCACGAGATCGAATACATTCTGGAGCAGGCGGGACTTCGAAAGGAGTTCAGCCACGTCACCAGCGCGGAGGACGTGACCAGAGGCAAACCGGATCCGCAGCCGTTTCTGTTGGCAATGGAAGCCCTGCGCCGGCTACGCGACCCCGCGTTGACACCAAATTCCTGTTTGGTGATTGAAGATTCCCTGCCGGGAATCCGCGGTGCCAAGGCTGCGGGCATGAAGGTCCTGGCCGTCGCGAATACGCATAGCTTTCAAGATTTGCACGAAGCCGATGCCATGACCTCGAATCTCAAACAGGTGAACCTATCGGAGCTTCACGCCCGTTTGTGGCCCTCACGATGAGTACGGCTGCCGCATGAGAATCTGTTCGCTAGTCCCAGGAGCGACCGAAGTCGTCGCCGCGCTCGGCCAGGCATCCAGACTGGTCGGCATCAGTCACGAATGCGACTTCCCCCTCTCCGTCCGTCATGCCCCCGTATTGGTCGAACCTTGCATCGAGGCCACCACGACGGACAGCGCGGCCATCGACCGGGAGGTCAGAGCGTTGGTGTCCTCGGGACGGCCTCTGTATCGCCTGAACGAACGAGCATTCGCCACTTCCAAGCCGGACGTCATCCTGACTCAGGATCTGTGTCATGTCTGCGCGATCACGCCCGATCAACTGACTCGGGCCGTCGCCGCTCTGCCCATCCATCCCACGTGGCTCACGCTGAATCCAACGACGCTCGCTGACGTCATCTCGGACGTCGAGCGGATCGGAGCGGCCATCGATCGGCCATCGGAGGGTAAAGTGCTTGCCGCATCGCTCCGTACGCGTCTTGCGTCCGTCCAACACGGTCACCGGTCCAAGAGACCCCGGGTCGCATGCTTGGAATGGCTGTCTCCATTATATGCAGGAGGCCACTGGGTTCCTGAAATGGTGGAACTGGCCGGAGGTTCGGACGCGCTTGGTCTAGCCCATCATCCGTCCAGGCCGGTGACATGGGA
The DNA here is from genome assembly GCF_900169565.1 of Nitrospira japonica. NCBI lineage: Bacteria > Pseudomonadati > Nitrospirota > Nitrospiria > Nitrospirales > Nitrospiraceae > Nitrospira > Nitrospira japonica. Next base: position 2,510,381 of record NZ_LT828648.1, on the reverse strand, counting down.
GCAGGTCGAGTCGGCCCGACCGGACATCGTGATCCTGATGCCCTGCGGTTTTTCGGTCGACCGGGCATGGCGCGAACTCGCCGCCTTGCAGCACACGGACCGTCGATGGTCCTCCGCGATCGCCTCCTGGCCGCTGACCTTCGTCGTGGATGCGGCGTCCTATTTCAGCCGCCCCGGTCCACGTCTGGTGGACGGAGTAGAATTGCTCGCGTCCATATTCGCGACCGGGTCCGCCGGGAAGCTGGACGATACGGCAGCTCGAGCCGTACCCTGCTCCTCCCCGCTATTGGCCTCACCCTTATGACGATGACCGTCAAAGACGCTCAGGCCTACTGCACCGAGCTGACGAAGAAAAGCGGGAGCAACTTCTATTACTCCTTCCTCTTCCTCCCCAAGGCCCGGCGCAACGCGATGTATACGATTTACGCGTTCTGCAAAGGAGTCGACAGCGCGGTCGACGAACCTCCGGCCGGCAGCGATCCCAAGGAAGAACTGCGGCGCTGGCGGTCCGAACTCGACGCCGCCTACGAGGGCACTCCGATCTGGCCGCTGATGATCAGCCTCGCGCACCATGTGAGGGAGTTGTCGATTCCCAAGGCGTATTTCGAAGAACTCATCAAGGGCGTCGAAATGGATCTTAGCGCGTCGCGCTATGCCACGTTTGACGAGCTATCCCTTTATTGTTATCGGGTCGCGTCGGTGGTCGGCTTGATCTGTCTGCACGTATTCGGGCCGACTTCGCCCCATGCCCAGGACTATGCGGTCGATCTCGGCATGGCATTTCAACTCACCAACATCCTGCGTGATCTGGGCACGGACGCGGAACAAGGCCGGATTTACCTCCCACAGGAAGATCTCGCCCGTTTCGGCTTGACGGAATCCGACATCCTGGAACGCAAGCCCGCCCAGAAACTCCGCGACCTCGTTGACTTTGAAGTGGGCCGCGCGCGCGCCTATTACGCGAAGGCCCGGGCGTCGCTGGACAGCTTGCCGTCTTCGGATCGCCGCGCGTTGACCGTCGCGGAAATCATGCGCGCCGTATACTCCGAGATCCTCCTCCGCATCGAGCGCGCGGACCACGTCGTTTTCGGCCCCCGGGTGAAACTCACCACCTCGGAGCGCCTCCGGTTGGCCGCCGGCGTCTGGCTCCGAAGCCGATTCTCGTGACCGGTCCGGGCGCTCAGACCGTTCTCGTCCTCGGCGGCGGACCGGCCGGGCTCTCAGCCGCGTACGCTCTCGTCCAAAGGGGTTTGCGCGTCACGTTGCTCGACCGGGCCGCGAGCCTGGGCGGCGGATTCGGCGACGAGCGACAACCGCCGCCGACTCTCCTCGGATGCCACCACGCTACGTGGCGGCTGTTGACGGCGCTGGAATTCCCCCCCAGATCACCGGAGTTTCAGCAAACCGGTCTCGAATTCCGGCTGCCCGACGAACGTATCGTCCGATATCCGCACAGCCGGTTTCCCACTCCGCTGCACAGCCTGTTCACCATCGGCCGCTTTGCGGGACTCTCCTGGTCCGCACGCTGGCGACTGCTCTCATGGCTGGAGGAACTCTGGGAGGGGTCGTCCGAACTGGGAACAGACCTCGAATACCGGACCGCGCAGGAATGGCTGACGTCCCTCGGACACGATGTCTCGCTTCAACAAGCCATTTGGAACCCGCTCGCTCAATGGCTCACCGGCAACGGGCTGCGGATGCTGTCCGCCGATGCGCTGGCCGGCGCCCTGGCTCCGGTTTTTCTGCGGCGATCCTCCGATAGCCGAATCATGATCCCGCTCCGCTCGCCTAACGTCTTTTTCGTCGAGCCGATCCTCGACCGTCTGCGCCGGTCCGGAGCAGACGTGCGCCCGGAGACGCAGGCCATGCAACTCCTCTATCGCCAGGAGCACGTCACAGGGGTTCGCCTCCGGGACGGCACGGTCCTGGAAGCCGACTGGTATGTATCCGCTGTCTCCTACCGTCACCTCACCGCCCTCCTGCCTGAACGGTGGCTGACGCGCTTCGCCTATTTCCAACAGATCAGCGAGCTGACTCCTGTGCCGCGGGGCGTCGTGCGCCTTGTCGCTCGACAGGTTACGCAGGCGCCACGACTCATGCTGTTGCGCGAAGGACCGTTTCAACGCGTACAGGTTCACCCCAAGGAGGATGGACAGAATCTCTTCACTCTGATCACGACCGATGGACAGCGCCGGCAGGCGGATATGGGAGAACAGGCCACGCAACTCCTTCAAGCCACGGGTCTGATCCGACCGTCCACCGAGGTCTCGCTGATCGGGAATGACGAGGACGCTGATTCCGTCTTGTCGCTGGCGCCGGGAACCAAAGTGCGCCGCCCCATCCAAACCAGCCCCATCGCCAACCTGCTGGTCGCGGGAAGTTGGACCGATACAGGCTGGCCGGCGAATCTGGAGAGTGCGATCGTCAGCGGGGAACGTTGCGCCTCGATCATTTCCGGTACGCCGCTCACGGCTTATTGACAATCCGCCTGTCGCCTCCTAGTATGCCATCGCTTTTCTTTTCCAGCTGAGAAGCATGACACTGCCAGAACTCGCCAAGTCCCTGCACAACTGCCAGCTCTGCAAGCTCGCAAAGCTCGGCCGCTCACAAGTTGTCTTTGGCGTTGGAAATCCGCACGCCAGCATCATGTTCGTCGGTGAAGCGCCGGGGTTCAACGAGGATCAAAAGGGGGAGCCGTTTGTCGGCGCGGCGGGAAAACTCCTGAACGATCTCCTGCAATCCGCCAATCTGTCACGCGACCAAATCTACATCGCCAACGTGATCAAGTGCCGTCCCCCGAATAACCGTGATCCGGAACCGGATGAGGTTGAGACCTGCAAACCGTTTCTGATGCAGCAGATTCAGATGATCCGCCCGAAGCTGGTCTGTACGCTTGGAAACTGGGCGACCCAGACTCTTCTTGAAAGAAAGGTCGGGATCACGAAAGTGAAGGCTCAGCCTTTCTACATGAAGGACTTCGTCCTCTTTCCGCTGTTGCATCCCGCCGCCGCGCTGCACCAAGGGAATCTGCTCGAAACCTTGAGAGACGACTTCAAGAAGCTCAAGGAATTCCTTGACCGGCACACGCAACCGGTCGCATCAGAATCAGCCGAGCCGACCGCACCAGCCCTCACCATCGAACCACCCAACCCGGCGCAGATGGATCTGTTCGGGTCCTGAGTCTTCTCTCTTCAGATCAAGCGGAGCCACTTGAAGTTTTGGGCTTGCTTCCGTCATAAAAGTCCCATGCTCACGCTCGTCCAATTTCCTTGGTCACCCTTTTGTATCACCGTGCGGCATATCCTCGAACACAACGGCATCCCATTTCGGATGCGCAACATTGCCTACCACGAGCGGGATCTCATCATCACCGCGACAAAGGGACGCGGCCACACCGTCCCCTGCGTCATGGACGCAAAAGAAGCGGTATGCGATGTCACGGATTTTGGGCAGGAGGTCGCGCGATATATTGATGGTCGCTACAAACTGAATCTATTCCCTGAACAGTTCGAAGGCCTTCAGCTCATCCTATCCCGCTATATTGAGAATGACCTGGAGATGGTAGGGTTCAAAGTAAACGACAGCCATCTTATCCCAACACGCCCCCATGGTCGAACGCGTCATGCTCATCCGTCACAAAGAGCGGAAATTCGGAAGGGGCTGTGTCCAGGAATGGATCAGCCATCGAGGGTCTCTCAGCGTCAAATTCTCAGAGCTGCTGATCCCGCTCGACCATATCCTGAGACGATCATCATTTCTGCTCAGCGATCGTCCGCTTTTCGTCGACTACGACCTTTACGGCGTGCTGAGCAACTATTTGTTCAGCGGAAAAACGAAATTCCCCAATCTAAAGAACCTCCGGCGCTGGTTTCGGGCCATGAGTAAGCTCGCCTAGCCGATCGAAGCACTGGAAATGTGTGCAGACTGAATCGTCTCGCCCGATCTAGCCGAACTTCTCTTTCAGAAACGCCCGCTGCTGCCGTTCCGTGCGTTAACGCTCTGAGTTTCTTGCAAGAGCACTATTGGAGTGATTCCTGCCAAACGTTCGTTCAGGATTGTCGTCGTCCTTCACCTGTTGGTCCGGGACCCGACAAGCTGGAGCGAACGACCGTTGCTCTTAGGTAGCAACGGTCAAGACCGTACTGTTCGAGGCTTGGCGAGTTTACGGGCTTGAGAGAGCGAGGCTTTGTCGGGTGGCCCAGCAGGTGTCTTCGACGACGGCAATCCTGATCGAACGTGCTTTATGTCTTGGCCGACTTTCCTTCCGGCACTCCGGCTGAGGTCGACTCGGCCGCCTGATCTTCACCCTCACCCTCGGCAGGCTTCTCTTCTTCCGGTACGTCGAACCACTGGACCAGCATTTCATCCCACCACGCCTCATCCACTTCCGGGCCCGGATCGCTGCCGAGAAACGAGACATCGTCCTTGGTGACGGTGGAATCGACGAGCTGCGGCTGAAACTTGGCACGATCGACGACTTCCTTCGTGGCAAACCCGCCGATGATCCAGGAGTCGGGATCGGCACGACGCGACTTGTAGGCCTTGAGGCCCACTTTCAGATACATGAAAATCTGCTGCTGAGTCGGGTCGCTCACGCCCGACTGAGGCAGGCTCAAGGTCTTTTCGATCTTCTTTCTCCAGTGTCGGTCGTCGTAGCGCGACGTGACCAACTGCAGCATTTTTTTCCCGAGTTCGGCATCGAGCGGCATGGCCTTGGGTAACTCCTTAACGCGTTGAAATCCAGTTGAAGAATGTCGAGACGGTTAACTCCCCGCCACGGTCATCTCGGAGATCTTGATGGTCGGACTGGCAATGCGGCCGCGGAAGATCAGATCGCTTCCGATCATCTCAATGTCCCGAAACATCTGTTTGAGGTTTCCCGCGATGGTGATCTCCTCCACCGGATACGCGAGTTCGCCGTTCTCGATCCAGAAGCCGCTCGCCCCGCGGGAATAATCGCCCGTAACCATGTTGATGCCGAATCCGATCAACTCCGTGACGTAGAGCCCATCCTTGATCGTGCCGATGATGTCGTCGGCACTCCGGCTCCCCGGGGCCAGATAAAAGTTCGTGGGACCGACCGACGGACTTTCCCCCACGCTGCGCGACGCATTGCCGGTCGACGGTAATCCCAGCTTTTTCCCCGAATAGGCATCGAGCAGGTAACTGGTGAGCGTGCCTCTTTCGACGACCGCGTTTTTCCTCGTCGCCAATCCCTCGCCGTCGAACGGTCTGGAACCGAGTCCTCCGACCATGCGTCCATCGTCGTAGATCGTGACATAGTCCGGAGCCAACGGCTTGCCGAGTTGCCCGATCAGAAACGACGCGCCCTTGTAGAGACTGTAGCCGGACACCGCGCCGCAGAGATTACCCATGAGGCTGGCGGCCATTTCCTGATCAAACACGACCGGCACCCGCTTGGTGCCCACCTTTTTCGCCCCCAGCCGCCGAACGGCGCGCTTCGCCGCTTCGGCTCCAATCGCTTCCGGCGATTCCAGCTTGGTGAATTTCCGCTGGACGCCGTACCAGGCGTCACGCTGCATCGCGCCGGTCGCGGGATCGACCGCGATGGGAGAGACGGACAGCGAGAAGCTGGAGCTACGATATTCGCCGACGAACCCGTGGCTGTTCGCCAGGACGATCCGTCCGGACGAAGAATCGAAATCGGCGCCTTCGGAATTAGTAATCCGCGCATCGGCCGCCATCGCCGCGGATTCGGCCCGCCGCGCCAACTCGATCTGCTGGTCGGTATCGAGCCTGGTCGTATCATGGAGATCGAGATCCGGCTGCTCCTTGGCCATTTCCTCGGCGGCAGGCAAACCCGAAACCTGGTCTTCCACGACCGCCCGAGCCAGCGTGCACGTTTGTTCGACCAACTGATGGAGGGAGTTGCTCGAAAAGTCCGAGGTCGACGTGCTGGCCGAGCGTTTGCCCATGAACACGCGAAGGCCCAGGCGTTTCTCCCTGGCCTTGCTCAGGCGGTCTACTGCGGCAAGCCGAACCTGCACCGACAGATTTTCACCGTCGACGATAACGACGTCGGCCTCCGTGGCTCCGCCGCGCTTCGCCATGGCCAAGATGTCCGATGCGAGTTGCCGATAACCGTCCGTGGGAGTAATGGCGCCGCTCATTCGCTATTCCGACTGGGTTCCACCGACGGTGATCTCGTCGATTTTAATCGTGGGCAGACCGACGCCGACGGGAACGGACTGCCCTTCTTTTCCACACGTCCCGATGCCTTCGTCCAACTTCAAGTCGTGACCGGCCATGGACACCTTCGTCAGGATATCCGGTCCGCTGCCGATCAAGGTGGCGCCTTTGACGGGCTTGGTGACTTTGCCGTTCTCGATCAGATAGGCCTCGCTGGCGGAAAATACGAACTTCCCGTTCGTGATGTCCACCTGCCCGCCTCCGAACGACACGGCATAGAGTCCCTTCTTGACCGATTTGATGATGTCTTCGGGCTCAGATTGCCCAGCCAGCATGAAGGTGTTGGTCATGCGCGGCAGGACAACGCTTTGATAGCTCTCCCGGCGGCCATTGCCGGTCACAGGAATCCCCATCAACCGTGCGTTGAGTTTGTCCGTGATGTAGCCGCGAAGGATGCCGCGTTCGATCAACACGGTCCGCCCGGTCGGCGTGCCTTCGTCGTCCATGTTGAGCGAGCCTCGACGACCCGGCAGCGTACCGTCGTCCACGATCGTACACACGTCCGATGCGACGCGCTTCCCCAGGAGGCTCGAAAACGCCGAGGTCTTCTTCCGATTGAAGTCGGCTTCCAAGCCGTGCCCGATGGCTTCGTGCAGGAGAATACCCGGCCAGCCTCCGCCTAGCACCACCGGCATCACGCCCGCCGGCGCGTCCACCGCCGAGAGGTTCAGAATCGCCGTTCGGGCCGCTTCCCTGGCATAGGCAAGATGACGGTCGCCTTCCCGATAAAATTCGAACCCGATGCGCCCTCCGCCCCCGAAGGATCCCACCTGGCGGTTGCCGTTCTCTTCCGCAATACAGGTGACTTGCAGACGCGACAACGGCTGCACGTCTCCGATGATCGTCCCTTCCGATGTCGCCACCATGACGATCTTGAATTCGGTATTGAAGGAAGCCATGACGTTCTTGATACGAGGGTCGTACTTGCGGGCTTCCGCGTCTATTTGATTCAGGAGCACAACCCGGTCCCCCGTCGCGACTTCCAGCGCCGTCTGCGGCACCGGATACAGATCGTGGCGCGGCCTGGCATGCACCGGAACGGGCGGAGCGTCGGTCCCCGCGGGACTCATGGCAATGTAGCGGGCAGTATCGGCCGCCAACTCGAGATCCTGCTTGCGCAACTCGTCGGAATAGGCGAATCCCGTCTTCTCCCCGGCGGTGGCCCGCACTCCGACCCCTTGAGAAATACTCTTGGTGGCCCGTTTGACCAAGGACTCTTCCATCGAAACGGACTCGGTCACGGAGGATTCGAAATAGAGATCGGCGTAGTCCACTGCCCGCACTTTGACGCGGGCGAGTGCCGCATACACCTCGCGTTCGGTGAGACCGAATGAGTCCAGAGGAATCAGCTGTGCCATGAAAGAACTCTCTGTTGAGCGGTGATGGTCATCGGGAAAATCGAAGTATAGCCGACCCTTTTGCGCAGGCGCAACGCCCACGCTTCCAACCCACGGCTTTTGCAAGGAATTTGGGAAATACTGTTTGACTTTCCCTAGCCGCCTCAGTAGACTTTCCTTGCCTGCCATACCTACTTTCAATGAAAGGGCCATCCGAAAACAAGACCCTATGAACACCGGACTATCCGCTGGTAGCGATCAACTTTCTGACGCGGACCTGGCTGCCAAACTCGATCCAGACCTCCTGCCGAAGCATCTGGCGATCATCATGGACGGAAACGGTCGCTGGGCCGAAGCACGGAATCTGCCCCGTATCGCCGGTCACCGCGAAGGGATCAAGTCCGTCCGGGAAATGATCACTAGCTGTCTGGAATTGGGAATCCCGGCGTTGACGATTTTTGCCTTTTCCCAGGAAAACTGGAACCGGCCCACCCAGGAAATCAACGCGTTGATGGGACTGCTGGAATACTATCTCTCCACCGAACGCAACAAACTGATCGAACAAGGCGTGCGGTTCCGGACAATCGGTCGCGCGGAACTGCTTCCGGCTTCCGCCCTTCAGTGGGTGCGGGCCGCCGAGCACGAAACCGCACATCTCAACAAACTGCACCTGACGGTGGCGCTGAGTTACGGCGGCAGGGCCGAAATGGTGGACGCCGTGCGCCAGATCGCCCGGGAAGCTCGGGACGGCAAGATTCAGCCGGACGAGATCGACGAGCCGCTCGTGCATCAATTCCTCTACACCCATGATTTGCCGGACCCGGACCTATTGATCCGCACCAGCGGGGAAACACGCATCAGCAATTTTTTGTTGTGGCAGTTGGCCTATACCGAACTCTACTTCACGCCCACGCTCTGGCCCGACTTCAGACGGCGTGAATTGCTGCTGGCCTTGCTCGAATTTCAACGCCGGGAGCGCCGTTTCGGCCGCGTCTTCAGCAGCCTCACTTCCTAGGCGGTTCGTTCAGCGACACACCGTCATGGCGCATCCCGTCCGATCCTGGTGAAGACGAACGATGGTGGAGTGCCGCATTACGAGCCCTGATCAGCCCATACCGACGGTGGCGCGCCGGTTCGACGCCCGCCGTGTCTATACGGTGCTGGTCCTCGCGCCGCTCCTCTATGGGGCGATCCGCTACTTCCCTCCCTTCGCGTTCACGGGACTCGTTCTGGCGGTGGGTTCGATCGCCTTGATGGAATTCTACCGGCTCGGCCTCATGCCTCCGGGCGAGCGGCCTTACGTGGGAGTCGGGCTCCTCGGATTCGCCGCTCTTCTGCTGACGCCCCATCACGGTGAATTCCTGATCCCGACGCTGCTCGCGGCGGTGCTTGGAGTCCTTTCGCTCCCTCTCATCATGCGGCTTCCCCTGGATCAGGTCTTGAGGAACAGTGCCGCGACGCTCCTGGGCATCCTGTATCTCGGCGTAACGCTCAGCTTCGCGGTCCGATTACGATTGCTCGAGCATGGCGAATGGCTCGTGTTTTTTCTGCTGCTCGTGACCTGGGCCGGCGACACGGGAGCGTACTACGCAGGAACCATTTGGGGCCGGCATCGGCTGGCGCCTCGAATCAGTCCCAAGAAATCCGTGGAAGGGTTGATGGGCGGCGTGCTTGCGGCCATGATCGCCGCCTATCTGGCGCGCTGGTGGTTCTTGCCTACACTGTCCATGATCGACTGCGCCGTGCTCGCCGCGCTGTTGACCCTGGCGGGACTCTGGGGCGATCTGGCCGAATCGGCGATGAAGCGCAGCGTCGGCGCCAAGGATTCGGGCGGCGTGCTTCCCGGTCACGGCGGAATGCTCGATCGACTCGACAGTCTCTTGTTCACGGCCCCGACGTTCTTCTACTATGTAACATTGATGACCCGCTCTGAGACTTTGGCGTGAAGGAGCCATCATGAAGACTATCGTGATCCTGGGATCCACCGGCTCGATCGGAACGAATACCCTGGATATCGTGAGCCGATTTCCCGATCAGTTCCGGGTCGCCGGGTTGACCGCCGGAAACAACGATGACATGTTGGACGATCAGATCCGCCGATACAAACCGCGCGTCGTCGCCCTGGCCAATGACGCGGCCGCAGCCAGGCTCCGCCGCCGCTGCTCCGACGTCTCCGTTGAAATTCTCTCCGGGCAGGATGGGTTGGCCCACGTCGCGGCGCTTCCCGAAGCGGAATTGGTCGTCTCGGCCATCGTCGGGGGAGCCGGACTCGTTCCCACCTTGGCCGCCATTCGCAGCGGAAAGCACATCGCCCTCGCCAACAAGGAACCGATGGTGATGGCGGGACAGCTGATGCAGGAGGAAGCGCGCAGACACAAGGTCAAGATTTTTCCGGTGGACAGCGAACACAGCGCCATCTTCCAGTCGTTGGAAGGCCATCGGATCGAGGACGTGCGACGCCTGATCCTGACGGCTTCCGGAGGCGCGCTCTGGACGCTCACCAAAGCGCAACTGCAGGAAGTCACCCCGGAGCAAGCGCTTCAGCATCCCAACTGGAAGATGGGCGCCAAGATCACCATCGATTCCGCCACGCTGATGAACAAAGGCCTGGAAGTGGTCGAAGCGCGATGGCTGTTCGACATCCCCGAATCCCGCATCGACGTGCTGGTTCACCGGGAAAGCATCATCCACTCTCTGGTAGAATATGAAGACCGGTCGATGATCGCCCAACTTGGATTGCCGGACATGCGGACCCCTATCTCGTATGCGATGCACTATCCCGAACGTCTGGCACTCGACCTTCCGTCGCTCGACCTCACGGAAGTCGGCAAGTTGTCCTTCTGCAAGCCGGACCACGATCGGTTTCCTTGTCTCCGGCTCGGCTACGAGTCGCTGCGTATCGGCGGCACGATGCCGGCGGCCATGAACGCCGCCAACGAGATCGCAGTGGAGGCATTCTTGAACGGCGGCATCAAGTTCCCGGCGATCGCCGACATCATTCGACAGACCATGGATGCTCACCAACGCCGCGAGATCGATAGAATCGAGACCGCGTTGGAGGCCGACCGATGGGCCAGGGAAAAGGCCGAATCGCTTGCCGGATCACTGGCTCGATAACAATCTGAAAATGGAGTAACCCCGTGTTTATGGCGTTGACCTGGGCTCCCGACAGCGTCTGGCTTCTGCTCCAGAAGGCGTGGTGGTTTCTTGTCGTCCTGGGAGTCCTGGTGGCCTTTCACGAACTCGGCCATTTCTTGGCAGCCCGGTGGGTCGGGGTCAAAGTGCTCAAGTTCTCACTTGGATTCGGCCCGAAGATTTTCGGCCGGCAAATGGGCGAGACCGAGTATCTCGTCTCCGCAATCCCGCTCGGCGGCTATGTGAAACTCTTCGGCGAGGACGAGGCGGAAGCCATCACGCCGGAAGACCGGCGCCGGTCCTTCGTGCATCAGGGCTTGTGGGGCAAGGTGCTCATCGTGGCGGCGGGACCGGGGTTCAACTTTATCCTCGCCTATTTGATCTTCGCGGGCTGGCTGGCCACGGGGTCTCCCCTGTTTGTGCCGACGTTCAAAGACTTGAGCGCCGACGTCGAAGCCATGGTGCCGGGATCGCCGGCCGCCGAAGCTGGAATGCAGATCGGAGACCGTGTCACCAAGGTCAATGGTCGGGACATCTCCACGCGAACGGAGCTTTTTGACGCGGTCGCGAAGAGCAACGGCCAAGCCATCTCACTTGAAATTCTGCGCGACGGCCGGACCAAAGCCATCAGCGTCGTTCCTTCCAAGCCGGCTTCATCTTCACAAACCGAGGACATCCCCTACTCGCTGGGCATCGAAGAAACGCCCGCGCTGGTCACCTCCGTCATGCACGGCTCACCGGCCGCACACGCAGGTCTTCAGGCGGGCGACCGGGTGGTGAGCATCGACAATCAGCCGATCTATACCTGGTCTCAGATGACCGGGCTGGTGAAGGATCACCCGAACCAACCGCTCCACCTGGAAGTCGTGCGCGAGAGCCGGCGTATGCCGCTGACTGTGACGCCGTCCGGCGAGAAGACAACCGTGAACGGCCGCCAAGTGGAAGTCGGAAAGATCGGCATCTCGGGTCCGGGTCGTTCCGTCATGCGGTCGAGCAATCCCCTCCTCTCCCTTTACGACGGTCTCGGTGCCACGTGGGGCTGGACGGAGTTGACCGCGGTCGGACTGTATAAGATGATCGTCGGAGACATTTCGAGCAAGAACATCGGCGGCCCGCTGACCATCGCCAACATTTCAGGAGAAGCCGCCTCGCAAGGCGTCTCGAGCGTCATCTTCCTCATCGCGATCCTCAGTATCAATCTGGGGGTCCTTAATCTCCTTCCCATCCCGATTCTGGACGGAGGGCACTTGCTTTTCTTCCTGATAGAAGGCATTCTCCGCAAACCGCTCGGCGAGCGCCAGCGTGAAGTGGCTCAGCAGGTCGGGCTGGTCCTGCTGGTCGGTGTGATGATTTTTGCCTTCTGGAACGACCTCGAACGAATCTTCTTCTCCCACTAACGACTCATGCGGACATCTCAACTCCTCCTCCCCACCCTCCGGGAAGATCCGGGCGAAGCCGAAACCGTCAGCCACAGGCTGATGCTCCGCTCCGGGCTCATCCGCAGGGTCGCCGCGGGGATCTATACGTATCTGCCCCTCGGGCTGCGCATCATCCGCAAAGTCGAAGACATCATCCGCCAAGAAATGAATCGCGCGGGCGCCCAGGAGTTACTGATGCCCGTGGCCTCGCCCGCGGAGCTATGGCGTGAGACTGGCCGCTGGGACTTTTACGGCAAGGAATTGCTGCGGTTCAAGGACCGGCATGAACGGGATTTCTGTCTCGGCCCCACGCATGAAGAAGTCATTACCGATCTGTTCAGACGAGAAGTGCGTTCCTATCGCCAGTTGCCGCTGAACTTTTATCAGATCCAAACCAAGTTCCGGGACGAAATCCGTCCGCGTTTCGGCCTGATGCGAGGCCGGGAGTTCATCATGAAGGACGCATACAGCTTCGACGCGGACGAAGCCGGCGCGCGCGCGAGCTACCAAAAGATGTACGACGCCTATCATCGCATCTTCACGCGATGCGGGCTGACCTTCCGCGCCGTGGAGGCGGATACGGGATTGATCGGCGGCTCGTCTTCCCACGAATTCATGGTCCTGGCCGACACCGGCGAGGAAACCGTCGTCTACACCGAAACCGGGACGTACGCCGCCAACGTGGAACGGGCCGAACTGCTGCCGCCCGAGGAGGAGCACGTCGAGGAATTCCGTCCCTTGATGGCCGTCAAGACCCCGAATTGCCGGACCGTGGAAGAAGTGACCACGTTCCTGAAGATTGAGCCGAACCGTTTGGTCAAGACCTTACTGTACAAGGCCGGCGACCAGACGGTCGCCGTACTGGTCCGAGGAGACCACGACGCCAACGAAATCAAAATACGCCGAATCCTCGGTGTCACCGAAGTCGAACTGGCCGGCCAGGCCGTCGTCGAAAAGATCACCGGCGCCCCGGTCGGCTTTGCAGGACCGGTCGGGCTCACCGGCGTCCGGGTGATCGCCGATCACGCGGTCAAGACCGCGCGCAACGTGGTCGTGGGGGGGAACCAGGCCGACACGCATTACGTGGACGCCAATTGGAATCGGGATTTCCAGGTCGAACAGTTCGCGGATTTGAGAAACGCCAGAGCGGGTGATCCGTCGCCGCGCAAAGACGGCGTTCTCAAGGCCACCAAGGGCATCGAAGTCGGACACGTGTTCATGCTCGGCACCAAGTACAGCCAATCGATGAACGCCTCGTTCCTGGACCCGAACGGAAAGGAATGCCTCGCCGTCATGGGCTGTTATGGGATCGGCGTCGGCCGGGCGGCGGCGGCGGCGGTCGAACAGAATCACGACGACAAGGGAATCATCTGGCCGTTCCCCATTGCACCGTTCCACGTGCATCTTCTCCCTTTGGGAGAATCGTCCGCCGTGAAAGAGACTACGGCACGACTCTACGCGGACCTGGAGGCAGCCGGCCTCGAAGTCCTGTTGGACGACCGCGACGAGCGCGCCGGCGTGAAATTCAACGACGCCGATCTGATCGGCGCACCCTATCAAGTCGTCGTCGGCGAGAAGGGTTTGGCTGGCGGCACCGTGGAAATGAAAACCCGGCGCACCGGCGAAAAGATCAAGCTTGCGCCCGCCGACGTGCCGGGGACTCTCCTGGATCTCTCCCGCGCATTTCGAACTCCGACCACCTGACGACATCGTCGCGTCCACGCGGCCGGACCCTTCGCATCCGTCGAATGCCGGCATCGTTTCTCCATCGTAAATCGACCTTTTCCTTGCCTTCCACCTCCGTTCCGATAGACTGACTCGTGACCCTCCCGAAGTGCGTGCATGACTTCCGTGCGAATCTCGATCCGCGGAGCCAATTCTAACGACAAGTGGAGCGAGTCGGAATGCAGTCGAAACCGATGCCTCAGAATCTTCAGGATCTTCAGCAAAAAGTCGAGTTCGCGGAGCACGTCAAGCGGATCACCTCCCAGATTCACGCAGCCAGCAATCTGGACCAAATCCTCCTCGATCTCCATAAAGACATCCTGAGTTTGTTCGATGCGGAAGATCTGACGCTCTTCGCTTTCGATTCGGAGAAGAAGGAAATCTTCTCCAAAGTCCCCCACATCGACACGGTCGAGGAAGTCCGCATCCCCATCACCGAGCAAAGTCTGGCGGGATTCTGCGCCAAATACTTGCGCCCCGTGAATATCGCCGACGCGTACAACGTCGCGGAACTCCAGGGCATCCATCCGTCCTTGCTACATGACACGGCCTATGACAAGCGCACGGGATTCAGGACGAAGCAGGTGCTGACCTATCCGATCGTCGCGGACAACAAGTACCTCATGGGCGTACTTCAACTGCTCAACAAGAAAAGCGGGAGCCGCTTCACCAGAAAAGACGAAGAATCGGTCGCCGAAATCGCCAAAGCGTTGGGCATCGCCTTCTTCAACCTTCGCAAGGTGGCGACGAAGAAAAATCCCACCAAGTTCGATCTGCTCGTCACGAATAGCCGCATCACGCAAAGCGAATTGGACAATGCCATTGCGGAGTCGCGCAAGGGTCTTTCCGACCTCGAGAGCCTTCTGATCGAGAAGTACAAAGTCCCCAAGCCGGACATCGGCAAGTCGCTCGCCCAGTTCCATAAGTGCCCGTATATCGAATACAGCGAGCGTACGATCGTAGACGCCGAACTGCTCAAGAACCTCAACGTCGACTATCTCAAAAAGAACCATTGGATGCCGTTGAAGCGCGATCGCACCGCGATCGAAATCCTTACGGACGATCCCGGCGACCTGGACCGGGTCGCGGACATCAAACGGACCTTCCCCGGACTCAACATCCGCTTCGCCGTCAGCCTCCGGCGCGACATCGCCCAGTTTCTCACCAGCGCCACGGGCGGCGGCGACGCCGGCAACCGCAAGCTCGACGAGAACGTCTCGGACATTCTGGGCGAACTCGTCACCGAAGCGCAGTCCGAGGCGATGGAGGAGTCGGGGACCGGAGGGGGACTCGACGAGAACGACAGCGCCATCGTCCGCCTGGCCAATCAAATCATCGCCGATGCCTACAGGCAAAATGCGTCCGACATTCACATCGAACCCTACGGCGAGAAGCGGGAAACCCTTGTCCGTTTCCGGGTCGATGGAGACTGCTTCGAGTACATGAAGATTCCCCAAAGCTACCGGCGGGCGATCGTGTCGCGGCTCAAGATCATGGCGAGTCTCGACATCGCCGAACGCCGAAAGCCGCAGGACGGCAAGATCAAATTCAAGCTGACCGAGAGCAAGGACATCGAATTACGCGTGGCGACCATCCCGACCGCCGGATACAACGAGGACGTCGTCATGCGTATTCTCGCGGCAAGCGAACCGTTGCCGCTCGACAAGATGGGGTTCTCGGACCGCAATCTGAAGGCCATCAAGGACATCGCCGAAAAGCCGTACGGCATCATTCTCTGCGTCGGACCGACCGGGTCGGGAAAGACCACCACGCTGCATTCGGTGCTCGGCTACATCAATACGCCGGACATCAAGATCTGGACCGCGGAAGATCCCGTCGAAATCACGCAGTACGGGCTGCGCCAAGTTCAGGTACAGCCGAAGATTGATTTCACCTTTGCCAAAGCGATGCGCGCGTTTCTCCGGGCGGACCCGGACGTGATCATGGTGGGAGAAATGCGGGACAAAGAGACGGCCGAGATCGGCATCGAAGCCTCGCTGACCGGCCACCTGGTCATGAGCACGCTGCACACCAACAGCGCGGTGGAAACGGTCACTCGCCTGCTCGACATGGGTTGCGATTCGTTCAGTTTCGCCGATGCCATGCTCGGCGTGCTGGCCCAACGCCTGGCCCGGCGCGTGTGCAAGGACTGCAAGGAGCAGTACGTCGGGACCAAGGAAGAATACGAAGAAATCCGGCTGGGCTACGGGCCTGAACTGTGGGATAAGCTCGCCATTCCGCAGGATAATGCCTTCCGCCTGAGCAGGGGAAAAGGATGCGACACCTGCAACCGGTCCGGTTTCAAGGGCCGCGTCGCGCTGCACGAACTGCTGTTGGGAACCGACGGCATGAAGCGACTGATTCAGACCAAAGCCAAGACCGAGGAGATGGTCAAAGCCGCCATCGAGGACGGCATGACCACGCTGCTGCAGGACGGCATTCAGAAATGCCTGCTTGGCCACACCACCTTCAAGGAAGTCAAGGCGGTCGCGATCAAGTAGACCGCCGCAACCCTCACTTTCAACCGCACCCGCCCACGACTGTATCTATTTCTCCGCGCGACACGAAGCTGTCTCAGCGCCGGTTCCGGCAGGCCGAACACAGCGAATGAATCGCTTTGGGGGTCGAGGGAAGGAAGATGACTCGATCGCTCAGATTCTCGCGAGGTATTTGCGCAGGCGTGTTTCAGATCCTTGAGGAATCGTCCCGAATTCAAGACCGAACATGTGCTCCTGCTGCCACCGAACCGTGGCGTCCAGGCTCATCGTCGTGGGATGATTAGGCAATCGGATGGATATCGCCAGTTCGTCGCCCTCTTTGACCAAGAGCGGACTCATGACCCTGGCGCCTTTCACCGAGAGATCGAAGACGACTCCATGGCCGCCCCGGTCTCCGAACCGCCACCGTGAAAGGCCCAGCCGGGAGAAGGAACAGGCAAAGGGCACGGGGATCCTCAACCGGGGTGTCCGACGGAGTTCCTTGACGGGATCGATGGATTCGATCTGATTGATCATGTGCTTGACCTGGCTAAACGTGAACGGCACCCGTGGCGATCGCCACGTACTTTTTTAGCCGTCCATATGATGCCGCCGAGAGTCTGGTGAACGCCAACCCGACGAATTGATCCCTCGTCCAACGGACAGTCGCCGAGGAGACATCGGCGGAACGGATCTGTTTGGGCAAGCGAAGCGTGATCGTCACTTCGTCGCCTGGCCTCATCACCGCACGGGTACTGACCCGCGCCCCCCTCAACGAAAGGTCATAGACGACCCCGAGATTCACGGTCGGTTTCCGCAGCCAATGGCGCGGCTTCAACGACGAGAGCGCGCAGGCAAACGGCGCGGCGATCCGAACCCGCGGATGGCGCCTGAAACGGTTGACGTCGGATAGTCTGGGTTCCTCTTGCTCACGGGTCTGATCGTTCATAGACTCCACTCTACACAAGGCGCGCCGCTTCAAAAAATGAAATCGGGAAACCGGCAGGAGGCACCCGGCCCCCATGCTTGATTTTCAGCCCGACACTGGGACACAGTAGCGCCCGCTACCGAATAGGTGTGGGCAATGGTGGAACGAGAGGTGGACATGTCCCGTGGACTGATCCGAGCAAGTAGAGCAGCCTGCATGGCTAGCCTGGTTTTTGCCACGGTGATGGCACTGCCGGCCGGCTCGGCCTCGAACCCCGTGGATGATGCGACGGAGACGGCCAGACTCCTGGCCATCCTGCTGGATACCGGCCGTGTGACCGTGGCCGATTACCAGGAGGTCATCAATGACCCGGGAAGAGGAGACAAGGGATTTACGCCGGAGGTGTTCGAGCAACGGCTGAAAGAACAATTTCGCCTGCGCACCGGCCTGTCGCTGGCCCAGATGGACACGGAACAGGTGCCCGACATGGCCAAACCGCTCCTGAGCCAACTGGTCGAAGAGAGCAAGAAGACCATTGCGTCGTATCAGCCGGTGATCAATATCATGGGCATTCGCTATAAGGGGCTGATCCCGGCGACGTTTGGTACCGAGACGGCGACCCGATTCCACACCCGCTCAGGGGTCTATCTCAAACAGACCGCACCGCAACTCTTCGTCCGTAACCCCAAAAATGCACCTGATTCCTACGAAACGGAGTCCTTTGCACGCCTGGCGACGCTACCGCCCGGCTCCAAACCAGACCTGGTCCAAGCCGAGGTGATGGATCAAGGTCAAAATGTCCGTGTGATGCTCCCCTTGTATTACGGCAAGGCCTGCTTGAGCTGTCATGGCGAGCCGAAGGGTCAGCGCGATATCTCAGGGTATCCTCGCGAGGGAGCCAAGGAAGGAGAGCTCGGAGGAGCGATCAGCGTCCGCATCCCGATCAGGTAGCGCTCAGGTGTCGGCCTGATACAGGTCTTGCCTCCCCGATCGACTGCATCGAGAGCCCCGCACAGAGGGCGGCTCTTTTGAAAGGAGCCCATCAATGAAGAGACGATCGACGTTCCTGTGCCTCGGTCTTGTACTCGCCGGATGGATATGGTGTTCGAGTCCGGCAGTTGCCTCCTTGCCGTCGGATGACCGGCCGACGGCGGATCTCCCCGTCGTGACGCTGCACGATTCCAATGGCAGTCCGGCCGCGCTTCAATGCAAGGAACCCCCACTCAGGACGGCGGAGGGCTCCAATTCCTGCGAGATCGTGTCGTGTGGTCGTGGACTCAAGGACACCTGCAAGATCACCTGCCCGGCCGGCAAGACGCCGAAGTGCAGCTGCGACTGTCTCAAGAGTTTTGGACCGATGTGCACGGACTACAAGGCGAATTGTATCTGCGAATAGGCGGGATCCCGGCCTGGAACCCGAGGACTATCGAGGAGCAGTCGCCGCCTGATCGGCTGTATCATTCACAAGAGGACGGTTACACCCCACCCGCTCCGTACTGACAACCACGTCATCCATCCACATCCGCTCGGTGACCGGAACCGCACCGGAGAACGTCAATTGGAACGCGTTGATCCGCACGTCCGGTGAATCCCGCCACCTCATGCCGGACACCCGGCCCCTGAGCATGCCGTCGATCCACATATTCTGATAACCGTCGTGCTGGCCTGGACTGTTGGCCTGCACTTCAAACTCGACGCAATACCACCGCCCTGGCCGCAAGGCGTCCCTGGGATCATCCTGATAGGAGAAATTGCCCCAGAACCGTCCGTCCTTTGCCTGCCGCATTTCCGGGTGATAGCTGTAAAAAATGATCTCGCCGGGATCAGGTTGGCGATGCCAATTCGATGTCGCCAGCCCGGCGTAGAAATAGTCCTGCCCGGTCGGACGTATCCCGGCCTTGCCGAAGCCGGACCAGCGGTCATCCACCCGATTCGCATAAAATGCGATCAGTTTCGTGCAGTTTCCGCCGCAGCGCCAACCCGGCTGAAACCTCACGTAGATCCGGGCGAACACATGGTCATGGCCCGGCATGAACCAGCGGGTCATCCATCCTCCGTCGTCACCGGCCGGATAGACTACTTCCAACGACCGCCGCCCGCTCACCACGTCTGAATCGACGGCCGTCACCTTCTGCCGCGAGGAATCGACCCCATCCTGCCATAGCCCCAGCGTCCCGGATTCAAATCCATCACAGAAGATAATCGCCTGATTGTCCGTGCAAGGCGTCTCCGGCACCCGCATCACCTCAACCGAAACCGGCTGGACCGGCGAGCAGCCGGCAGACAGGGCGAACAGCGCGACCAGGACCAGGCTTCGTGTCAAGAATCGAACGGGCAAGTACACGGCAACCATTCTCCTTGGGCAGTACCCCCCACCGGACATACCGCTTGCGCGAGAGGCTAGGCGGCTGTTCAGAGCCGACTTTACTTCAATTCTCGCCCACTTGGCCAGCCGGATTCGCCCAGGGATGCCCCTTCGATCGTTTCCCCCATGGTTTCTCAGGAGACGATAGTTTATGTTTTCACCTACGGACTCTGAGCTGGGAAAGACCCTGTCGAATTTTCGACTGCTCTACGACTACGAGGTAGCGGGAAGGGATGTCTCGTTGACAAGACATCCGAGAAATATAGTCACTCACCCAAGGGTTTGTAAGTCAGGAAGGAGCCATCCATGAGCAAGGTACGGCTGTTGGTCGGAACACGCAAAGGAGCCTTCATTTTGACGTCCGATGGGGCCAGAAAGCACTGGGAGGTCGACGGCCCCCTGTTCGGCGGTTGGGAAATGTATCACCTCAAAGGATCCTCCGCCGACCCAATGCGGCTCTATGCGTCCCAAACCAGCAGCTGGTTCGGGCAGATCATCCAACGGTCGGATGACGGGGGAAAAACCTGGCACCAACCGGGCACGCCTCCCGGAGAACCGACGACGACACCGGACGGGATGCCGAAGGGCGAAAGTAACAAGTTTGTCTACGATACGTCGGAAGCGACCGGCCGCCCCCTGACCACGCATCAATGGTATGACGGCTCCCAACGTCCCTGGGAGTTCAAACGGGTCTGGCACCTTGAGCCGTCTTTGACCGATCCGGATACCGTCTATGCGGGAGTCGAGGATGCCGCACTGTTTCGCTCGACGGACGGCGGGGCCAGCTGGACGGAATTGGCGAGCTTGCGTGAAGTCAAGGGTCCCCTCTGGCAACCGGGTGCAGGCGGCATGTGCCTGCATACCATCCTGCTGGATCCCAACGACGCGGCCCGCATGTTCATCGCGATTTCTGCAGCCGGAGCCTTTCGCACGGAGGACGGCGGGAAGACCTGGCGCGCGGTCAACCGCGGCCTGAAATCGCAGTACGAGCTCCCCGATCCGGATTCGGATGTCGGTCACTGCGTCCATCGAATTGCGATGCACCGATCCCGCCCGAACGTGCTCTACATGCAGAAACATTGGGACGTGATGCGGAGCGACGACGGAGGAGACTCCTGGCACGAGGTGAGCGGCAATCTCCCCACCGACTTCGGCTTTCCCATCGACGTACACGCCCATGAACCGGAGACGATTTATGTAGTGCCGATCAAGAGCGACTCCGAGCATTTCCCTCCCGACGGAAAGTTGCGGGTCTACCGCAGCCGAACCGGCGGCAACGAGTGGGAGGCCTTGACCAACGGATTGCCGCAGCGGGACTGTTACGTCAACGTGCTTCGCGACTCCATGACGGTCGACAGCCTCGAGCCCTGCGGCATTTACTTCGGTACGAGCGGCGGCCAGGTCTACGGTTCGGCCGACGGAGGCGACCGTTGGACGGCGATCGTCCGAGACTTGCCGCCGGTCATGTCGGTCGAGGTGCAAACGCTGCCATGATCCGGGTCGTGCTGCCGGCTCACTTGCGGAATTTGGCCCGCGTCGAAGGCGAGGTCACACTGGCCATCGAGGGCCCCGTGACCCAGCGGGCGGTCTTGGACGCGCTGGAAGCGCGCTATCCCATGCTGTGCGGAACGATCCGCGAGCACGGCACGCACACACGGCGGGCCTTCGTCAGATTTTTCGCGTGCGAGCAGGATTGGTCCCACGAATCACCAGATACAGCGCTCCCGCAGGCCGTGGCGACAGGCGCCGAGCCATTTCTCATCGTCGGGGCGATGGCCGGCGGGTGACGGTCATGCGATGACGCCACGCATGCCGGCGTCTCTCCGTCCATGGTCGGAATGATTGCGGTACTCCCCATCGCACCAGCAGCCTGCCGAGATCAAGCATGCCGATGAACCACGATGCCGAAGCCAACGCAAGGTCCCGGGTCGAGGAGATCTACCGGTCGGATTCCAGACAGGTCCTGGCCACGTTGATTCGCCTCCTCAACGATTTCGATCTCGCGGAGGAAGGACTTCACGAAGCCTTCGCCGCCGCCATGGAACAATGGCCTCGGGACGGCATGCCGGACAATCCTCGGGCATGGCTGGTCTCGACCGCCCGTTTCAAGGCGATCGACGTTATCCGACGGCGG
This sequence comes from Nitrospira japonica, assembly GCF_900169565.1. NCBI lineage: Bacteria > Pseudomonadati > Nitrospirota > Nitrospiria > Nitrospirales > Nitrospiraceae > Nitrospira > Nitrospira japonica. Next base: position 2,488,652 of record NZ_LT828648.1, on the reverse strand, counting down.
GCCCGCTTCGATGCGTCGCTGGTCGAACTGGCCAGGGAATTGGAGTCCCGCACCGCCGATCAGGAGGAGGAGGACGACGACGAACAAATCGACGACGACCGGCTTCGACTGATTTTTACCTGCTGCCATCCCGCTCTGTCGCCCGAGGTGCAGGCGGCCATGACGCTCCGCGAAGTCTGCGGCCTCACCACCGAAGAGATCGCCCGCGCGTTCCTGACAAAGCCCGCTACGATCGCGCAACGGATCGTGAGAGCCAAGGCCAAGATCCGCGACGCCCGCATTCCCTATGCCGTGCCGGACGAAACCGAATTGCCCGACCGATTGGACGCGGTCCTGCGGGTACTCTACCTCGTCTTCAATGAGGGATATTCTGCGTCTTCCGGTGGAATGGTCACACGTCACGACCTCTCGATGGAGGCCATCCGACTCGGCCGTCTGCTGATCACCCTGCTCCCACAGCCCGAGGCGATGGGGCTCCTCGCGCTCATGTTGCTGCAAGACTCGAGGCGGGCCGCCCGGGCCTCACCAAACGGTGAATTGATTCTTCTCGAAGATCAAGATCGGTCGTTGTGGAATCGCGAGCAGATTACAGAAGGGCTGGTCCTCGTCCGGCAAGCCTTCTCTCAAGGACAAATCGGCCCATATACCATCCAGGCTGCGATCGCGGCGGTGCATGCGCAGGCTCCAAATGCCGCGGTGACTGACTGGGACCAGATCGTCCGATTGTATACGTTCTTGTCGCAGGCCGAACCGTCGCCGGTCGTCGATCTCAACCGTGCCGTCGCCGTCGCAATGCGTGACGGCCCTTCGTCCGGTCTCGCTCTCATCGACGCGATCCTCGAGAAGGGAAACCTGTCCGGCTACCATCTGGCTCATGCAGCACGGGCGGACCTGTGCCGCCGTCTCGGACGCACGGAGGAAGCCCGCGCGTCATATCAGCGCGCCCTGAGTCTCACTCAACAGGAGCCGGAGCGACGGTTTCTCGAACGACGGCTGGCGAGTCTTCAAGACTGATTCCTTTAATGATCATGATGGCGAATATGAGGATTTTTCGGAGACTATTGAGATTTATCATGACGTTCCGGCATGCCGAACGCTTGTCGGAAACACCATGTCGATTTTCGCCGGACTCGACGACTATCTTATGCATGAGAACACTGATGCGGAGGCGAAGCGCATGGAATCGAAAAGGCCATCACGTTGGTGTAGTCTCTGAGAGGAGGATACTATGGCGAAATCAGGGAAGAAGAGCACACGATCCGAACTCGCAGCATCGGTCTGCTGGTTCGAGGTTCCGGCGGACGATCTTGATAGGGCGAAGGGGTTTTACGGATCGCTGTTCGGTTGGACGTTCGACAAGATTCCCGCCGCCATCGCCGAGTATTGGCATATTGATACCGGTGGCAAGGATGCCACACCCGACGGCGGGCTCATGCCCCGCATGCATCCCGGTCAGAGCATCACGCTGTACGTGTCGGTTCCGTCGGTCGAAAAGGCCATGGAGAAGGTCAAGAAACTCGGAGGGACTGTCTGCCAACCGAAGACAGCCGTTCCGCACATGGGATACTTGGCCATCTGCCGGGATACGGAGCAGAACACCTTTGCGCTCTGGGAACCGAATGAGCAGGCCGCCTAGAAACGCGCCGGCAGCTGGTCATCCATAGGGGGAGCCGATCATGAAATATCTTTGTTTGGTGTATGTCGAGGAACAGACGCTTCACGCGATGCCGCGGCATGAACGCATCGCGCTATCCGACGAGTCGATGGCCTACTGCGGCAACCTCCAGAAGCAAGGACAGCTGCTGGCGTCCTCGCCCCTTCACCCGGTGGAAACGGCCACGACGGTGCGGGTCCGCGAGGGCAGAACCTCGACGACCGACGGGCCGTTCGCCGAGACCAAGGAACAGCTGGGCGGATTCCTGATGATCGACGTGCGGGATCTGAACGACGCAATCCGCATTGCGGCCCATTTCCCCGCCGCCCGGTACGGGAGCGTGGAAGTCAGGCCCATGAAGGAAGACGGCTGCGCATAAGGGATGGACGCAATCCGCCCAGGAGTCGGACGATGAAATTTCTGCTGATCGTGCATCATCACGAAGACACGTTCATGAACATGGAACAGGCCGAACGGCAACGACTGCTGGACGAATCCATTGCATTGACCCACCAGCTGCACGGGGTCGGTCAATATGTCCACGCGTCGCCGCTGCAACCGTCCGGAACGGCGATCCTCGTTCGGGTGCGTCAGGGTAAGCCGGTCGTCACGGACGGGCCGTTCATCGAAACCCGCGAGCAAATCGCCGGCTATTTTCTGGTGGATGCCCGGGATCTCGAGGAAGCCGTCGACATTGCGGGCAGAGTGCCGGGCGCACGCATCGGAACAGTCGAGGTCCGGCCGTTGATCGAGATCACGGGATTGCCCCGTTGAGACCCTGCGCAAGCCATACGAAACGACGCGGCGAGCGAAAAGGAGACATCCAATGCAACGCATTACTCCCTGCCTGTGGTTCGACGATCAAGCCGAGGACGCAGCGAAGTTCTATGTGTCGGTCTTCAAGAACTCCCGGATGGGGCCCATCACCCGCTATGGAGGAGCAGGAGCGAACGTCTCCGGCCGGCCCAAGGGGTCGGTCATGACCGTGACCTTCCACATCGAGGGACAGGAATTCGTCGCCTTGAACGGCGGACCGCTCTTCAAGTTCAGCGAAGCGATCTCGTTGATGGTCAAGTGCCGGTCTCAACATGAAATCGACGAAATGTGGGCCAAGCTGTCCGAGGGAGGACAGGAAGGACCTTGCGGCTGGCTGAAAGACCAGTACGGTCTCTCCTGGCAAATCGTCGTCCCAGCCTGGGATGAGATGTTACGCGATGCAAACCCTGAAAAATCTGAGCGGGTGATGGCGGCGATATTGCAAATGAGCAAACCTGACATGCAACAGGTTCAGCATGCCTATGACGGCCGCTGAAGAGGCACGCAGCTATATGAACCCGATCGAACCGCGTGGCATAGCGTCGGCCTGCTCGCCGACAAGCGGTTTGACGCAACAATGGGAGATTGCACCATGCGATTCATGATCCTCGTCAAAGCCACCAAGGATTCAGAAGCCGGAATCATGCCGAGCGAACAACTGCTGACTGAGATGGGACGTTTCAATGAAGCGTTGGTAAAGGCCGGCGTGATGCTCGCCGGTGAAGGGCTCCAGCCCAGTTCAAAGGGCGCGCGGGTGAAATTCTCCGGTGACACTCGCACCGTGACCGACGGCCCCTTCACTGAAACCAAGGAGCTTGTCGCAGGATTCTGGCTCTGGCGGTGCAAGTCGAGGGAAGAAGCCATCGAGTGGGTGACGCGTTGCCCCAATCCGATGCCGGGAGAATCGGAAATCGAGATCCGCCAGGTGTTCGAAGCGGAAGACTTCGGGGCCGAATTCACACCGGAGCTCAGAGAGCGGGAAGAACGGCTGCGGGAGGACATCGCCAGGAAGACATGAAGAACCGCGAAGCTCGACCATCACGAAGCACGACCGGACGGACAGCACAGACAGAAGAAAGGACGGTGCGCATGGGTTACGTTGACGGGTTCCTCCTTCCCATTCCGAAGAAGAACATCGAGCGGTACCGCCGGATCGCCCGACAGGCGGAGAAGATCTGGCGGGAGCACGGCGCCCTTGACTACAAGGAGTGCGTGGGCGACGATCTCATGACGAAGATGGGAATTCCCTTTCCCAAGAGCGCGAAGGCCAAGACCGGCGAGACGGTGATTTTTGCCTATATCGTCTATAAATCCCGGGCCCATCGGGACCGGGTGAATGCCAAGGTGATGAAGGATCCTCGCATCCACTCCATGGGAGACCACAAGGACATGCCGTTCGACTGCAAGCGCATGGCCTACGGCGGATTCAAGGTCCTGGTGGGTGCTTAACCTTAGGATCTCAACGTGATGCCGTGAGCCTGTTTCGACGTAGCAATCCCCTCACCCACTCGGATAAAGGAGGCCGTATGCGTGTACGATTCATACCAGTCGCGTGTCTCTCATTGATCGTCATGGCAGCCCCGGTGCTGGCCAAGGAGAAGAAGCACGACAAGCAAATGGATCCTCAGCAAATGATGGAGCTGTGGAAACAGATGGCTCAGCCGGGAGAACCGCACAAACTGTTCGCCGGCTTGGCCGGCAGCTGGACAACCGTCACCAAGGAATGGATGGAGCCGGGCAAGCCTCCGACGGAATCCAGCGGAACCGCCGAGATGAAGATGCTGTTGGACGGCCGCTTTCTCTATCAGGAATACACCGGCCAGATGATGGGGCAGCCGTTTTCAGGAATCGGCATCGACAGCTACGACAATATGACCAAGAAATACGTCACCGCGTGGATGGATTCGATGGGGACGGGCATTTTCTTGATGGAAGGGACGGCCAGTCCGGACGGCAAAACGATCACGCTGAAAGGCCAGCATCCTGAACCGGGCGGCGGACAGATGAAACATCGGGCCGTCTGGAAGATCGTCGATTCCAATACCCAGACGTTCGAAATGTACGGGACCCACCACGGCAAGAAGGAGTCGAAGGTGCTCGAGATCACCTATACAAGGAAGGCCTCCTGATCGATCGGACTCCCGGCCTCCGACCCTAGGATCCCGGTGGACACATCTGATTTGGCGTCCGGAGTGAATAGGTGTTCAGAATCCCATAGTGATCGGAGGCCGGAAACCCCTTGTCGTCCATCTCCAAACCGAACAACGTTTGGCGGAGGCAATAACGGGGAAAATCAGTGTCGGTAAAAATATAGTCGATCCGGCGCGGGCGGATCATCTCTTCCCTATAAGCGGCGATGATCCGCTCGCGGACGGCCATTTCCTCGGATGCCATGGCATTCGTCAGCAGCGTGGGAACGGGCGCCTCGGCATCCTGACGTATCCACGCATTCACGGTGGGATCGGCGGTAAACAGCTCATTGACCTCCAATCCCAGCAATGCCGTGTCCTTGAACCTCAGGAGTTCCACCTCCCTGTATTCGGGGAAATCCCTCTCAAAATTCAGGTCTCCCGCGATGACGATCCCCTCGTACCCTTCTTCACGCTTGAGTTTGTTCAACGTGCGGATCAACACGTTCAACTCGCCGATCCTTCGCAGACGGGTCTGGTCGACCGCCCACTTGAACGATGGATAGTCCCGAAGCCGTCCGTCCCGATGGAGCGAGGCCAGCAGATTCATGAACCGGCCGCCGGTTTCGAATCCGGAATGCAGATGGGTACTGGCCAGCAGGAAACGCCCCTTCCTGCCTGGTAATCCGATCTCGGCGATGAGGCCGTATCGCAACTCGCCCAACTGAAACCCCGAATTGCTCCGGCAGTTGCCAAGATCACCGCTGAGTCGAAGCCCCATGATTTTCTTCAACTCCAGCTCCTCCTTGGCGAGGATGGCCAGTCCGTTGTTGAGATCGGGAAACAACGCCCTGTCTCCCGAGAATCGGACCCCGCAGGCATCCACCTGGTACACCACGCGATAGTGCAACCCGACCGCTTCCAATGCCTCGACGTAATATTGGGCTCTGTCGGGCAGCGGATTGACTTCTTGCAGGAACACCACGTCGGGTCGCTCGAGTTCGAGTTGCTTGATGAACAATTGGAACCTTCGCCTGTTCTGTTCGGGAGTCTCACCGAGCGAGACGCTGACCCGGCCGGTCGCCAAACCATGCAGTGCGTTGAACGTTAGGAATTTGAGCGTAGCGGGCGGAGGAGCGGAAGCCAGCGGGGACTCGGCCTTGTCGTCGAAGAGCGCCGGCGCGGACGAGCAAGCGGCCGTCCATATGCCGAATACCACGACAATCACCCACCGACGACAGAGAGTCACGGCTCTTCCGTTTGCGCGTCCGTCACAGCCGCGCGCAGTCGGGCCGAATACCAATGCCGGACTGAGGATCCGCTCAAGAGGATCTCCGAGGCGCTGACCGATCGGCCGAAATACACCTCATTCCAGTCGTCGTCCGGAGAGAGGATCAATCCGCGAAGGGAAATGCCCCCGTACGCCCCTTCGGACCTGGCATAGGCAACCACGTCGGCGTTCATGGTCGGCGTCACTCCGCCGGCAAGGCCACGCCCTACCGGTCCAACGGTCAGGTTGAGATCGCCGCCGAGCATGAATTTCGAACCGACCATGGAATCGATCCCTTTCTTCGTCATGATCAGTGCGACGACCTGGGATCGCTTCAGACCGATCTGCAGCCCGAAGCTGCCCGCCTTCACCGTGTAAAACGCCGGATCGCTCCATTCTCCAGTCCGCTCATCGTGGAGCAGCAGCACCCCGGAGCCGAGCGTGGCGCCGACAAAATAGCCGGCTTGCAAGACTTGTGGAAGAATCAGGATCCCTTTCGCCTCTTTTAGATTACTGCGGATCCATGCCAGGTCGGGGTTGCCGGCGAAATGAGCGAACGTCAGGCGGGCGTTATCGACCACTTCTTCCAGATCGGTCAGATCCGTCCCTCTCGCTGGGACGGGAAACGCCAGCACTCCCCATCCGGTGAGCAGGCACAGTCCCAGCCTGAGGGCGAAGATGATGCGCGTCAGCGGTGTTGAGCAGTCGGCGAAAAAGGCCCGGATGGAGAGCATCGACGGTGAGGACCTACTCGCCGACTTCATCGCCGGCCGTCAGCCAGGTGAACGCTTCTTCGAAACCGCGGAATGCCCTCAGTTGGTATCCGCGATTCGTCGCGCAGAGTTCAAGAAACGCCATGCGGTCGAAGTCGTCCTTCGGGCGGTTGAGCACCGCGACGCGATAGTCGCGGCTCAGCCCCAAGGTACCCAGGTCGTTCGCCAGGGTCCACACGTCGACCGTGCTCGCGGATGAGCTCGCCTCCCGTCCGTCGATCAGGATTCTGTCAAGGTTCTCCTTCGCGCATATTTCGATCAGGCCTTTGAGCAGTTCTCGGCTGGCCTTGAGATCCACGACGCCGGTGACGTCGCTGCGGAGAAACTCGCTGATGGGAATGACTTTGAGGTTATAGGACATGGATCACCAGGAACTGAAGGAACGGTACCATCGCGAATACGCACAGATTAAGAGACTCGCCGTGTAAGATTCAAGTGAGCAACCTGCCACGGCCCCGTCACCGGCTTCCGGCAGCCAATGGAGCCGGAATCCCGTACTGTCGCCGGATCTCGGCGACCGGTTCATGGACAACGCTCCAAAAGTCCCATGACGGAGCAAACAGATCGACGGTCGTCCGAGCGCCCCGCGCCCACGCCTCCCAGAAAGCCTCGGGATCGAGCTGCCCCTTGGCCGCGCCGGCAAGATCGTTGATCTTGATGTTCAGGTGCCAGCTATATAGCACGGGCAGAATATGGCCTTCCATCGGTCGCACCGGATGCATGCCCGCCGTGAAGGTGGAGACCAGGATTTCGCCGCGCGGGCTCGTATCATAGCCGCTGAGGACATGGGTCGCATCATGCGGCGTGGCAAAGCGAACATTGACCGCCCGTTCCTCCCCCGGATAGGCATAGCCGTTCTTGCGGTAGATCTCCGAAAACGCCCTTCCCAAGGTACCTTCCGCCGACTCGCCCAAGGCGTGATACCGAGCCGCCAAGGACGGATCCCCATGCGGGCTCCGGTACGGCATGAAGATGTCGTTGATGTCGAGACATTCGTCCCAGGGTTCGTTCCACAAGCTCAGCACATTCTGGCGGCTCATGTCCGTCAACGCCCATTGAAGGTCGCCGTCGACCGACTTCGACAGCTCCGTCACATAATCCTGCCGAACGCCCAGCCTCTCGGCATATTCCAGCACGGCTTCGATTCTGGGCCGACTCAATTCCCCGTCGACCAGGGCCGAAACCGAGAGACACCGCAGGGTCATTTCGGCCAGCGCGGCATCCGCCAGCGCCGCGGCAAGCGTTTCGGGCTTCACGGGAACCAAGAGGGCCGGATCGACGTTTCCCTTGCCTCCCAGGACATGGCGCTCGGCGGATCGAAGCGACCGTACCGTGGCGGCACTGAGCGGGAATCGGCCGGAGGCCGTCGCCACATCCCGCATGGCGCCGAGAATCGCGCTGGTCTGATCAGGCGTCGCGGCAATCAATCCGCCCATGATTCCAGCCTGTCCCTCATCGCTCACCCGGTCGAGGCAAGGGATCCTCGAGTGGAAGAAAGCTACCCCTTCGTGTCGGGAGAATCAACTACAGTGTCTACGGTATCTGCGGGCGGCATGGCCCACGAACCCTCAGCTCATGGGAGGGGAAAACCTCAGGTTGTGGGCATCCAAGTCGGCGAGATACTCTTTCATCCGCTGCCGTTCGTGTTGCTTCACATACTCGATCACTTTGTCGTCGATGTCCAACAGTCCCAGACCCGGTGGAATGGATTCCGGCCGAACGACGAAGAGGTTGACACCCGTCTCCTTGGCCTTCATCTGGGCCTCCTGGAGACGGTGGTGAATATACCGTTCGTTCAGCCGCAGAAGATCATTGAGTTCCAGCAAGTCGCGTAGCGGGTGCGGATCGATGCGGACACTGTTCGCCGGCACGTTCAGGAATATGACGACGGTGTCGCAACCGTGACTGAACGCTTCCTCGACCGGCAGCGGATTGGCCAGATCCGCGTCGAGATAGCGATAGCCGTCCATCTCCACCATCTCGAACAACGGATAGAGGGCCATGGAGGCGCGAATCCGCTTAAAAAACGCGTCGTAGACGACCTTCTGCGTCTTGGCGTCCCCCCCTATCGCAGCCCTCACATCGGCATCCTTGTTGGAAAAGACCACCGTCGCCCCGTCCTCGTATCGCTCGGTCATGATATGCCACACGATGGAACTGCCGATCACTTTCTGCAGATCGATCTGTTCACCGAGCTTCGCCAGCAGGGGAAAGGGATCGAGAAACGCCTTCATCCGTTTGAATTCGAAGTACTTGTCCACTTCGCCGAAGGCTTCCAGGATCTCGGGGGATTGCACGAGACGGCGAAAGGATTTCTGCTGGGATTCGAACGTATCCATGAGACGGAAGATGAAACTGACCGCGCGGCCCGCGGCCCGAAACGGCATGCGGAGCCCCAGCGAAAACACCAGGGGAAAGAAGCGAAACGCCCGTTTCACGTCGTGGAACGCGGATCCCGGAGCCAGCCCCTTTGTTGCCCTGGGCACCACGCCCAACAGGCGGGCGAGCTTCTCGCGGAAGAACGGATGAACTTCATAGATCGCTTCCGGTGAAGTGATATAGTCTTCCCAGATGCGAACCGTTTTTTCAGCCCCGACCGGACCCGGATTTTCGACGAACCCGAGCGCGTTGCAGCTTCCCGCGGACGAACTGACGATGTGGCTCGGGGTAATGCCGGCGTTGACAAACTCCGCGGCGGCCACGGCCTGGATGATGGCCTTGCAGCCGCCTCCGCAGAATACAAAAATCACCTTTCCGAATTTGTCCGAGAGGCTACGCATGCCGGTGCTCCCGTCTGACGATCACCGCCTGTTCGCAGTCGAGGGTGTGGTCGATGGATGCGTATGACGTCTGCATCGTCGGCGCCGGCGTCGTCGGCTGCGCCCTGGCTCGAGAGCTCACCATGCGCGCCAGGGACCGTTCATTGCGCATTCTTGTCCTTGAACAGCATCGAGGGGCGGGCGAAGAAACCAGTTCGCGCAACAGCGGCGTGCTCCACGGCGGCATCCACGAAGACCCGGCCACGCTGAAGGGCCGATTGGCGCAAGAAGGCAGCCGGTTGGCGGTTTCATACGCCGTCGAGCGCGGGATTCCGTTGCTCCGGTCCGGAATGGTCATCGCCGTGACCTGGAAGGACATCAGAAGCGGACTCTGGCGCGACATCACCATGCTGCGGAGACTGTGGGTCAACGCCCGCCGCAGCCGGCTGCCGGTTTCCTTCGTCACCGCGCGCGGTCTGCGCAGGTGGGAACCCCACCTCCAGGCTTGCGGGGCCATCGTCATTCCGAGCATCTGCGTCATCGACCCTACCGCCTGGGTATCGGCGCTCAAAGCCGATGCGGAAGCGGCGGGGGTCACGTTCGCCTTCGAACAGCGGGTCGTCGGCATCGATCCCGAGGACGACGGATATATGGTCACCACCGATCGGAAACGGATCCGAACCGACGGCCTGATCAATGCAGCTGGCCTCCATGCCGACGAAGTGGCGTCGTTCCTCTCAGGAAAAAGCTCATACACCATCCGTCCCCTTCGCGGCGAGTATTATGAGATTGTCGCTCCGGAGAAGAAAGGGCTTATCGGGCGGTTGATCTACCCGGCCCTGCCTCCCGGCGCCGCCGGTAAGGGCATACATTTCGGCCCGAGGCCCAATGGACGATTGTACATCGGACCGAACGAAGTCGCCGTACGGGACAAAACCGACTATACCTCGAACCAGACTCCGCCAGGCCAGTTCATCACGGCAGTACAGCGGTTCCTCCCTTCTCTCGAAGAGGGCGATCTTCGCTGGGCCTATTCCGGAATCCGGCCGTCGATCATGACGGACGGCGGGCGCAAGCAGGATTTCATCGTCGCCGTCGCCAGGGAGGCTCCACCCTTCGTCAACCTGATCGGCATCGAATCTCCCGGCTTGTCGGCTGCCATGGGTCTCGCGCGGCACGTCGTCAACCTCCCCTGCGTCACAGGCCGCTGGCGGCTCCCCGCTGCAGCCGCGCCGGCCTAGCCGTTCGGCTGAAGTCGAGCCTGTTCCTCCACCCGCAGCACCCTATGCAACATCTTGCCCAGGATAGACCGGGGCAGCTCGTTGCGAAATTCGATTTTCCTCGGCACCTTGTACGCTGCCAGATAATGCCGGCAATGGGTCACCAGGTCCTCGGCGGTCAGGGCGGTGGTCTTCGGCACTACGAATGCTTTGATCGACTCACCCCCGTCTCCCGCCTGTACGCCGATGACAGCCGCATCTTGTACGAGGGGATGGAGCTGCAACGCCTGTTCGACCTCGGCAGGATACACGTTGAATCCCGAATTCGAGAGGATCATGTCCTTCTTCCGATCCACGACATAGAAGAACCCGTCCTGGTCGGTCCTGGCCATGTCTCCCGTGGCGAGCCATCCGCCGGGTTTGACGGCGTTGGCGGTCTCCACCGGGTTGTTCCAATACCGTTCCATGACTTGCGGCCCGCGGACCCACAATTCGCCGATCTCCCCTTCCCGTACGTCGCAGCCGGATTCGTCCACGATGCGGGCGTCGGTGTTAGGGACGGGCAAGCCGATGGACCGCTTGACCGATAGTCCCCGCGGAATATTGCAGTGTGTGACGGGAGAAGCCTCGGACAGGCCGTAGCCTTCGACGATGAGGTGGCCCGTGTGCTCTTTGAATTTCTTCAGCAATTCGTACGGCAATGCCGCCCCGCCGCAGATCACGAACTTCGTGGAGGCGAAATCTGTCGCCACGCAGTGTTCGAGCAATTTTCTGACAAATGCCGGCACCAGCGTGATCACCGTCGGCTGTTTCTTGCGGAGCAGGGAGAGCAACACCGACATGTTGCGCGGATCGGGAACCAGGATCATGCATCCCCCGACCGCGAGACAGATATTCTGCGTCACCGTCATGCCGAACACGTGAAACAGCGGAAGCGCCGCCAGAAAGCTCTCGACTCGTTCGGCCGGCGAGAACCAGCTGACCAGCTGGCGGATATTGGCGGTCAGGTTCCGATGGCGAAGTTCCGCCCCCTTGGAAAGGCCCGTGATCCCACCCGTATATTGCAGGACGGCGATGTCTTCCGGCGTCACCACGGGCAGCTGCGCCGGGTCGCCGTCCGTCAGGTTCAGGACGTCATGAAAGAGTCTGGTCGCGCCCCCGATCGGAATGTCGACCACATGACGATTGTTGCGGTGGTTGTACAGATACCGCGCGATGGTGGTCATGAAATCCGTGATCTGCGTGACGATGACGAGCTCGATGTCGAGGTGCCTGATCTTCTGGTACATCTGATCGAGAACGACGATCGCCTTGGCCCCGGCATCGTGCAACTGATGAGACAGCTCGTGCTCCGTATAGGTCGGATTGCAGGCCACGACGATCCCGCCCGCCCGCAGAATGCCGAAATAGGCGATGACGGTTTGCGGGCAATTGGGCAGACACAAGGCCACCCGGTCTCCCTTGCGCACTCCCAGCGCGGCGAGGCCGCAGGCGAACTTGTCCACGAGCGCTTGACAATCATGATAGGAAATCGTCTTGCCGAAAAAATAGAGCGCCGGACGGCGGGAGAAGCGACGCGCGCTGCCGGACAACACGTCGAGGAGCGTTTCGGAACTCAGCGGAATTTGCGGCGGGACTCCGTGCGGATAATGCGACATCCAGAGCCGTTCAGGCATATGCGCTCCATCCTGCCCTGCGTGCCTGCCCGAGCCTCCCGGCTACCACTCGCCGGCCGCCAGGCCGGGGCAGGGTTCGAATCGCTTTCCATACCGCTGCGCCAGGGCTTCCAGCTCTCCGGCAAGCGCCCGCGGCGTCATCGTATCACGAGCCCACGTCAGCAAGCCGCCGCGGAATCCAGGGAACCCGATTCCATAGGTGAGAGCCAGATCGACTTCCTGCGGCTGTTCGACGATGTTGTCAGTCAGGCATCGCACCGCTTCATCCACCATCGGAAGAAACAGGCGGCGGTGCAGCACTTCGTCCGACAACGACGCCGGTTCCGCACCGAAAGCCCGGCGATGCTCTCTGATCGCCTCGACTGCCTCCGGATTCTCCTTTCCCGACTTCCAGAACGGCAGCGGCACACCCCCCTCTCCGAGGAGTCCGCGCAAGAGGGCCTCGCGTGATTCGATTCGATGGCCTAATACGGTCAGTGACGCCAGCACGTGGATGGCAACGGGCAAGCCGATCAGGTCGATCAATTCCAGCGGACCCATCGGATGTCCGCTGTCGACCGCCATGCCGAAATCCTGCGCGATACGGTCGATACGCTGAATTGGCACTCCCTCCCCGACCAGGATGACGGCCTCCGCGAGATAGCGAGAAAGAATACGATTCACCAGGAACCCCGGCCCGTCGCGCACGAGGAGCGGAAACTTGCCCAGCCGCTTGGCCACGGTGCACGCCTCCGCCAGCGCCCATTCGGACGTAAATGGCGCTCGGACGACTTCCACCAACTGCATCTTGGCCACCGGATTGAAGAAGTGCAGCCCCACGCATCGGTCGGGACAAATCGCATTGACCGCAATGTCAGCCAGCGTATAAGAGGAGGTATTGGTGGCGAATATGGCGTTGGACGGCGCCTCCAATTCGAACTCCGCGAGCACCGCCCGTTTTACTTCCAGCTTCTCCGATACCGCCTCGATGACCAGCCCCGCCGAGCTGACGTCGGACATGCGCGTGGTCGGGGCGATCCTCAAACTTCGATAGCGGAGTTCGGAAGGCAGGATGATTCTCTTCCGCACCTGTGCCGCCAGCGCCTTGTGAATCCGCCCGGCTGCGGCGGCCAAAATGTCCGGCGCGAGATCCCGTAACACGACAGAATACCCTCGATCGGCCAGCTGTCCCGCGATCTGAGAGCCCATCAGGCCGGCGCCGAGCACGCCGAGGCGCGTCACCCCCTGGGCAGCGGTAGCCGCCTTCCGCTTGACCGCTTCACCGGCCAGGAACAGTCCCACCAGATGTGTGGACACGGAACTCGCCATCAGCTCGATCAGAAGAGGCTTTTCCACGGTCAACGACGCTTCAAGCAGATCCATACCCAGCCCGCGTTCGACGGCGTCGATGGCACGGACCGGCGCGGGGTAAAAATGCCGGACGCGCTTGAGGACCTGCCGTCTGGCGAAGCGGCAGACCAGCGAGCGAATCAGCGGAGCACCCGGGAGCCATCGGCTCAGCGGGAGACTGGACCGGCGGTCGGTCGCGCCCCGCAGCCTCCGTACCTGGGCGAGTGCCGCCTGAATGAGCGTTTCCTGCTGGATTTCGTCGAGCCGCCTCACCCGGGAGGGAATCGAGGTGACCATGGCATTGATCAATCCCATGCGCAGCGCCTGGCGGGGGAACACCGTCCTGCCGGTGGTGATCATGTCCAACGCGGGCACGAGACCAATCAGCCGCGGCAGCCGCTGGGTCCCGCCGAATCCGGGCAGTATGCCCAACCTCACTTCGGGGAGCGCCAGGCCAGTTCTCTCGTGTGTACTGGCCACGCGTGCGTGACAGGCGAGCGCCAACTCCAGACCTCCTCCGAGACAGACCCCTTCCACGGCCGCCACGAACGGTTTCCGCGACCGTCCCATCGCGTCGAATACGGTATGGGCGTCGACGACCAGCCGGTCCAGTTCCTGAAAGGACTTCCGCCGCTGCGCGTCGTGCATTTCCTCCAAGTCGGCCCCCGCGCAAAAATTGCCGTGCTTCAGGCTCAACAACACGACCCCGGTAACGGCGGAAGCCCCTTCGGCCCACTGCACCAACTGCCGCCATTCGGCCATGCTGTCGACGTTGAGCACGTTGACGGCCTTGCCCTGGTAATCGAATCCTGCCAGCAGGGTCCCGTCCTCCAACACGGCGGTCTTGAAATGCCGAAGCCCGCCGGGGCCCTCGATTGTGCCGATTGGATCGTTCGCCATCCCTACTTTCTTTCCACGATCATCGCCACGCCTTGCCCGCCGCCGACGCAGGCGCTGATCAGAGCCCGCTGGGCATTGCGTCTCCTGAGCTCGTAGAGCGCCGTCATTGCCAGCCGCAACCCCGACACGCCCACCGGATGGCCGAGCGCGATCGCACCCCCGTGGGGATTGAGATCGTCGGAAGGGATGTGCCCAAGCCGTTCCGTCCAGCCGTACCGCCCGAACTTCCGTTCCATGAGTGCGGAAGAATCGAGGATGCGCGTGATACCCAACACCACGGAAGCAAACGCTTCGTTGATCTCGCAAACGGCGAAATCTTTCAGGCTCAACCCGGTCTTAGCCAGCAAGGAGGCGATGGCGCCGACGGGAGCCAACCCCATGCAGGACGGCTCATAGCCGAAATCGGCGTACTCCCGCACATATCCCAGAATGGGCAACCCGAGCGACTTGGCCTTTTCCTCTTCCATCAGCAGCATGGCGGCGGCGGCATCGGTGATCTGGGAGGCATTCGCCGGTGTGACCGAGCCGTGGAACCGGTCGAACACCGGTCTGACGCCGCCGAAGGTCTCAAGACTCGCATCCTCGCGGATCCCGTTGTCGTGAGTAACGTAGGCCTGTCGCTCGGGCACGTACGTCGTGACCACCTCGTCGGCGAACAAGCCGTTCTTCCAGGCGCGCGCCGCCCGCTGGTGCGACTGGACCGCATAGGCGTCCTGCTCCTCGCGACTGATGCGCAGTTCGGGGTCCTTCGAAATGTTCTCGGCGGTCAATCCCATGATCAGGTCGCACATCGGATCAGTGAGACCCATGACCAGTCCCACGCGGGGCGGATACCGTTTCAAATTGAGCAGTTTGGGAATCAACGACAAGGCGGCGCCGGCCCGTTCACGGAACGTCCGGCCTTTCCCGTAGCGAAGTATGAGATCGGCGACGGTCCGGTCGTAGACGACCGGAATGCGGCTCATGGCCTCCATGCCCATGGCCAACACCGTATCCGCGTCACCGCTTCGGATGCGAAGGCTTGCATAGTAGAGCGCCGTCACGCCCGAGCCGCAATTCTTTCCTGCCACGGTGTCGGCGGGAATCGTCGCGGGCAGCCCGCCGGTCACGGCCGCCACCCTCGTCGGATTGACGGCGTGCATGGGCGTCGCGACGTTGCTGCCGAGCACGCAATCGATTGTGGTGAGCGGCAGGTTCCAGCGGTGACATCGCATGATGAGTTCGCGGACGACCCATGCGCCCAACACTTCCGCATCGGTCCCGCTGAAATCCGTTCCCTCTTTGCAGAGCGGCGTTCGGAACGCATCAACGACCACGACATTGCGCATCGTGCGATCTCCGTTCGTTTCACCCCATGGTACCACGGCTGGACCATTTCCACGCAGTCGCCGATCGCCGTTTTGCCTCCCACAATGGAGGGGGGAACGCCTCATGAACCTGAACCATGGCGGCCCGAGCCTACTTCAGGTAGAATCGGTACGGAAGGTACCGGCAACGCCGTCTGGCTCAAAACCGGCGCGCATGACTCAATCGGACGTATTTCAGGGCTCTGTCGCAGTCGCGGAAACCGCCCGGGACAAGGCGGCCTACCAGGGCTTCCTGGCAGGGCTCTTCGTCCACGACATCCGCTGGCATCTGTTTTCCTCAATCCGCATTCCCCCCACCAGCCCCCCGGCGCTCGAATTCCTGGAGCGTTTCAAAGCCGCGCTCCTTTCACTCGACGCGGAACGCATCGACCGGGAGGGAGAACTGCCTGACTCGACGATCAAGGACCTGGCCGGTCTGGGCGCCTTCGGAATCAAAATTCCCCGATATTACGGCGGCCTCGAGCTCAGCCAATCCGAATACCAGCAGGTCGCGACCCTGTGCGGCAGCGTGGACGCTTCGCTGACCGTCCTCTTGTCGGCCGCGCAGTCGATCGGCGTCCCGGAACCCCTGCGCCTCTTCGGCACCGATGACCAGAAAGCCCGGTATCTCCCCCGGCTGGCGCGCGGCGAGATTTCCGGCTTTGCGCTCACGGAACGTCACGTGGGCTGCGACATTTCCAAGGTCGACACGTACGCGGTCCGCGTGCTGGAACGAGGCGAGACCGTGGGATATCGCCTCACCGGAGACAAGTTTTTCATCACGAATTCCGCCAAACGGGACGGCGAATTCCTCTCGTCCATGCTGGTCGTCATCGCAAGAATCGTAGACAAGCCGGATGACATGAAGGATTCGCGCGCGCCGAAACGCTACGGCGCGTTCATCGTGGAAACCCAATGGCCCGGCTGTTCCGTGACGCGGCTCCATTTCGAAGGCGTCAGGGCCATCTATAATGGAGCGCCGTCCTTCGACCGGGTCTACGTGCCGATTGAGAACCGTCTGGGCGGTGAAGAGGACGGCCTGCGCATCGCCCTCGCCACCCTGACCGTAGGCCGTCTCACCCTCCCCGCCGCCTGCCTGGGCGGGCTCAAGCAATGCGTCGCGCTCATGCGTTGGTGGGCGAAAGCCCGCGTCCAGTGGAACAAGCCGATCGGGGAGCACACGCTGATCGGGGAGAAACTCTGCCGGACCGCCGCCTACGCCCTGGCGCTCGAAGCCGTCATGGCGTATTGCGGGGCCTGGGCGAACAAGAAGGGCGATCTCAGGCTCGAATCGGCGGCCGCCAAGATCATCGGCAGCGAATGGTACTGGGAGGCGGTCAACGACCTCTTTCAGGTGCGCGGCGGGCGCGGCTTCATGACGGCCGACTCCCAGAGAAAGAGCGGCGAGGTTCCCGTTCCCGTAATGCGGATGATGCGCGACGCGCGGATCAATTTGGTATGGGAAGGGACCAGCGAAATTTTGCGTATCTGGATGGCGCGGGAAGCCCTGGCCCCCTACATTGATCAGGGACTGGCCCTGTTGGACGGTTCGTGGTCGGAGAAGACGGCGGCCGCATTGTATTACAGCCGTGCCTGTCTTCGTTCGAGCCTTCCCCTCCTTCATGCAAAAGGTCCCAGCGGCCTCTTCGGGAAGGATTACGCGCGGTGGACGAGGCTGATCGAATCCGCGTCGCGCAAGTTGAGCCGCTCCACGCTCGTCGCGGCATTGCGCCACCGGCAAGGCTTGCACAACAAACAACTCCAGCTTCAAGGCCTGGTGGACGACAGCCTGCTGATCTTTCCCATGACCGCAGTGCTATGGTTCGCTTCTCAGCCGGAGATGCGGATCAAGCCGGGCATCCGTCAACTGGTCGATTATTTTTGCGAAGACATGGCCGACCGTCTGCGCACCGGATCATCCGTGACCGGGCGGGGCGGACGGCCGGGCCGTGATACGGCCGTCTATCGGCTTTCCAAGGCGATCATGAACGGCGATTACGCCTGGCTGGAGGACGGGATCATGCCCGGCATGAATTCTGATCCAACAGCAGCCGGGACCGCGAATCACCCGAAATAGTCGGTCTCGTCCGGCAAGTCCAGCCCGTTCCATCAACGCGATGAATAACCAACCGCAGTCCGTCATTGTCAGCGCAGTTCGAACCCCGATGGGCAGCTTCAACGGGGCGTTCAGCACCGTGCCGGCCACCAGACTGGGAAGTATTGCGATCGCGGAGGCACTCCGCCGGACCGGTGTCTCCCCGGATCGTGTCGACCAGGTGTTGATGGGATGCGTGCTCAGTGCCGGACTCGGCCAGGCCCCGGCCAGACAGGCCTCGATCGGCGCAGGAATTCCGTATTCCGTGGGAGCCACGACGGTCAACAAGGTCTGCGGCTCAAGCATCGCCACCGTCATGATGGCGGCGCAAGCCATCGCCTTGGGCGAAGCCCGCGTCGTGGTCGCGGGCGGGATGGAAAACATGACGCGCGCGCCCTACCTGCTGGAGAAGGCCCGGCAAGGATACAAGCTGGGACACGCGGAGCTGGTAGACAGCCTCATCAAAGACGGACTATGGGACGTCTATAACGATTTCCACATGGGCGATGCCGGAGAGCTCTGCGCCGGGAAATACGGTCTGACCCGGCAGGAGCTCGATGATTTTGCGCTCGAGAGCTATCGGCGGGCCCGTCAGACCATAGAAGCGGGACTGTTCAGGTCTGAGATCGTACCGGTTGACGTGGTACAGCGAAAAGGCACGGTGACGGACGACGAGGAACCCAACCGGGTCGACTTGGGTAAACTGCGCCATCTGGTCCCGGCGTTCCGGCCGGACGGAGTGTTGACCGTCGGGAATTCCCCGTCCTGCAACGACGGTGCTGCGGCCCTGGTGGTGATGGCGTCGGAGGAAGCCGAGACGCTCGGACTGACTCCAATGGCGCGTATCGTCGGGTATGCGTCGGCGGCGCTGGCCCCAGAATGGCTGACGATTGCCCCGGTGGAAGCGATCAAGCTCGTGCTCAAGAAAACCGGTTTCTCGCTCACGGACATCGATCTGTTCGAGATCAATGAGGCGTTTTCCGCCGTGTCGCTGGCCGTCAATCGCGAACTCGGCCTCGACGGCCGGAAGGTCAACGTGCGCGGAGGCGCAGTCTCCCTCGGGCACCCGATCGGAGCGACCGGCGCGCGAATCCTCACCACCCTGCTTCACGCTATGCCGGCCATGGATGCCAAACGTGGACTGGCCAGCCTCTGTATCGGCGGAGGAGAGGCGTTGGCGATCGTCGTGGAACGCATCTAGTTCTCCCCTCACCGGCGCCCGTTTTCGATGTGCCGACGTGGCGCAGATGCTCGGATTCCACATTCTTGACCCGGTCCTCTCACGAGTGCTAGTCTTTTGCCCGCCCGCATGGGGCGGATGCTCGAACGGGACCTCATACGGAACAGCGTCGTGAAGCGGTTATTTCTCGCCACCGCCTTGTTTGGTTCGCTCTTTCTCGTCGGCCTGCCGACGCCACAGTCCCTCGCAGCCGCTCTTCAATCATCCGACGATCACGACCTCGTCCAGTCGTCCATTCTCCGGCCGTGGACCGGGGATCTCGACGGCATGGTCGAGCGCCGCGTCATCCGGGCGCTCGTGGCCCCGTCGCGCACGTCATACTGGCTCAACGGGGCCAGACAAACCGGGGCCGAGTACGAACTGCTGAAGGCATTTCAGGAGGAAATCAACGCCAAGTACCAGAGTCGCAACAAGCACATCCTCGTCCACGTCGTCTTCATTCCGACATCCCGCGACCAACTGATTCCCGCATTGCTCGAGGGACGCGGCGATATCGCAGCCGGCATCCTGACCGTGACGCCGGAACGGCTTGAAAAAGTGGACTTCGGGGAGCCGTTCTTCCGCGGAGTCAAGGAAATCGTCGTGACAGGGCCCGCGTCTCCCAACATCACGTCCTTGAGCGACCTCTCCGGCAAAGAGGTGTTCGTCCGCAAGTCCTCGAGTTATTGGAGCCACCTGGAGCGCCTCAACGAACAGTTTGCTCAGGAACAGAAGGCTCCGGTGATCCTGAAACCCGCGCCGGAGGATCTGCAGGACGACGACTTGTTGGAAATGGTCAACGCGGGGCTCGTCGAAATCATCGTCGTCGATCGTTACCAAGCATTGCTCTGGTCCAAAGTCTTCAAAAAGCTCGTTGCGCACAAGGGGGTCGTGCTCAACGCGGGCGGGGATTTCGCATGGATGCTCAGGAAGGACAGCCCCAAGCTGAAGGCCGAGATCGACGAATTCGCCAAAAAGTACGGGCGCAAGTCCGAGTTCGGCAACGCCTTGGTCAAAAAATACGGCGGAGACGGCAATCCGCGGATCGTCAAGCAGGCCACGTCGGGCACCGAGATCAAGAAATTCTCCAAGACGGTCGATTTGTTCCGCAAGTACGGCGCTCAGTACGAGATGGACTATCTCCTGATGATCGCCCAGGGCTATCAGGAATCGCTGCTCGACCAGAACGCGCGCAGCAATGTCGGCGCGGTCGGCGTCATGCAGTTGATGCCGGCGACCGGAAACGAAATGAAGACCGGCGATATCACACAGCTTGAACCCAACATTCACGCCGGCATCAAGTATGTCCGTTACATCCGTGATCAGTTCTTCGAGAACGAGGACATGGACAGCCGGAACAAGATTCTGTTCTCGTTCGCCGCGTACAATGCGGGGCCGGCGCGGGTGCAAAAGCTCAGGAAGGAAGCCGAGAAACGGGGACTCAATCCGAACGTGTGGTTCAATAACGTCGAACTCATCGCCGCACGGCGCATCGGCGAAGAGACCGTCACGTACGTGGCCAACATCTACAAGTATTACATCGCCTACAAGCTCGTGGAAGAACAGCGGGCGGAGAAGGAAAAACGCCGCGCCGATCTGCAACACGACCTCTCCGGTCCGCAGTAATCCGTTCGTCCATCCGCTCCGTCAGTCGACCAACTGCATCTTGTTCTGCATCTGTTCCTTCGTCACAATTTTACGCTCGCGCAATTCTTGACGCACGCGAGGCGAAAGCGATCCGGCGATCCACATCTCGACGCGCGCGCTTCGCTTCCGATGGCGAACGGCGGACACCAGTCGGTTCACGACCGCTTCGGTCTTGTCCGTCCAGATGGCGTAATCGACCGGAGCGGGAAAGATCGCCGATCGATCCTTCGTGCGTCCCAACGGAACTCGGCCGAATATCGTGATCTCGGTGATGGAAGACTCTTCTCTGTTGTAGGCCTGCAGCAGTTCCGCCGCCTGCTGGTAAAAGAAGGCCTCCTCCTCGGACAACGCGTTCAACGCCACCGTCAGAAACCGGTCCCGCCGCTTGGTTTCGGTCAACGTCCCGAGGCAGGCGACGATGATGGTTTGATGGCGGGGTGAATAGTACGGCTGATCGAGAAATTTCTCGATCAGCTCCTCCTTGATTCCCATGGCCCGCAGCTGCCTTCGATTGAGGAGGCGCAGATCGTCCGGACCCCGTTCTTCGAGCACGCGGTTCAACACCTCGACGCTGTTCAAACTCACGACCGCCAGCGGGAGCGGATTGGGAACCGGCACGAGCAGCATGGCGAACGTCGTCGTATACCCGGCCAAGCTCGCCCAGGCCACGCGATCCAGCTCCAACTGGAGAATGGGATTCGACGAGTACACGTCCACGTCGTAATGAGCCGCGATACGGCGTTTGTAGGCGGCAACCTGGACCAGGTTCTTGAAGTCCGAGTCCTCGTACTGGCTGGAATCACGGAACATGCCGGTGACGCTGGATTCAATCAAGCGGTACACGCCGCGCGGCATACCGGCCAGCGTATCCAGCGGCTCCGACGCAAGACGGCCCACCGCATGGATGGGCCTGACAACGACCTTCACCGCCGATTCGACGGCGACCTTCGGCGCGAACCGCGCCCGGAGATCCGCGATGGCGGTCAATTCAAGCCGCAGGCGCCGAAACATCGTGTCGCCGTGCGCCAGATACACGCCGAAATCGGTATCGACCGTATAGCCGTGCATGTAGCCGTCGTGCTGAACTGGCGCTTCGATGCGGCCGTGCGGCACGTCGCGCAACTCGGGCGGGAGCGCATCCTCGATCGTTCTCGGCTCCGGTGTTTCGTACTCGGTCGCCGCCGTCGCATGAGAGAGGCTCTCGATCAGAAATACGACCACACCGATGAGGAGGAACAGGCACATTCGGCCCAGCCGCGAGTCGCCGACGTGGAGCGGGAGGAGATGACCCATCGAGCGACAAACTACGATGGGTCTCCGCGGAGTGTCAAGCTCATGACATCCCCCGCACGCTTGCATCCCGTTCGCCGTTTCAATATGCTTTCGCCATGCGCGCCTGTCTCCTGTTTCTGGTACTGACCATGACGGCGGGATGCGCGTTCTTCGACCGTGACGACGATCCGTCTCCCGTACAGGATTCCATCCCCGAAGCCGTGCTCACCGCGTCCTGCACCGAGCTGTGGAAGCACTACAGCGACGAACTGCGGCTCGTCGATGACGACGATGCCAACTGGCAGATGCATGACGACAAGGCCCAGCAGTACTTCGGGCATTTCGGGGCCGCGTGCAACGCGGCGGACATGCGCGACGCAGCCGCAAAGGACCTGCGGTGCAAGGCTCTCTGGGGTCTCTATGTGAAGGAAGTGGGGCGCATGACCAAGGAGGAGCAGACGTGGCTCGACCACGACGCGCAACAAACCGAAGCGATGAACCGCATCAGGTCGAGCTGCGCCAAAACCGCCTGCACCTTCCTGCCCGGCATCAAATGCCGCATGCCGAACAATCCGCAATAAAACGGATCACCGCGTTCTCGCGACGCCGCACGCATATGTTTGTCGATTCCTCGCCTTGAAACGTCCGGCACTCATGCAATGGTCAACTCAAAACAGACGAAGACATCCCGTAACAGGACGTCCCCCGACTCGTTCTTCAGTGCGTCGAAATCTGCGGCCGTGGCGAGGACGGTCCAGGTTCCGACGGTCTTTGGCTGCTGAAAGCTCCGTTGACCATACAAGGCGTCTCCATATTCGTCGCGCGCAGAAAGGTCTATCCTGTCTTCCTGTTCATCGAAGGCATTCCCCGGCGGTGTGAGATAGAGCGCACCGTCGTCGGCCGGTTTCCTCGTGAATGTCGAGAAGAGATGCACTTTGCTCACCTTGACCTTGCCCGCCGCAAACCGGTCGCGCAGGAAAAACGGAAACCGCTCAGGCCCGAATGACAGAGCCTGTTTATGATCTCCCGTGCCTTCCGCGGCCACGTTCAGAAATCGCTGCCACTCGGTCGGAAATTCGTGCCGGAGACTGAACAATCGGGTCACGCCTTTTCCACCTTCATTGGCGACCATCTCATTGACGGCGGTTTGCAGATCGCCGGCGGCGGCCGCACGCAGCCCTTCGCCGCCTTCCCTGGCGGTGTAGCGCAGATGCAGAATCACGTCGGAGATCGAATCGTGGTCAAACGTCTTGAAGTCCGTCGGCAATTCCAGCCGCCATGAACTGACCGCCCCGGCGCCTTCGAAGGGCAGATAGCGCTCGTCCCGCAGGTTCGTCTCGAACATTCCGCTGTCACTCTGTCCGCCGCTGGTCACCATGGACTGCATCGGGCCGAACAGATCGGAAAAACGCGGGTCATCCTGTTGGGCGTCGCGGCCATACCCGCCGTCAAGGGAATTGCTGTGGCGGATCTGGCTCTTCAGCAGCGTGACCGTACAGGACACGGTGGCATAGGGACCGACGACGCACGGAATCGTCACGCTCACCGACTTCAGCCGTCTCATGTAGTGACCGGGATAGTCCATGTCGAACCAGGCCTCCGGCACGGCAAACTCGCAACGGCCCGACTCGCGCAGCACCACCAACGCCAGGGGATCGAGCTGCAGAAGGGACACATGTTTTGTGATCTCATACTCCCGCTTGTTCTGGTCCAGATACGCCACGTCCATGCGCCGCAGGTCCTGTCCC
The DNA here is from genome assembly GCF_900169565.1 of Nitrospira japonica. Lineage (NCBI taxonomy): Bacteria > Pseudomonadati > Nitrospirota > Nitrospiria > Nitrospirales > Nitrospiraceae > Nitrospira > Nitrospira japonica. The sequence continues at coordinate 2,464,799 of NZ_LT828648.1, read as the reverse complement.
AATCGTTCTCCCGACAAGAGCCCCTTCTTCAAACTATCCCAGTAGCCGAACTGAATGTAGCTCGACTGCCGCAGTCCAAGTTCAAACTGAAACGCCCGCTCGGCGCGCTTTGCGCAGTCGTAGGCTATTTGATACGCGCGAAAATATACGCCGGAGAGCTGCTGCGTCATCCAGTGATACAGCTCCTGATTCGTGTACTTATCACGCATGAATCGGTCCGTCTCCTCGGCCTGCTCGATCTGCTTCTTGTGGTTGTCCAGTTCTTTGGCGGCGATATCCGCGCGAATCGTTGACGCGATGATCTGACGGCGGATCTGCTGAATCTCCTTGAGCGCCATGCGGCTCTGGAACACCCACTCGTCCTGGCGCCTCTGGTATTGCCCGATCGCGGCGGATCGACTCGATTGGTGGACGGCGTTTCGCTCCAAAATGCTGAAGAATGAACCGATCGCATTCGCGACGTAGCCAAGATTGGTTCCGCCGAACTTCGATTGGAAAAATGGCGTACCGGCGCTGATGTCCGGAAATGCGAACAGAATGCCCGATGCGGTATTGAATGCTCCGGCGACCGTCGCGTAGGTCATCGCCGTATCCGACCATCCTATTTGATCGAGCTCCGCTTGCGTCAGCCCCAAATTCGTCAGTTCACTCGAGGAGTCGGCCTTGGCCACGGCGACGGCGGATGTCTGCTCGACGTCGGCGCCAAAATCGTCCGGCACCTGCGCGCTGTTGTTGCCTAGTAACCGCTGGTATTGAGTAAACCGTGCCGTGGCCGCCTGTTCGCTCTGACGCAGCGCATCGATGTTTGCATTGGCTTCCGCAATCTGCGCTTCTTTGACCGCCGACACCAGATTCAGCACGTCCATCTCTTGATTCGACCGCAATCGGGACAATTGCTCCGCGTCCTTCTTTTCCAATGCGGCCAACAAGGCCCCACCGAGCCCTCGCACCTCATTGCACAGGTCCATGGCCTTCCCCATTACAACACCGAATCGGTAGTACGGAATCGGCGCCGCGGCCTCGGCCAACACGGCCCCGATGTCGAGGCCCGCCGCCGTCGCGCGTACCAGCAATGCGGGATCGATCGGCGGCTGGAACAACGGCAGCGGCTGCTCGGCGCCGTCGATGTTGCGACAGTGTCTGATATTGAAGAGGCGTTCATCCACCTTGTCCCAATACACCGCAAGCTTTTCATTGCGCGGCACGCAGAAATACAGCAATCCGACGCTCGATATCGTAGAGAGGCCCTTGTCCCCGTGCATTGACATACCCCACGATCCGGCTATACGCCCGCCCGTCGGCAAGTTCGATTCCAACTCGAGCCATGCGTTCGAGAACTCATCCCACCGATCGTTCGCTCGGCGATAGGTCAGCGGCTGAGGTTGTCGCGCGCGTGGAATCGACTGCGGACGGGGCCCCAGCAGCTTCGCCGCCAGGACATACAACTGCGTCGCTTCATTGACGGATTCAGTCGTGTATTGCCTGAACAGCGAGTCGCCCCACGCGATCAAGTTGTCGAGATACTTGAAGACGACGTTGATCTGATAGGCCCGTGGACGCATGCGCGCAACCGCGTGCGGACGAAACGGGTTCTTCGACCACACGTCGATTTGCGCGGTGATTTGCTGCTTCCGGCCGTCGGTCGCCGGCACGCCGGAATCGCCCAAGAGGGCGAGCAATTCTTCGATCGGAGTCGTCATGCTCTGGGTGCGGAACGGCAGGTAGCGCCAGTAGCGCTGGTTCCCGTTCACGGCATCTTCGGTGGTCGGATCAAAAATGAAATGCAGCCACTGCTGCGCGTCGGCAAAACGCTGGTTGCTGCTCAAAAATCCTGCGACCAGCATCGGCAAGTGGAAGAACAGTTCCGTGTTATAGCCGGCATACGGCGAATGCGCCTGTTCCGGTTCGAAGTAGATGGCGGGCCGCGGAAGCGACCGATCGAGGTCGACGGACGAGCCGGGAGTATGGATGTCGAAATTCGCCGCGTGCTGCCAGGTTTGCTGAATCAGCTCGAAGAGTTTCGGCACTCCTCCAATCGAGACTTCACGGCGCAATTCACCCGCGCGGGGATGCCCGTTCACAACGATCTGCAGGCGTCCTTGCGAGCCGGCCGGATCGGCATTCGTGTTTTCCCAGCGGATGAAATAGCTGTTCTGCGGATCGCGATAGACGACCACCTCGGCGGCCTGAGATTCGAAGGGAGCCGCCGGCAGCAATGAATACGACGGCGACACTCCGGTCCACACCGTCGCGGCGTTGCCGCCGCCGGCGCCGGACAAGGTCAATGCGGATGATTGATTGGCTCCCGTGAACTTGAAACCAGAACCGTAGGTAAGCGCGCCGGACGGCGGAGCCGGCAATGGCGTCGCCAACGGCAACCATTCCGCATCGTCTGCGGCATAGATGCGGAACTTCCTGATCGGCACGATCGAGACCGGGCGGTCGGCGTCGCCGCCCGGCGCAGCGCCCCCGATGCCGATGATGAAGTTTTGTTGAAAGGATAGCCGGGAGTGGTGCTGGTACACCTCATTCGACGACGAATCTTTGTATGGGAAGCTTTTGGACTGGGACGGTGCGCTGCCGAACGACACGGATAGTTCAAAGGTCGGATTCGTTTTCAGGACGCTCTGCCGATAGTAGCCCACATCATGGTTGCCGAAGAGATCGCTGCCGTACAGCCATGCGGCCAGGCTCAATGTGAGGGTGAAGTTGCCGTTGGCATCCGTGACGGTCGATGTATCCACCGTACTGCGATAAGCGGGTGCGCCGGACAATCCAAGTCCGTGTTCTTCATCCCACTTGACGTCATTCGTAGCCGTCGTGATCTCGTCCGGGGTGCCGTTGAGCTTGACATAGACGCGCACGGAGGCATTTCCGAGCGGACGAAAGACCGTGCCATTCGCATAGGAAGCATAGACGACGCCCGACACCGCGACCGTGATCCACGGGGCACTGGGGATCATCAGAAAGAATGTTCTGAAGGGGTTGATATCGGCCGTAGACGGGGCGTCGTACAACAACTCGCCTTCACGCTTGGCACCGTAACAGTCGATGTCCATCGAACCCGGCACGCTGTTCCTGACTCTGAACGTGAAGGTCTGGTTTTCGTCCTTGCCGTAGACCCAGGGATGCTCAAAGACGTCGCTGCCCATGAGCCGATCGGTCCAGCCGCGGGTCGTGCGGCGAATCCAAGCCATTTGAACCCGCCATTTTGCTCCCGGCGCCGTCGCACCCCCCACCCCGGGCTCCGCCGCCAGTTGCGTGATCTCCGGCCACGCGATGTACACGTCGCCGCGCATGACGAACGGCAACACATGGTCCGACTTGACGCCCTCCAGGGCCACGTGCTCCCACGGCTCCCAACGGTTCGTCCTCTGGGTCAACACCCAACGCCGATAGTAGAACCGCGACGGACGGTTTCGCGTGCGGCCGAGCACATGGATACGGACCTCGGGTTCGCCTTCCGATGCCTCGTTGTCCACATACATGCCAACCACCGCAAGACTGGAGATGTCCTCGAGTTGCTTGAGATACACCTTGAGGAGTTCCTCTGCCCGCTCGTTATCGAACTCGCTCTGCTGCAACTGCCCTTCCAACTCCATAAACAGCTCGGACTTGTCATCGCGCAACTCCGGCTCGATCCAGTTTTCCGGATACAAAAACACCTTCCGGTTGGCCTCCCACACCCGGTAGTTCTTCATCCATCTCCAGCGCTCGGCGTTGATGGACGCCGGCGACACGCCGTCCTCAAGATTCATCAAACACCGCTGCACGAACAACTGGACGGCACTGATCGCGTGGAGAATACGCGTACTGACCTTGCATGCGCTCATGTGCGGATCAATCAGGAAATGCTCATACAGATCGTTTGCGTCCTTCCATAATCCTTTCGCCACCGCGTTAGCCGGGGGATTGGCGATCAGATAGGCGACCAACGCATCGCGCTGCTTGTGCCGCAGCCCGTCCGAGATGGGCCTGAGCCGTTGCAGCCAGGTATGGCCCTCGGATCGCGCGCGCAAGAGCCCGCGCGCGACCTTCACTTCGCTTGGCCCCGGTCGGGCAAGCACCCCGGGGGCCGGAGCCGTGTCTTCGGCGAGGGCAAAGCACTCGCTCGCCTTTCCCCCGAGCTTCCGCACCGTCGACAGCAACTGCAGCAAGGCATCGAGCCGTAACGGGTTCCGCAATTCCGCCGGCCATGCGACATTCAACTTGGTCATCGCGTCGGTCACATCGTCGGCCGACACGCGCATCGCACTGGCGAGCGTCCACTTCGCCAGCCAGGCGATCACCGCCGCAATCCGGACGGCGGATTGATAGTCGGCCGGCCATTGCAGATTCAGTCGTGTCTGCGCCGCCCACGACAGGTCGTCGACCGAACTGTCCAGACCGGCCGCCAGGTAGGCGATCTGTGCGGTGGCGTCCGCCTGGACCTCAACCAGCGTGGCCGGCTCGACGGCCATGAGCGAGTGAAGCCTGGCGATCAATTTCGATCCGACAGAGGGTCGCTCCCGCAATTCAAACAATTGAGCCAATCGCCGCCAGGCGTCGTAAGGAACGTCCGCGTCTCCAGTCGCGCTCGGGAACGCATCGAGCGGAGGAACGTCGAATGCGATGGATTGAAGAACGGCGGGCGGCAGCCACGACACTTCGTCCGGACGAAGCTTGACGGTTCGATAGACGAGCGCCGCCTTATGAAGCTTGCACAACGCGCGGGCTTGACGCGGAAAAGTAGCCGGAGTCGGCGTCACACGCGCATCGCTGTTTGCAAACTCGTCGTCGACCAACGCTTCCAGTGTCGAGACGCGGTCCAGTCCGGTCGACAGCAAGCCGTCGACGAGGGTTCGATCCAGTTCAAGGGCCTGCGCAAGGCTTTCTGCCGCGGCCTTGCGACGCAGGTAGGGAAGCAGACGTTGCAGGACCTGTTCGACCCGTGTCTCGGGCGCCTGATCCACTGCAAAGAGGGCACGAATATCGCTCTCGGCCGGGAAGAAACGATTCAATGGAACCGTCTCCGCATACTGATCCGACTTCGCTTTGAGGGCGGCCGCGACCGGCAGGGACAGAACCGCGGCGAACTCCGCCTGCTGATCGTCGCTCATCCATCCGACGAAGACGATCTCCTTCGAACCCTTGTCGAAATAACAGCGGCGCGACAAGTTCTTGGGGATGGCCGGCGGAGGCTGGATATAGGCGACCCGGAACACCGGAAGCTCGAATGACTGCAGGCGGTGCGCCAAAGCAGGCAACGCGACCATGAAGGCGTCGATCTTTGCGCGCAACAGGGTAATGGCAACCCTCGCCGGCGGCAAGGCGGCGTTCGCCAGATCGAATGCGTTCCATTGATTGGCACTGAGCGCGGGCGATCCGATCAGCAGGCCGTCGGCCCTACGATACACGACGAAACCGGCAAGAGCCGGTGGAACGACGACCGCAGGACTTCCCGGCACCGTCACCGTGAGCCGGTCGGACAATCCCAACAGGTCGACCGCCTCTTTGACCAGTTCGTCATACCAGCCCAAGCCCGCAAGCACCTTGGCGAGAGTTTCTCCCGGACGATCAGCGCCGGCGACGTCATGCTGCACGACCTGGAGATCCTCGCGAAGGCTCGCCATCGTACCGGACAGCCACTCGACGGGAAGCAGCGGATTCGGCTCGTCACCGAGCGCATATTGCAACAGGTATTGCAGCGTTTCGATCGGAAATCCGCTTTTCGCGATCACTTGTGCCTGTTCGACGAATGTGATCGCCTGGGCTGGACTGGAAAACGGATCGATCCCGGTCACGCGCTTCAGGCGAATGAAGTCGGCAATCGACAGGCGCAAGGCCTTGGCCATGGAGACGTTGCGAATCAGCACGCCCAAATTCTTGAGCGTTAACGAAGGCGGATCATCCAACTCTTGCTGCGCGAGCAGGTGTTCGACGAGGGCGTCGAAATCGGGCCGCGGAATGCCCAACGCGGCGGTCACGGCCGCGGCTTTGCTCGCGAGCGCAGGAGGAGTCCCGGGCGTCTGATAGGCTATTTCAGATCGTTGATCGTTCAGTGAGAAGTCATGATCCGGCGGATTGGCGACCGCGGGATTGAGGAACAGGCGTTCATACAGGCTTTTGACCGGCCGCCGCGTCGCCGCCGTAAAGTCGTCGTAACTCTCCGTCAGCGAACCCCACCAGCCCGCAAGATCTGAAACCGGAAGATCGAGCAACTCGTGCAACTGCCGGAGATGCGACAGGCGCAGGAGCGCGGTCTCGTTGAGGCTGGTCCGATCGACCGGCGTGGCGGCGATCGCAAGATCGAGTTCGAAGGGGGAGCCGCCGGTCTTTTTCCAGAGACGCACGAACCGGTGGATGCGATCCAGATGCGCGGCGGTCAATCCCGGAAGCCTCATGGCGCTGGGATTGCACTCCCCGCCAACCGGCGTCAACACCGGCGCGACGGCCCGAACGAACCGGGTCTGCAGCACATTGAGCAATTCGCGGTAGCTCAGCCCGGACTGCTGCAACAGCATGGACACGTTGAAGTTCAGCACGTCGGTCCATGATCCCGAAGCAATCAGGTGCTCCTCATTGCGATCGACAATGCGATTTCCGTTCTCCAGCAGGCCCCAGTACTCCCATTGAGGACGCGGATTCGTCGCTGTGACGATATTCGCCTCCGCCAATGAGAGACCGAGCACTTCGCGCGCGATGGCGTGATCGGCCAGCCGCGTTGCCGGCTTGCATCGCTCCATCAGTCGGCGACGCGACACGCCGCCCCGATCGAGGAACGTCCTGACCTCTTCGAGCCAAAGATTGAACGGCAGCGTCCAGGGATAGACCGTTCCATCCAGCCTGTTGTAGGCCTCAGGATTTCGGTTTTCCGGGCTTGCCAGCGCGTCCTCCCGTGCGTCGGAGGTCTGGTAGGTCAGCGAGGCGATGAACAGCCGCTCGGGAACGAAGCGCAGCGTCACCTCGTCGGCCACCGTAATCTCCCAGTCGGCTCCGGCCTGGGCGATCCGGTACGGCAAGCCTTCCGGCAGCATGCTGCGCAGTGGTTCAACAATCTGTCCGCTCCTCAACCCAACGAACACCATCTGCGCCATGGCGGTGGGATACTGGCCGGCGTCGAGTTGCCGCCCTCCGTCCGCCGACCTCAGGATGATGGCGCTCATCGGGGCCGCCATCGTAAACGTCACTCGAACGGCCCGCGTATACGTGACGGTCCATCTGACGCCGGCTTGCACCGGCGTCACCGCCGGCGTGCCCGTGAGGGGGAGGTTCCCGTCGCGCGAACTACCGTCAGACGGAATCACCCAATCGACGTTCGGCAATTGGCCTTGGTCAAGTTGAAGGCGAACCGCCTCATAATCCGTCACGTCCAAGACCTTGGGAATGATGCCAAGACGCCACAAGGTCAGCGATCGTGGAAAGTGGCGCAGCGTCCAATACCGCGCCCCATCGGTAATCATCCAGTCCGTAAAGGTCCCGATCAGCAACTGCCTGGCGGACCGCTCGATGCGAAGCGGTTCATCGATCGAGATGGCGCTTCGCTCCAGCACCGAACGCAACGCCGTCATCACGCGACTCGGCAGCGGATTCAACGCCAGATCAGCCTGCGGGTCGAATCCGTAGGGAGCAGAAATCTCGATCGGCAGGCCGATCGCATTCTCCAGCACTTCGAGCACGAGATCGATGTAGGGCACCTCCTGAGTTGTGTTCCGGCAGGTGAGTTCGATGTCCGCGATATCGGGCCGCCGCGCCAACAGCGTCGACAACGCGGGCGTGACCGTACGCGTCGCGTCGCTCTGCGGATCGAGAAAACGAAGCAGGTCGACCAAATATGCGGCGGGACTCAGGACCGACTGGCAGTGCGCGCATTCACAGGTCGTCAGATTGCCGAAGAGGCGGCGGAGATTCGGATAGTTCGACGTATCCGGAGAGTCTGGTTCATTTTCTCCGGCTGCCGTGAAACCCAACACGGCGCCCCGATCGGCATACGCCATGGCGATGAGCGCGACCGCCGTATCGTGCGTGCGCTGCGCCTGAGCATAGATGGCGGCCGCGCGCTCGGAGGAAAGCGCAGGCCCGACGGATTCTTGAAAGGCCTTCGGTCCGAGTTGCACGATGGTCCTCGCCGTCCCCAAACCCTTATCGAGCAACAGCCCCGCCTCGCGCCACCCACCGGCCAACCTTTGCGCGCGCTGGATCTTTTGCAGGTTGCTCACGAGCCGCTCTTTATCCTTGACGCCCTCGAGACGATCAACGACTGCGCGCGCATTGCGCTCCTGCAATTCCAACTCAGGGTTCGACGCCAGCAGCGCCGCCGCAGCCTTGAGAGCGGCATCGTGCAGTTCCACATGACCTGATTGAATGCGCGCGGCGAGAACCGCGGTCGGATGTTGCGCCTCAACGGCTCGTTCGAGTTCTTCGGCGTGAATCTCCGGACTGGTTCCAAGCGGACCATCGGACCGGTGCTTGACGGCCAATTCCAGCCAACGGGCCGGCGGCACCGGTGCGAGAAACCGCAGGGAAGGATCGCTGGTTGTTCCGCGCAATGCCTGGAGTTCCTGGACCAACGTCCGGTTTCCACCGGTCAAGTCCCCAAGCGCCCGCGTCACCTGGACGGACGCGATCTCTCCGGCGCTGAAGCCCGCGTCGCGAAGTCGCCCGGCGAAACTCGCCTCGGTCAAGCCGGTGTCGAGGAGCGCTCCCGCTGCAAGGCGTTCCTTCTTCGTCGAGAGCCGTCCCGGAATCGTGGCCAACAGATCGCCCAGAGACGCCCTGTGCCCGTCAGCCGCCGGCTGCAGTGCCGTGGATACGTTCATCGCTTCGACAAGAGCCGACAGCTTGTCCAACCACTCTCTCAATCGTTGCGGCACGATGTTCCGTTGGATCGCGGCGGTGAACGCGGCAATCAGGTCGTCGGGCTTGGTCGACCAAAGTGCCTTCGGCTCGGTCGGAACACCCTGTCGAAACCAGCCGTAGTAGAGTTCTGCGGGAACGGCCTGATCGTCCGATCGACCTCGGTGTGTCGAGGCCGTCTTGTCCGGTCGAACCGTCGCGGCGGACTGATGGGCCTTGACGAGCAGCGCGATCTGCTCGGACGCAACACCCGTGTCTTGAGTTAGAAACAGGATGTCCTTGTCGGTGAGTTCCGTGACCGGCAGATCCTGCCCCCGTTCGCCCTGCCCTGCAAGGAGCGGACGAATGGCCTTCAAGACATGCTCGTACTCGGATTCCCGATTCTCGACGCCGGCGATCACATGGTCGATCTGAGTCTCCGCGAGTGCGTTGAAGAGCACGGATGAGCGGAGCAGCTCACGCTCGTCCGCGCTGACGACAACCGTATACAGATCCGCGTTTTCTTTGTCGGCCCTGCAGAACGCCGTCCGGCGATAGGGAATCCGATAGTGCCCCAGTTCATCAGTCCAATCGTCACCAAGTAGTTGGCTCTTACGGAGGTCTTGGTCGTAGGCGCGCACCAGTACCCCGGCCACGGGGCGATCGTCCGTGTCGCGAATTCGGCCGCTGACCACGAAGGCGGCGGAATCCGCAAGCTTCGTCTCTCGTTTCTTCGATCGTCCGGCAGGCGTCTTGCTCCGCGACTTTGCCGCACCAGCCGGCTTGGTTTTTCGGTTTTTGGCCACAGCTCACCTACATCCTTTCGCAACTCTCGCGCATGAAAAGAGCCCCAATGGGCCGCAAGATTGACAGCATGGCTTCAGAAGTCGCAGCGTCTCATGGTTGTCCCATCGTCGATCTGCATACACGGCACGACATGCCGCGCAACGCTAGTCATGCATTCGTTCTCCGATGAACCGCAGCGTGCCGGTTGGATCCCCCATGTTCTCGATCGCGTCGATCAATTCTTGTAGCGTTTGGGCCGCTTTCTGTTTTGCCACCTCGTACGAGATTTCGAGCGCCGTCTTCATGACTGACCAAGTGGATCGCGCCGCCTTTACGTCGTCATACGAAATCTTCAATTTCCAGGGGGCGGCCGATTCGCTCGGATGGTCGCGGGTCGTCAGTAAGTCTCCTCCGAAATAGGCCCAAAACCGGCCGCCCGGCGCCGAGGCCGGCTTGGAGTCTTGATCCATGGAACTCTTGGCATGTTTCTCATCCGGCTTGGGATGCGTGCGAAACGATACACGCTTGATGTCGTCATAGACCATCGCCGCATAGTTGCCGAGCAAGATGATTCCGGGATCGTTCGTGGCCCCCTTCCCAAGTGGGGCAATATCGACCAGAGGAATTCTGGGCACATAATCTCGCCAAGCCTGAATTCTGCCGGTCAGAAAGTGATCGACGTCCCTCAAAATCAGATTCTCGGTCAGGCCATGACCCGTCCGATAGGGGTAGACGACCATCTGCAGAGCAATCTTGAGCAGATCATGCTCGGACACCTCGATTCCCTTGGACCTGACCAACGCGGACGCGGTGTCAATCGCGGCATTCACGATGTTGACGACGGCGCGATCATGCGCCTCGGTTTCGATATCGGCGTCAACGGACTTTTCCCGTGCCGTCGTGGGCGTGGGCTCTTCCAGCAAATTAGCTTGAACTGTCTCGTTGAATTTCTTGTGGGCCTCGATCCAATCGCCCGATACATTCGGCAGTGCGTCGAACTCTTTGATCAGCTTGTCTGAATCGAATTCGGTCACTTCTCCCGTGCTGGCGAGACCGCTTGTATCCGTGCGTCCGATGGGATTGTCCAACGCATAGCCGATGAGATTTCCTCCATCGATCAGGCTGAAGGGATCGGCGCTGACCCATCGTCCCAACCAAGGGGCGTAATACCTCGCAGAGTGATAATTGAGTCCGCTTTCCTCGTCCCGTTCCATGCCCGTATACCGGTACCGTTTCATCGGCGCTTCGACCGCGTTGTTCGTCGCCCGGTACGCGCTCGTTCCGTAGGGGTGGTACTCCTCGTAGGAAATGACCTCGGCATCGTCATTGAGCTCAAGACAGGCGGATCCCAGATGATTGCCGAGTTGGTAGCGATAGTGCGCGCCCGTCGACAGCCGCGGATGGTCCGTCCTGAGCACATCATCCACGAGCAAGAACCTCCGCGAGTCACCCGTGACATGATGCGTCTCGATCTCCTCGACGACGTGACCGCCCGCATAGCGGCGATACCGTTCGAACCCGCCGAGATCCACGCGCTCCCACTGCTTCGTCCCGGTACGACTCTCGATGACTTTCCGAGTCCGCTGCCTCCCGCTGTCATAGTTCCAACTCGCGTATCATGTCGCGATAGTCCCAGCGAACGTACTGAGCCGGCGTCACGTTGGCCAAGTTCTGCATGCTGCCGTGAACGTCGTAGGCATAGGAGACCGCCTGCGTTCTGTCGCCGCCGTCCCACGTTTGCCAGAGGCGGTTGCTCGCCGGCTGCGCCGCATCCTCAAATGCATAGGCGTAGTCCCGCGTCCAACTGCCGAGGCCTGCGTCATGGCGGAGGCGAAGGATGTTCCCAGCGGGGTCATAGCGATACGTCTGCCTGTAGGCGCTCAGTGCGTGCGGATCCGTCGGGCGAACTGGAAATGACAGGCCGGGGGCATCCGGCTCGATATTCGCCGGCGCACCGCGCAAGGCTCCGTTCTGGCGCCCCATCGCAAAAATCAACCGGTATAGCGCATCGTAGACATACTGGCTCTTGGGATCGACCTGCTGGTTGTCGAAGAACGCCGGTTCATACGCATCATCTTCGATTTCCATGATGTTGCCGACGGGATCGTAGGCGTAGAACAGGTTCTGGAGCACTCGGTCGTTCTTGAATTGCGACCGGCGGCTCGGGAACGGTGGATCGTATGCCGGCCTCGTCGTGCGCAACTGGGTCAGCCGGAACGTTTCAGCATCATAGTCGTAGCACGTGGTCGTCCCGTTCCCATACTCGATTCGCTCTCGTTGGCCTTTGGCATTGTAGGTAATGCCGGCAATCGCCGCCGTCCTGCGGCTCTGCGTGCTTTCCTGATACCCATCCGGCGTCTTCAGCCCGCGAACGACGATTTCTTCCCGTTGAAGCGCGCCGCGCTCGTTGTACGTGAGTTCATATACGGCGACGAGGCCGCCGGTGCCCGAATGCCAGTTATAGCGGCGAGTGATGCGATTCACCGCGTCGTATTCGGTCCGCTGCTCGAACCGCTCCGCCTCCAAGACGGCGGTCGAACTGCCCGGTTGCCATCCGATGACCGGCTCGCGATAGCCTGCGGCGAGTTGTCGCGTAGCCGTCACGACGTTTCCCTTGAAATCGTAGGCATCGGCCGTCTGGCGGCCGCTTTGATCAATGTGCTCATAAAGCCGGCCGCGTATATTGGCCTGCTTCGCGCCGGCTTCACGTTCTCCGTAACCAAACCGTACGATCAATTGGGGCTGAGACGCGTTGACCGTCAGCCATTGTTCGGACGGCCGATGGAGCGCGTCGTACGTCGAATGAAACTGGCGGTCCTCCACGACGAGAGAGCCGTCCGACTCACGGCGCTCGTTGAGATCCCAGGCATAGAGGGACATGCCCGCTGCGTCGTTCAGCGTCCATCGATCGCCGGCATCCATGCTGTGCTGATACAGCGGATGTCCTGCCAGGTCGTAGCAGGGCACGGAGCCGGCAGGTACCGTTTCATTCGGCTGTTCGCTCCATCGGCCCGGTTTCGGAGGCGTGATGTATTGCATTACGAGATTTCGGTTCCCGTCTCTGATCCAGAGTGGCTTGCCTTCAGCATCGAGCTTGGTGAAGGTCACGTACCGCTCGTCTCCGCTCGAACCTCCGTTGGGATAGGCATAGGCATTATGGGCGACGGACATCGCTTCGCGCCCCCGACTGTCGAACAACACCTGCGCAGGGGTCATGGCATGAACTTTCACGAGATCGGCAGCCCGCCGATCGTCCACAGCGTTGAATTCGCCGAATCGAGGATGAGCGGGATCCGTCCTGCGCTTGTACCAGTCGCTGTGAGCATGTCCCGTCGGATCATAGGCCGTGTCGTTGCGATCGAAAGCCGTGACGTGCCAGGGAGAGAATACGACGCGGCTGAAGGAACCGTCGGGCAGTTCGGTGCGAATGAGGCGCCCAACGGCATCGTAATACATGATCGGCGTGACGCCCATTTCAGCTTCAGCCTCGGCGTCGTCGAATCGATGCTCGCTCGTACTGAAGTACGGCTCGTATTGCTTGACCGGCTTGCCCTTGTTGTTGAAGACCGTCTTGCCCGAGGCGATCCAGCGCAGGACCGTTGATCCCGCTGCCGGCTCCGCCTGCGACTTCGTAACCAACAGCGCACCCAATCCGTCGGAATATTCAAACGCCGCCTGCAGCCGGCTTTCTTCATCCGGACCGAGTTGCGCAACATGTCGCTCCCGCACGATACTCCCGGCAACCGGCGGATGAACCGCGAAGGTCACTTCCGTGCCTTGCCGTTCCTCTCCCATGTGGTAGACATACCGTACGGTGGCGTTGCCGAGCAGACGGCGCGCCTCCCCGTTGTCGAAGGCACCCTGAAAGTAGCCGATGAGTTGATCGAGCGACGGGTTGAGGACCGCGGGGGTGATGCCGTCCAGACTGTCTCCTTGAGTTCCTTTTCCTTTCATCGCCATCACGGCGGGCAAGCCGAGAATGTCGTAGCGCATTTCGGTCAGATTGTCGTTCATATCCTTCAAGGCCGACGGGGCGAGCACGCGATAATCGAACGCTTCGACGGCGGCGGTATTACCCAACGCATCGGTGCTGGACTTGATGAACAGATCGTAGGTCCGATCGAACAACAGCGTCGTGACGTGACCGAAGGGATCGGCATAACGCTCGGGCAAGTAGAAATGTTCGGCCGCATCGTCGGAGAACGCGGCCGTCCCGGATCTGACCCAATATTCCCCGTCGATGGCTTCGTTCGGAAAGCGAGCGCCAAGCGGCTGCCCGCTGATATATCCGCTCATCGTCACATCTTTGAGACCGTCCCAAGCGAGCTGGGCCAGTTTGGTTCCGAAGACGGCCTCGAGCAGGTCATCGGTCAATGCCAGCTTGTAATCCTCATATTTCAACGCGAGGCTGTTCAACCCGCCGAGAGGTAGGAAGGTCGCGAGGTCCGTCTCGAAAAACAACGTGCGGAGCCGCTCGATCAGCCGTTTCTGAATCGATGTCCCGTCGGCGACTTGGTGGTAGGGAATTTCCACCACCTCGACGTCTCCCGGAGCGGGGTCGATTTGATATCGGCCGGGGCTCAGCCGACAGCTCCTCAACTCGCCCAATGCAAAATAACCTCCGTTCAATGGAGTGATGCCCGTCACGTCGTAACGGGACACCTCGCAGGGAAGGCGGAGCCGGTAATTGTCCTGATCTTGAGCATCCGCTGTGTAGCGCGTCTCGGTGTACACGAGGTGCCGTTCCCGTTGGATGGCAGCAACCAGGTCTTCCGTCTCATTCGGCAGCGAAGCGTCACGGTGCCTTCCGAACCGAGGGTACACGGCCGCGACGCTCTGTTGGACATTGCCAAACTCGTCGATGCGCAGATTCAGCGTATGGGCGACACGAGGGTCGGGCGTCAGGATCTCCGTCGTCAGGTCCAACTCATATTGATAGGTGATGGACTCGCATTCGGTGACGAGAAACACCGCATGGGGATTGCCCTGTGCGGGCTGCACCCGCCGGATATGGCAGTTGTGGTACGCCGTGGAGAACAACCTGACCGGGTCATGCACTCCGACCGCCAGCTTGTCCACGTCGAGTTCGTAGATTTCCCGCCGGAGCACCATGCCCTTGCAAGCCCGCAACGCCTGACGCCACTCATCCGCGGAAAGATCCTGGACGATCAGATCGGGCTCGGGCAGCGTGTTCTCGCGAAAGCCCCCGAGCACGGTCGTGTCGTCCGGCTTCAGCGCCTCGTACCAGTTGGGAAAATATTCGTCCTGGAAATGGCCGAGCACTGTATGCCGATCGAGAAACGCTCCCGTATGAAACCAGGTCACGGTCTTGACCGGCGGCTGATACAGTTCCTTGGTGTCGGTGATGTAGGGGCTTTCGACATTTCCCCCGGCGAAGGCTCCGTAGTCTTCGGTATCCGTCTGTTCGACACGGCCGAATCCGCGAAATTCCCGTTCGATGCCGTCGAAGTAGCCATGGTGATAACTGTAGGTGAATGAAAACGTGGCCCTGCGCCATTTGTCCGCGACGGTGATTTTCTCCACGCAATGGACCGGGAAAGGAATTTTCGTCGCCCACGGCTTGCCGGCAAGGCGGTCTGCCACATAAAACTTGGTCGACGGCGCGTATTCGATACGCGTCTCGGCTCCGAGATTATTCGCCGTACGGACCATGACGTGCGGTTTCCGGCCTCCCATGAGGTCCACATAGCGCATCGGCCGGCGCGCATTGCCCGGAGCCGGCGACGACCATACCAGGCATGCGGTGCCGTTGCCGAACAGATCCGCCGTCATGATCCCTGCAAGATCGTCAACCGGAGGAAAGGCCTTCAACGACTGCCTGACCGCCCATCCGTTGCCGGATTGATTGAAATAGAGGTGAACGCCCTGTTCGCTCAGATAGAGGATATCCGTCGTCCCGGATCCATCGATGTCCGCCAGGCGGAGGCGTAGGGGATCGAAAAGATCCGGCTCCTCGAACCAAGGCGACTGATCCATCGTGACCTTGGCGCCAAATCTTCCGTACCCCAGATTCGGCCAGTAACATATTTCTCCGTTTCGAATGCGGACGATATCGACCAACCCGTCACCCGACATGTCCGCGAGCACGATCGACTCTGTGCCGTCCGCGAGTATGAGTCGCGGCCCTGTCTCTTCATCGCGCGCCTGCCGCACGTAGGACGCAGGTCCGAATCCCTCCTCGGCCAGCGAGGGATGCCAGCGCAAGACGTCGTCTTCGGTGATCAGGAGGTCCGCATGACCGTCTCCGGTCAGATCGATGAACTTGAGATGCGGATCGAACCAGTCGCAGTTCGGAACCGATTGAAACGATCTGAACGTCGTCCACTGCCCATCCGGCGTTCGCTCGTAGAACCCCTGAGCCGGTCCGGGAAGAAGAACGAGGTCGAGTTGTCCGTCGCCCGCGAGATCGAGCAGCTGCTGTCCTCCGGCGCGAAGCGTCCCCAATGAGGGCTTGGAAGCCACGAGTTCGACCGGCGCAAGACAGACGTCCGTGATCGTCACGCCGTCGACCTCTCGCTCCGTCGCGGGACTGAGGTTCCGCTTGTAGAGCCAGCTGCCACCCTGCTCGGTGAGAATACCGGCGAGCCCTTCGCCGTCCAGATCCACCCATTGATAGTGACGGCCGTCCAGACCGAACGGAAGATTGTCCAGGCTGTCCGGATCGACGTCGCGAATCGTCTCGCTCACTGCCGTTGCGGCATACTCAAATGTGACGGGAGGAAACGAGCGCCGGTCGTACGTTCCCCCTATGTTCCGTTGATAGGCCACCTGCTCCACGGACTCGATGAACGAGTAAGTGGGACTGCGAGCGTCGTCCGCCTGCCGTTCATATGAGTAGGTGAGATCGGTGGAACGGACGAGACAATCGGCGCCGATGTCTTCGTCGGGAAAATGGTGAAACATGAGCACGCGCTGGCAAAGACGATAGGTGCGCACTTCGAAGCCGGCGCGGTAGGTGGAGAACGGATCCTGCCGGCACTCCCACTTCTTGGGCTCATTCAGCGACTGAGGCCTGTCCGAATCATGCTCGCCGTAATCGAATACAACTTCAAAGAGCCATTGGGACCGGTCCGGATCCGGCTCGACGAGGCGGGAGCGCCTATTCCCATACTTGATGCGCTTGAGATAGCGATTCGTCCCCCGGATCGCCGTCGTCCGGTTCTTTTCGTGCGCCCGGCCGGACAAGAGGCCCTCCGAGTCGTCCGGCTTGTACGAGTACACGATGGCCTGCCCCTTGTCGTCATGACTTTCGCAAATAAGCCAGCTGAAGATGTGGGACGGGTCGGCAGGGTCGAAGACTCGGCTTTCAGGTGTTTTCCCGTACCAGGTCGTGAGGTTGTCTTTCGAAATCGATCGCCAGGAGACGTCGGTGTCATCTTGTTGATTCGTCCAACACTCGATACGGGCAAAGAGGCCCTCGATACGGGGCCGATAGCGTCGAATGTGGTAGGTCTTCGTGCCGATCGTTCTCGATGGAACGACCTCGGGAATCCATTGAGCCCCCTGCTGCACCAAAATGGGAACCAGATCCTCGGCACCGGAAAGAATAAAGACATCCGAGTCCGCTGCATCGTCGTAACGCGGGAGGCCCTTCGCCGTTTTTCTGGAGACGGATGGAAGAGACAGGCTCCACCCGAACCCGAATGGCCCGTTGCCGGACCCGGAGTCGTAGGACAGGTTGAGTTGCGGCCCGAATCCGGCCCGGCCCGGACTGGTATAGATCGGGATCGTCAGCGACCCGGTTCCTGTCACCGGATTGACGCCGAACTTTTCGCCCATGCCGTGGATGGCGCCTCCGCCCTTGGGGAGCGCGATCGCCGGCGGCGTAATCTGGAAGGAGTTTTCTCTGGGTTCCTTGCCTCGGTCTTCCGTTCCTGTCGCCTCAGGCATCTCTGCGTTCTCGGCCGGTGCACTGCACGGGCGTCAACGTGCCCGAAACAGGCGAGCGAGTCAATGGCAGAACGGGAGCGTTTGCGATCACCATTCGGCGAGTGACGCGTGAAATACGAGCGGACGGGAATGATCCGGAGAGGCGCCTACTACCTGAAACGGATATCGGCCTGGATTTCGGCAGCGGCACGGAACCCACTCTCGACGGCGCCATTCATGTAGCCCTGCCATCGCAGGCTGGTATGTTCGCCGGCGAAGAACAGCCGGCCGCAAGGCCGGGCGAGCCAGGACCGCAGCTTCGGATCGAATCCCGGACCGAATACCGCATAACCGCCTCGTATCCACTGATTGCGTTCCCACGTCACCATCCGCATGGCCACCGCTTGCTTCCCTGGTGCGCCGAGCCAGCGCAGAGTCTGCACCAGACCGGCCGAGCCTGTCCTGGATGCGAGGGTTCTCGTCGCCCGGCTCGCTTGCCCTCCGGCCATCAGGCACAGAATCCCCTGCCTGCCCTTCTGTTGTTCATTGGCATCCCAGAGGGCGCCGATCGGCAGGTTGGTCCCATAGGCCAACGGCTGATTCCGTCGCTTCCAAAACCGGCGATCGAACTGCAGCAATACTTTGGTCACCGGCCCATAGCGCAAGGTCGAAAAGGCAGCGGCCTGCTCCGGAGGAAGCGCCGGCGTGATGTCGAGCGTCCGAATTTTCGTGGCAGGGATTGCAAGGATGACGTAGTCGGCTCGAAGCCACGATTCCTGAGACCCGGCACGCACGCGCACGCGGACCGACTGTTTCGATCGGGAAATCGCCAATACTTCGTGCCGGAGCAGCAACCGATCGGACAACATGGCGGCAAGCCCCTCCGGGAGCCGGTCATTACCGCCGGCAATGCGGTACATCCCACCCTTGCCGGGACTGCCCGAGGCGACCTGATCGACCAAACTGAGCAGCGACAGATCGGCCGGATCGGCCAGGAAAAACCCGCGCAGGCCGACGAGCATTTCACGCAATTCCTTTGACAGACGGCGGCTTTTCATCCACTCCGCCACGGAGCGGGCCCCCAATTCAGCCGCCACCCGACCGTCCCACCGCTGCTCGCTCAGCCGATAGGCTCGAATCATCGGAGCCAGCTGCTCCGCCAGCCGTTTCCACATGCCGTCCCCGGACAAGCGGCGGACTCGTCCGCCGGACGACAAGGCGAAGCCGAATCCTTCCCGCAGCACCGGGGTGAGCCTGAGACGAAGACTGCGGATCAGGCGGCAGATCTCCTCGTGATCCTCGTCGATGAACTCGGCCCCGGCCTCGGCATATTGCCCATCGACGAAGCCGTCCCTGATCGTCAATACTCTGCCGCCTACCCGCTCCTGACCCTCCAATAGAGTGACGGCCATGCCCTGTTTCTGAAGCTCCACGGCGGCGGTCAATCCGGCCAGACCGGCACCGACGACGATGACGGACTTGTCACGCAATGATCGAGTCATGGAGTCAGCTCACCAGGATCGATCCGGTACTCGCTCTGGACCATACCGCCTGCATAGGTATGTGTAGCGAGATGTCGAAGCCGGACGTCGTGTTCGAGCGAACCGAACAGCGGAATGCCCCGACCGATCAACACCGGCAGGCGACTGATGATCAGCCGTTGTATGAGTCCCGCCCGCAAGAACTGTTGAATCGTGAGGCCACCGTCCACGTAGAGGCGGCGAAAGCCGGAAGCGGTCAGTCTGGAAACGATCTCGACCGGGGCTCCGGCCATCAGATCGACGACAGCTCCACGCGCTTGAGCAACGGAGAGATCAAGCGTTCGGTGACTCAGGACGACTACTCGCTTGTTGCCGTAGTACCACTTGTCGAACGTCAGAACCTTCTCGAACGTCCCGCGCCCCATGACTACGGCGTCGATGCCGGCGATGAACTCGTTGTATCCGAATTCCGCGCTATCGCCGCCGCCCTCCCCCATCAGCCAGTCAAGATCGCCATTCGTGCGCGCAATGAACCCGTCGAGGCTGACCCCGACAAAGACCGAACACTCCGGGACTGAAAGACGTGCCTCGTCCATCTCACCGTCCTTCGTCATGAGGTGATGGGGTGTGACAGGTGCTACTTCACTTCGACCATTGGATAGCGTTCGACGTATTCTTCGCCCTGACAACCAGAGTAGATCACCGTGCGCTCGGCGAAATCGACCTCGTATCGGACGACGCCGGCGTGCCAGGCCGCCGCCAAAAACTCCTGAAAGGTGCTTTCGCCCGCTTGATCCGTCCGTAACGCTTTGATGAGCGCCGGCTGGTCGAATCGGGGCACGTCTCCCATACCGGATAACAGCGGCGCTCCTTGCGCCACTACCGGCCCATCCTTCGTCAGGTACAGGCTCTGACAGGCCGGTAGGGACCAGACGTTTCGTGTAACGCCCGCTTGACGCAGCACCTCAGCCAGATGGGGGAAGCCGCCGACCTTCGGCCGCACGGCCATCGCCCGCTGTTGTGCCGCCTGGAGATTCTCGATTGCCTTGCTCATGACCGTCCTCCCGCAGAATGTGTGTCGAACTGTACATCTCCCGGAGGGCTCGGGCAAGTCGATCGGCTCGCATGTGATGTTCACGCTCCTTCGTAACCCTCGGCGACTCCATCACGCCTGGTCTCCACTTCTCATGTGTGGTTTTTCAGTTACTCGACCGCACGATTCGTCAATCGTGTTAACATGCGGCCAGTAGGCGAACGACTGCGGTATCGGGTCGGTGTCGCCCTGCCGATTGAACCTCGATGAAGGCGGTCTATTGAGAACGATTGTTTCGCGTCACTCCATTTCCACGGCTCTCTGTCTCTTCACCATCGTCTATCTCGCCGCACTCCCCGCCAAGGCAGAATGGTACATCGTCGGCCAGACCGGCGTGATCCTGCCGGGCAGTCTCTCCAATGCCACCGTGAATAGCCCCACGCTGGCAGGAGGCGTGACCGACGCTCGAGTCGCCGACATCGATATGGAGAAAGCTTCCCCGTTCTATGGCGCGAAGGTGGGGTTTTTCTTCCCCAAACGCGAGTGGTTCGGGCTGGAAACGGAAGCCTTTACGTCACAGCTGAACATCAAGCAACAGACCGTCGTGGGAGGCGTGCCGGGGAGAGTCTTCTCGGAAACGATGGCGGGTTCCCATATGCAGCTGACGACCTGGGCCATCAATGCCATCGTGCGCAGCCCGTCCTTGGTCGCGGAGCTCGAACCCTACGGCGGAATCGGCCCCGCGCTGTTCTTCTCGACCAGCGGGGACACCAACGTCAGTCTCGGCGTGAACCTGATCGCCGGAGCCCGCTATTTCGTGATGCCGCAACTGGCACTCTTCGGGGAGTTCAAATACAACCGGGCGACCCTTCGAACCGAGACCATCCAGGGAGACTACTCCTCGCAGATTTTCGTCTTCGGGATCTCACTCCACTTCGACCGACCGCTGCCGACATCGAGTCATTGACCTGCCATTGAACCGACTCATCCTTCCGTCGAGCCATGTCTGAGCGTTCAGACAACCCTGAGGAACAGGTTAGTTTTGTGATTTGCAGCCGTGACCGTTCGATGGTATAGGAGCCACACGACGGAGGTTCAGATGACCGATCAAGAACGCGTGCGCATCTTCGATTCCCAGGGCGAAGCGTACAAACAGGCCTTTCAAGTCTTCCTGGACCACACGGACCAGAAGCGAAACGCCAAAGGATGGCTTCAGCAGGTGGTGGACCGTCTGCCGGCGCGCAAAGTATTCATCGATGCCGGTGCGGGCAACGGCGAGCTCGCACGGACGTTCGCTCCCGCCTTTGAACGTACCATCGCCATCGAACCGAACGCCTATCTCCTCAAGCAGCTGCAACAGGCGGTTCCCCTGGCCGAAGCCATCGGCCAATCGATCATGACGGCCCGGCCGCCGGCACCGGGTGATCTCGTGTTGTGTTCCCACACGTTCTATTATATCCCGGCGGAGGACTGGTTCGCGCATCTGGAGCGCCTCGTGTCCTGGATGTCCCCGACCGGCGTCACGATCGTCGTCCTCCAGCACCGCGAGAGCGGGTGCATGAATATGCTCCATCATTTCCTGGGGCACCGCTTCGAACTGCGGAGGACCGCCGAGACATTTCGCACGAAGCACGGCGATCGCTACGACGTCGTCACGACGCTCGATCACGCACACGTGACGACGCCGGACCTGGCCAGAACGTATGCCGTCGCTGAATTCATGCTGAACCTGTTGGACATGAAGCACGCGCCGGCAAGGCGCGACGTGGAAGCCTATCTCCAGGCTCACTTTGCGTCCGCCGAAGGCGGATACCGGATCCCAGTCCATCAAGATTTCCTAGAGATTCGAGCCAAGACTCCCGCAGCCGAAGCTTGACGATCCATCCACATCGTTGATGCATGGACTTGCGAGACGAGAAGGAAAGAGAGGTGGCCTATGAAACTCATTCAGGCACTACTGAACGGCGCGCTGCTGCTTGGCATAGGGTTCACGCCGGTGAGTGCCGGCACAGCACGTGCGGAAAGCCACTTGATTACGAAGCCCAGCCGCTACTCGGTTTCCGACACCATCGACCGGATCGAGCAGGCCGTGACGTCCAAAGGGATGAAGGTGTTTGCGCGTATCGATCATGGCGGAGAGGCAAAGAACGTCGGACTCACGATGTCACCCGCTCAACTGCTCATCTTCGGTAATCCAAAGGGCGGAACGGCATTGATGGTCGCACGACCGACTGCGGCCATCGATCTTCCGATGAAAGCCCTGGCCTGGGAAGATGCAGAAGGAAAGGTCTGGCTCACGTATAATTCACCGGAGTTGCTCCAGGAACGGCACGCCGTACCGGTTGAATTCACCTCAAAGCTTCACTCCGTGGGTACGCTGCTGGAGCAAGCTGTGGAGTGAACATCGCATGCCCCTCTCGACGGATCGAAGAACAGCAGCAAATGATGGGGGATTGTCTTGTTCAAACGAAGCACATATCATCGGATCTCATAGACGTGCGGAGAAGACCAACCGGGCATTCGCGACAGCGAGCGCTCACAGAGGGCAGGAGTAATGCCGCAGAAGTGATATTCCGGCACCACCGATCGAACCGGTCACCGGCGTCGGCGACGAGGCGTTCTACGTGTCAGATCGTTGCCGGGAAACTCTGATCATGGACGCGTCATAAACCACGGCCCGTCATCAAATGCTCTGGCCAGTCCGTGAACCTTTACGGCACGGCATTCGACACATGGATGCAACAGGACTATGGCGGCGGAATGCAGCGCAGGATGTCGTTCAAAGAACATTGTATCCGGTTACAACCGTGGTGGAGGTGGAGGATGCAGCACGCTCGACCGGTTTCCATATTCGTGGCAGGTATCCTCGTGTTCAATCTGGCGGCTTGCGCCACGGAGTCGACTCCGTCCGTGTCACAGGATGCTCAGGCAGTGTCAACGACGGACACCAATCCGCAACCGGGCCAACTTCCGGATAGTGACATTCAAGAGCGAGGACTTTCACCGCGCCTCAAACCCAGCGTAGGATCACAAATTCCCTCGCGTCCTATTCAGCTTGCCCCGACACCGCTTCCTGGAGCATTTGCCATTCAAACCTTCAATCAGAACTTTGTCACGGCGGTCGACGGCGGCGGACGTACGACCAACGTTCTTCACACAGATGCCAGAGGCATCGGGGCGTGGGAACAATTCAAGCTGCTGGGAGGCAGCGGCTTCGGCGGACAGTATGCCTTTCAAACCATGAAGGGCACTTACCTCACGGCGGTCAACGGAGGAGGTCTGTCGAACGCCGTATTGCCCAACGGTCAGCCCACCGACCCGCTTCACACCGATGCGACGCAAGTACAATCGTGGGAAACGTTCAAGATCGTCTTGGATCAATATGGATGGCGAAACGCCATTCAGACGGTGAACGGACATTACCTCACGGCCGTCGGGGCAGGAGGGAAAACCACGGATGCCTTCCACACCGACGCGGTGAAACCCAATTCCTGGGAACAGTTCTATCTGTGGAAGTGTGGCGACCTGGGATCGGGCTACCAATACGCCATATCAGCGCTGAACGGCCCGAGCGGGGTTTTGTTTGCGTACGGAGGAGGGGGCCACGTGGCGACACATCCGGACATTGTGGTCACCGGGGCGCTCGGCGTTCTTTCTGATTACAATGCGCGGCCGCAGCCGTTTGACAATGCCTGGCAACGCTTCAGGCTCATACGGCAGGGCGACGGTTCATATGCGTTGCAGACCTCAAACGGCATCAACTATGTGACGGCGGTAAAGGGAGGCGGCCTTCCGCACGGCACGATCAGCTATGACAGTCTCGTGACGGACCGGACGCAGGTGCAGGCATGGGAAACTTTCAGATTCGTCGAGCACGGCGCCTGCACCTATGTCATCCAAACCGTCGGAGGCTACTATTTGGGAAAGAGTACCGCTGCGCCGGGCACAGCCTTGGGGTGGTTCGCCACGAACGTTCAGGACATCAATGCAGCGACAAAGTTCCGGTTGCTGATGGTGTTTTGAGTTTCAGGCGCGGGCCGTTGTCATGAACAGCCGGGAGTGCTCATGCCACACGTATTGATCATTCATGAGGTTGACGCCTATACGGCCTGGAAGACGGTTTTTGACCGGGCAGCCGATATCAGAACACTGGCCGGAGAAATCAGCTATCAACTCCTTCGATACGACACCGACGCCAATACCGTCGTCCATTTCTCCAAATGGACCTCGCTGGACGATGCCCGCCGTTTTTTCGAATCTCCGGAATTGGTGGAAATCAGGAGAAAGGCCGGCGTCAAAGCCCCGACCTTTCTCTACTTGCGCGAGATCGAGCGGGGCGTGCTCTCCCCGGAACGAGGATCAGGGACGCCCTGATCCCTCCCTCGCCCACCTTCGGCGCCGACCGGCTTACTCCTCGTCGACTTCGCGTTCGTTGAGCTGCTGGACAGGTCTGGCATTGTGGCCGACGAGCGAGACGAACCGCTGGACATGGGACAAGGAAGGCCGGCATGATGCTCAATCGGGCTCGTACCGTGCTTCGCCGCCATATCGACGCGTCGAGCGCTCAAACCCTTTGCCTATTCCAATCAGGAACGGACCGGCGGCATAATCGCCCACGAGCCGGTACAATCTCCCCGGGGTTTTACGATGGAGAGCAGAATGGAGGAGGCATCATGAGCAAAGTGATCAATGCGTGGCGTCGATATCGCAGCTCACTCGTCACGGGAATTCTGCTGGCGTCGGCGTTCGCGGTCGCGATGCCAGCCGGCGCATCGGCTGAAGACGTCGCCGTGTCGGAAGAGACATTCGGCTGTATTCTCGATTGGCCGAAGGTCAGAAATACGCGCTTCAAACATGCCGATCCCGAAAAGTTGAAGGAGGCGATGCGAATCTTCCGGGACAGTGTGCCGGACAAGGACTACCCGGTCGGGACCATCCTCCAGCTGGTTCCTTTCGAGGCCATGGTGAAGCATTCCCGCGAGAAATTCCCCAACACGAACGGGTGGGAGTTTTTCTTCCTGGAGGTGTCCAAGAAAGGCACGACCATCAAGGATCGCGGCGACAACGTCGTCAATCGGTCACAGGGAGTCACCTGCTTGAGCTGTCACCAGCCGGCGGTGAAATACGACTTCGTCTGTGAAAAGGGGCACGGCTGCGCCCCGATCCCCTTCGACGATCAGAAGCTCGCGGAGATCCAACGATCGGATCTCCGCTGCACGAAACACTAGCGCGCCCCCGCCAACGGTTCGCCGGCCCCGCGATCATTTGCGGGTGGCCGGCGTATCCTGCTTCCAGCGGCAGATGACCCCGTTGTCTCCCGACCCGCCCCCCACGTTACAGGCCCAGGGAGTCTGCGCCGTCGAATTGGGAAAGGCGACGCCGAATACCGCCCCGCCCTGATTGACCGGAAAGTCGCAAGGCTTGCTGTCGCTGTTCGGTCCTCCGTATTGGCTCGCATAGCCATAGATCGTCGGCAGTGCGCTGCACATGGGAATCTGGCCGGCCGGTGTAATCGGCACCGTCGTACCTCCCGGAGCGAAGATGATTCGATAGGCGGTCGCGTCACCTCCATATACCTGCGGATCGTTCGGCCAGCTGTAGGCCTTGGGAAGCACCGCGTGCAAGGTATCGTCGCCGATACACTTGTTTGGATCCGGGGTGACATCGGTGCATTGGCCGAAGGGAGGTTGGGTCGAATAGAACGTGACCTGCTTCACCGGATCGATATAGCCGTACGGGTAGGTACAGACGTTCGCATCGCACGTCGCATTCTTGATGAAGGCCCGGCCTTGGCAGGTATGATCGAGGGGCGATGACGGATCTTTCAGGTCCCAACAGGCGCCGCCAACCGGACAATCGCTGTTCTGCGTGCATTTTCCCCTCGCCGGCCCGTACTGGCTCGGATCGCCCAAACAAAACGCCTTCCATAGATAACATTGCGAATTGTGATCCGAATCGTCGCAGTTCTCCGGCGGAGGTGCAGGGTACGCATACTTGGCACAGTTCGAGAAGCAGGCCACCGTGCTGTCTCCTCCCAGAGGTTGGCCGTCGTTGTCGACGATGACGTAGGCGCGCGTTCCCGACGTCAGGTCCGATCGCTTCAGCCGGAAGCTGTCGAGACACTGCCCTGCGGCCCGCAAATCCTGGCCATACTGACTCAGCGGATATTGTTCCGCCAGCCATTGAATGTCGTGGCCTCCTAATGCGTCGAACGGATCATGCGGACTGCTGTTGAGCGGCTGAATGTCGATGGTGAGGTTGACGCCGTCGACCGCGCTGATGTCCGGCGAGTCCTTGAAGTAATGGAGAAGGGGTTTGTCCGGAGGCAACGGAGCGACCACCGGCTCATAGAACGTCCATTCGGCGATCGTCGTGCCCACGGACGCGCCTTGCCTGGCCGCGCTGCAGTCATACTGTCCGCCGCAGCCGCCCGTTTCGCATTGGGCCCGGCCGGACGCAATATCGTAGCGGCAGCCGGTCCGCGCCCAAAACCGTGGTCCGATCGCGTCACAACTCGACGCGCCCGGGGCGCACTTGGTGTCTTCCCACTGCGGCGGGATATCGATGGTCAGAACGTTGGCGGTGCTTCCCGGCGTCGCCGGTGCCATGACCCATGTGCCTTCTCTCGGAAATACCGACGTTGGCTCGGCCGGTCCAGGCTGCTTAGCCGCATTGGCGGCGCCGAGTACGGTTTGATCGGAGCAATTGACCAACTGGACGACACGGTGTGCCGGCGGGGTCGGCGTAGGAACCGGCAGGTTGGCGAGGCAACTGTCGGCGGGGCCGGACGAACGTCCCGCACTGCCGAGAACCTTGCCGCGCCGATCTCCCGCCGTCGCATGACCTTTGGCACGCTGATCGGCTGCGGCCACCGAACCGGTAGAGCCGGTGCCGGGGTTCTTCGTGCTGCTGCATCCAAGCCACGCCGTGAGCACCGCAAGAAGACAGAGGCTGGTGAAAAGCCCTCGTGACCGCACCATCGTTCCTTTGTGCGACGATAGTTTATGGATCATGCCTTCCCTCCTCGTTCAAGGACTATTCGCTATGGCAGCTAATTCAGGACGGATACAGGGTATGGATTAGGTCCGAACACGTAAGTAGGCAGGATATCTACCAGACAAGCCGAAGTGGTTCAAGAAGTGGTTCACCAAAACTGCTGTTTATTTTGACCCCGATCCCATTGCGGCCTATCCTCGTACACAGCATGAACCGGAGGTGAAATATGAGGGCTGTCGTCATAGCATGGCTCGCAATGATATTGGCCGGATGTGCAGCCAGCAAGGGTTTCGACCGTGGGACGCTGCGGGACTCCTTGGGTCAGGTGACGACGGACAAGGATATTCAGGAGGTTTTGGCTCTCAAACCCCAGTTACCGGCACCGTTCAAGCTGGGGGTCTTCCTCAATAGCAACCGTTCAAACTACAAGACACGAGTTTGGACCGACGAAGAGAAGAATGATCTGTTGACCTATGGCAATCGGCTCAAGGAAGCAGGTGTGGTTTCCGTCATTTACCTGATCTCGGAGGACACCATTCCAGGCCATTACGGCTCCGGGTATGTCTCGACGTCCAACCGGGATGCCCTCAAAGACCTTCGGCTGGAAGCCGCCCGATACGGGGCGGATGCCCTGCTCGTGATCACGGATGTGTCGTCCGTCGATCGCTACAACAATCCCGCCGCCTTGCTCTATTTGACCATCGTCGGAGCCTATCTCGTGCCGGGTACGCAGAGCGATGCCCTCGTGATGATGCGGTCATCGCTGTGGGACGTCCGCAACGGCTATCTCTATGCCACGCAGGACGCGGAAGGCATAGGGAAGAGAATCGGACCGGCGTTCGTCACGGAAGATACCGATTCCGTATACGCAGCCAAGAAAATGGCAATCGCCGATCTCGGCAGGAAGCTCACGGATCGCCTCATCCAGCTCAATGCGCAGATGCCTTGAGCCTGCGGCGATAGGCTGAGATCCAAGAACCCGACCCAAACACTAGCCTGTCCCTTTCCCTCCGATAACGACCCGCGCCGCCGGTCCCTCTCCTTCACGGCGAGAAGATTTCGATGCTATGATGCGGCCCAGGCCGATGGACGATTCGAGAGTTGTGCGCAGTGAAGGGTTTCGTGATGGCTGAGAACCGCTGGGTCGATGTCGGAACGGTCGAAGAGCTGAAGAAAACACCGTTGCAGGAAGTGATGTGCGGCACGACGCCGATCGCGCTTTCTTACAAGGACGGCGTCTTTTCGGCGATCTCCGGAGTCTGCAATCACGTCGGCGGCCCCCTCGGCGAAGGCACACTGGAGGGCGACTACGTCGTGTGCCCCTGGCACTATTGGAAGTTTCATCGCCAAACCGGCCGCGGAGAAGCGGGGTACGAACAGGATCAGGTTCCGACCTATGCGACCAGGGTCGACAACGGCCGGCTCTTCATCGATCGTTCCTCCGCCACGAAGCGGCACAAACAGCTGCATGCCCCCCATCCGTTGGCTCGCCCGATCGTCCGCCAGGATGGTCCGATTCGCGTGGTCGGCATCTCGACGACGACCATGACGCAGGACCATCCGCGCTTCAGCACCTCCGATGCGCTGCTGGACGTGGCCTTGGAGTATGCACGAACCACGCTCGGCTTGGAGGCCCAATGCATCAAGCTCCGCGAGTTGAACTTTCGCCCCTGCGAAGGCTTCTATTCGAAGTCGGCCCTGGCCTGCACCTGGCCCTGTTCGATTACGCAGATGGACCCGAACGATCAGCTCGATCGCGTCTAT
The DNA here is from genome assembly GCF_900169565.1 of Nitrospira japonica. Lineage (NCBI taxonomy): Bacteria > Pseudomonadati > Nitrospirota > Nitrospiria > Nitrospirales > Nitrospiraceae > Nitrospira > Nitrospira japonica. The sequence continues at coordinate 2,436,035 of NZ_LT828648.1, read as the reverse complement.
GAGGCGATCGTGCATTGGGCGGACGTCATTCTGATTTCCACTCCCATTCGTTGGGGGAATGCCAGCAGTCTCTACTACAAGATGGTCGAACGGATGAACTGCATCCAAAATCAGGAAACCATCGCGAACAAGCACTTGCTCAAGAACAAGGTTGCGGCCTTCATCATCATGGGCGGGCAAGACAACGTCCAGGGCGTGGCCGGACAGCTGATGACCTTCTTCTCGGAAGTCGGCTGCCAGTTTCCACAATTTCCGTTCATCGCTCACTCGCGAGGCTGGAGCGCTGAGGACATGGAGAGAAATGTCAGCGAGGTCCGGCACAGTCAGGAATTACGCGAGGGGGCGCAGGAGCTCGTGACGCGAGCCGCGGACATGGCTCGACTCATGGTGGAAGGCCAGGTACCGGCACGCCCGCTCGCCCGTGGAGGTCGCAAGGCCCATCAACTGGATAGCGAGCCGACGGGATAACGGGCGCAATCCTGCCAGGCGTCCCATCGTCGCGCACACGAAATGTGCGTGATGCCACCCGGATCTGCAACAGAGCACGTTACGAAGATTCCGGGCGCACGCTCTCGATATCTTTATGTGCCCCGATCAGGGCTTGGAAAGAAGGGTCTCGAGCGGCATATCAGTTTTCAGTCCGTTGGCAGTGAGCCATTCCGGATTGAAGATCCTGGACTGATACTTCGCGCCCGAGTCGCAGAGGATCGTGACGATGGTCTGACCCGGTCCACGTTCGAGCGCCAGCCGCAGGGCGCCGGCCACGTTGATGCCGGAGGACAAGCCGAGGAAGAGGCCCTCCTCGCGCAGCAATTGATAGAGGATGGTCAGCGCGTCCTGGTCGGGAATGCGCCAGGCCCCGTCCACGGCGATGCCTTCGAGGTTCTTCGTGACACGGCCTTGCCCGATGCCCTCGGCGAATGAATCGCCGTCGTTCGTCTCCGTATTGCCGTTGGTGAACCAGGACCACATGGCCGCACCGTAGGGATCGGCGCATCCGACGAAGACTTTCGGATTGCGCTCTTTGAGATACAGCGTGGTTCCGCCCAATGTGCCGCCGGTGCCGACGGCGGATACGAAGGCGCTCACCTTCCCGTCCGTCTGCTCCCAGATTTCCGGCCCGGTGGTGCGATAGTGGATGAGGCGGTTGGCCGTATTGTCGAATTGGTTGGCCCAGAACCAACCCTTCTCCTCCGCCATGCGCCTGGCAACGTGGTTATAGTTGCCCGGGTTGGAATAGGGCTTCTCCGGTACGGGAAGCACCTCCGCGCCCAACGCGCGTAAGAGGTGGATTTTTTCAGGAGACTGGGTCTCGGGAATGACGATGACCGACTGGTAGCCCTTGGCATGGCCGATGACCGTGAGGCCGATGCCGGTATTGCCTGCCGTCCCCTCAACGATCGTGCCGCCAGGCTGCAATACCCCTCTCGCTTCGGCGTCCTCGATAATGCCCAGCGCGGCGCGGTCCTTCACCGATCCGCCGGGATTCATGAATTCCGCCTTGCCGAGAATTTCACAGCCGGTCAGTTCGGAAAGACGCCGCAGGCGAATGAGCGGGGTCTTACCGACGTGGCGGTCCAGTCCAAAATGACGCGGCGCGTTCATCGAGCGGATTTTACACTGAACAGGATATGAAAAATCAAAGGGAATCTCAGGCTGACGGCTCTCCGGATATTTAGTTGTGACGAACGGTGAGATGCCCGTATATTCTCTCTGCAGCGAGGCAGAGGAGATCCCGGGATGACCATCGACACCCTGCACATCGTCGGGGCAGTGTTCGTGGGAATCGGTGCGGCCCTGACCATGGATCTCTGGAACCTGTTTTTGCAGCGCGCCTTTCATATTTCCTCGCTCAATTTCTGTCTTGTCGGACGTTGGCTGAGCGCGATGCCGACCGGCACCTTCACACATCCAAACATTGCCTCGGCGGCGAAGAGACCGGCCGAATGTGCAATCGGCTGGGCCGGGCATTTCTTGATCAGCATCGCCTTTGCACTGATGCTCATCGTTCCCACGTCGGGGCGTTGGCTCGATCATCCCTCTCTCGCACCCGCCCTGCTGCTTGGTGTCGGGACGGTGCTCATTCCATATTGTGTCGTGCAGCCGGCCTTGGGGCTGGGTATCGCCTCGGCCAACACATCAAATCCGACGCAAGCTAGGCTGAAAAGCTTGATGACTCATACGGCCTTTGGCATCGGACTTTACCTTTCTGCAGTCTTATGGAATGTCTTCAGACACGCGGCGGCCTAGCCATCGCAGAGAGGCACGCAGGTCGCGAGCCGGACGATGTCAGGAGCGGCATCTCCTGCCGTACCGTTCCGGAGGATTGCGTGGGAAAAACCGCTGAGTTCAACGCTGTACCGGATGGATATAATCAAGATATCTTAGGGCGTTCCGTTACAACCTGCATGATTCACTCAATACGTCCCATGACAACAAAGGAGTCGCTATGCAACTCGGCATGATCGGCCTTGGGAGAATGGGCGCAAATATGGTCCGACGACTTCTGCGGGGCGGACACCAGTGCGTGGTGTTCGACAGGTCCCCGAAGACCGTGGAGGAATTAGCCCGCGACAAGGCCGTCGGCGCATCCAGCCTTGCCGACCTGGTGAAGAAGCTGCACAAACCTCGGGCCATTTGGTTGATGGTTCCGGCCGCAGCCGTGGACCAGACGATCGCCGACCTGTTACCCCATCTTGAAGCGGAAGACATACTCATCGACGGAGGAAACTCCTATTACATCGACGACATTCGGCGCGCGAAAGAACTCGCCCCGAAACGTATCGCCTACGTCGACGTGGGGACGAGCGGCGGGGTATGGGGGCTGGAACGCGGCTACTGCATGATGATCGGCGGCCCCAAGGAGGTCGTTCAACGCCTGGACCCGATCTTCTCGGCCTTGGCGCCCGGCGCGGGAGAGGTCCCGCGTACGCCGGGGCGCGAGACCTTGGGCGGGACGGCCGAACAGGGCTACCTGCACTGCGGGCCCGCCGGAGGCGGCCATTTCGTCAAGATGGTTCACAACGGGATCGAGTACGGCCTGATGGCCGCCTACGCCGAGGGCATGGGCATCTTGCGCAATGCCAACATCGGCAAGCAGCAACATCACATCGATGCGGAGACCACGCCGTTGCGCGACCCTGAGCACTACCAATACGATTTCAATTTGACGGATATCGCCGAGGTCTGGCGCCGCGGAAGCGTGATCGCGTCGTGGCTGCTGGACCTCACGGCGGCGAGCCTGATCAAAGATCAACACCTCTCCCAATTCAGCGGCCGGGTATCGGACTCAGGCGAAGGCCGATGGACGGTCAAGGCGGCCATCGACGAGGCGGTGCCCATCCCGGTGCTCTCCGCCGCACTGTACCAACGGTTCTCCTCCCGTGGCGAGGCGGACTACGAAGATCGGCTCCTCTCGGCCATGCGATTCGGTTTCGGGGGACACGTGGAAGTCCCCGCCAAGTAACGCGCAAGGGATTGGAGACTTGATGATGAGCGATTCTCACTCCGATGCTCTCGTCTTCTTTGGAGCCACGGGCGATCTCGCCTACAAGAAAATCTTCCCCTCCCTGCAATCAATGGTGAAGCGCGGGCGTCTCGACGTGCCGGTCATCGGCGTCGCCAAAGCCGGCTGGACGCTGGAGCAGTTTCGGGAACGGGCCCGTGAGAGTCTCGAGCGGCACGGCGGCATCGACCCGGCGGCCTTCGCCAAGCTGACCGCCTTGCTGCGTTACGTGGACGGCGACTATCGAGATCCTGCCACCTTTCAGGCGATCCGCGATGCGCTCAAGGGAGCCGTACGGCCGACTCATTACTTGGCCATTCCGCCTGTATTGTTCGAAACAGTCATCGAGCAATTGGCGAAGTCGGGCTCGGATCATGCCGGACGCGTCATCGTCGAAAAACCGTTCGGGACGGACCTCAAGTCCGCACAGCTGCTCAACGGGATCCTCTTGAAGAGCTTTGATGAACCCGCGATCTTCCGTATCGATCATTACCTCGGCAAGCGTCCCGTACACAACCTGATCTTCTTCCGCTTCTCCAACGCGTTTTTGGAGCCGTTCTGGAATCGCGAGCACGTGGAGAGCGTACAGATCACCATGGCCGAGAGCTTCGGCATACAAGGCCGAGGGGCGTTCTACGACGGAACGGGCACCATGCGAGACGTGGTGCAAAATCACCTGTTCCAAGTCCTGGCGTACTTGACGATGGAACCTCCGGTGAGAATCGACAGCGAGTCGGTCAGGGACGAAAAAGTCAAAATTCTCAGGGCAATTCCGACGCTGGAGCCGATCGACATTGTGCGCGGGCAATTTCGCGGCTACCGGAACGAGGCGGGTGTGGCCCCGGACTCGCAGATGGAAACGTTCGTCGCGCTGCGGCTGAACGTCAATTCATGGCGCTGGCAAGGCGTTCCATTCTACATTCGTGCGGGGAAGTGTCTGCCGGTGACGTGCACCGAGATCGTCGTCCGCCTTCGACGCCCTCCGACTCTGTTTCCCACCAGTACGTCCGAGCCCAACTACTTCCGTTTCAGAATCAGCCCGGAGGTGACCATCGCGTTCGGTACGACCGTCATGGACGAAGCCGAGAAAATGATCGGGCAAACCGTGGAAATGGTGGCGAGCCACTGGCCCGGAACCGATGACATGGACGCCTACGCCAGGGTTCTCGCGGACGCGATGGCCGGCGACCCCACCCTCTTCGCCCGTGAAGACTATGTGGAAGAAGCCTGGCGCGTCGTGGATCGTGCCTTGAAGGCGCGTACACCGGTCTACGAATATGAGCCGAACACGTGGGGGCCGCGCGAAGTCGACCACTTCATCGCGCCCGCCGGAGGCTGGCAGAACCCTATCGTGGGGAGGACTGACGTGGAGAGGAGATGAACCCGACGTTATTCCTTCGGCTTCTGTACCGGTGCTTCCCGTTTCTGTTCTTCCTTCTCGAGCCGCTCAAAAGCCCGATCCGCATTTTTGCGGACATAGTCCCGCATCTGACCGTTCAGTTCCTTTGACTGCACGATCATGTCTTTCACATCCTCGAGTTCCATTTTGACGACGACGTAGTAAATCCCTTTCTTCTCGTCCTTATACCGGTCGACGGGCCGCACTCCATTGAGGGTCGCGGCGGCAAACGTCTTCGTCGCTTCTTCGACATGCTGCTCCTCGGCCGTCCGTTTGAAATCGGACCCCACGGTCGACGCCGCATAGTCCCGCATCAGATACGCGGTGTACGTGGACAGAATCTTCACCATCTGGGCCCGTGCCCGATTCTCGGCGACATCCCAGGCGAGAGGTTCGTTCCGGATCCCCATGACCTCTCCCGTGCTGTAAAACGCCTTGGCGTCCGAGCCGGTGTAGACTCCGGTCTTGACCCACTTGGGTGTGCTCTCGCAGGCCGTCAACGTCAGGACTGCGACCATGCTCCCGAGAGCCATCATGGCACCGGGCATCCGCGTGGATTGTGCTTCTCGCATCTCCCGCCTCCAGCCTGGATCGGTCGTCTGTCTGCGAGACAGTATAACACTCAGCATGATCGGCCGGTTGACGTGACCCCTATACGGGACCGCAGGACGATCATCCTCTGCCATGAGCCTTGTTCCGTCGCCAAAACAAGAGGATCGCCGCGATCGCCGCGATCGCCGCGCCGGGAATCAGCACAAACAGGCCGATGGTCAGACTGTAGAATGGCGCGGCCATCAAACCGGAGTTACGCGAGTCGTGATAATCGACCCCGCTGGCAGCGAGAAATGAGGCAACCACCACGCCGAAGAGCGATGCGACGATGAGACGCAATAGCCACCGCCCACTCCAGCCTCCCGGCAGATAGCCGGTCAGAAACGTGAGCGGAACGCCGACAAGCGGGATCGCAATCCAGAGCGATTCGAGAAACTCGTTACCGGCCGGTGTGGAGGGGTTGTTTGAAACCGCAGCAAGATACGCGAACAAACAGATCACAACCCACAGCCCCTCGGGGCCGAGGAGCCATGAGCAGAGCCACGACATCGCTCACCTCAGCGGACCAACGTCTCTCCGTCAGTCCTATAGCTTCGCCGCCACGTCCGCCTCGATCGCCTCAGGCTTGTCGCTCGGGGCATAGCGCTTCAGTATCGTGCCGTCCGACCCGACAAGGAACTTGGTGAAGTTCCACTTGATCGCCTCGGTGCCCAGAATCCCCGGCTTTTCCGACTTGAGATACTGGTAGAGCGGATGGGCATTCGCGCCGTTCACGTCGATCTTGGCGAACATTGGAAACGTCACGCCGTAATTTCTGGAGCAGAACTGCCCGATTTCAGCCTCGCCGCCCGGCTCCTGGTGCCCGAACTGGTTACAAGGGAAACCGAGCACCACGAATCCCCTGTCCTTGAATTTTTCGTAGAGCACCTGCAGCCCCGCATACTGCGGCGTGAAGCCGCACTCGCTCGCGACGTTGACGATGAGCAATGTCCTGCCGCGGTAGGCGGCCATCTTCTGCGGCTTGCCGTCGATGGTGACGAGGTCGATGTCGTAGAGGTTCATAGCGCTCCGAGGTTACGCCCATCCATCTTTTCTTTTCGCCTGCTATTGCCGCGGATCATCGTTGTTGGACACAATCGTCCCGGCATAATCCCCCATGCTCAGGACGGACACTTCGCCATGAGGGACCGGAGAATGCCATGTGTTTTCTGGAACGACCGCCACATCGCCGGATTTGACGACAATCGTCCGGGGACCGGACGGATCGAGAATGACGACGCTCAATTCCCCGGAGATGCCGATCAGCACTTCTTCCCCTTTGGGATGAATCTCCCATTTCGGATGTTGAGAAAATCGTGAGACGCATACGTTCGCCTCGCCGATTCTCGCCAGCACCTTTCCCCGCTTATTGAGTTCCGATTGCCCGGCGATATTTTTGAGCGTGGTGACATCCATGACCATCCTCCCGTTGTCCTCGCCGACAAACCCTCCTCCCGAGTCCATTTATACATAAAAGCAAGATGAGCACAATTGTTCAATCCCTCAGTCCGGGATCTCCGCTTCGACGAGTTTTCCCAGAAGAATTAGCGATTCCTGCCAGCCGAGATAACAGGCTTCGACTGGAATCACCTCCGGCACACCCTCTTGCGCGATGTTCACGTCCGTACCACAGGAGACGTTCTTCAACGTGACCGTCACGCGCATTTCGCCAGGTAGATTCGGATCGTCGAACTGGTCGGTATAGCGAATCCGTTCGTGCGGCACGAGTTCGAGATACTTGCCGCCAAACGAGTGACTCTTGCCCGTGGTGAAGTTGGTAAAGGACATCTTGAAGGTGCCGCCGACTTTCGCGTCCATATGATGCACCTTTGCCGTGAATCCATTTGGCGGCAGCCATTTGGTCATGGCATCCGCGTCGAGGAATGCCTTATAGATCCGTTCCGGTGTGGATCGAAATACACGATGGAGCCGAATGGTATTGGAACCCATAAATGACTTCTCCCTTTTGATAGGTTTAGGCTGAGCACACATAACACGAGGTATGACCCCTTACCTTGTAGTCGAAGGGGAGTCGACAAATCGACATCGATTGCCTCCGTCCTCTTCCGGAGCATGCATGACGACCTCGCGATCGGCATGACCAGTTTCTGCAATTGGGGGCAGAGTCGCGCGGAAGCCCGTTGACTAGGCGGCAGATGACACGCGAATGAAGAGATTTCGGCCGCCGCTTGTCCAAATGGTAGGACCTGAGGTAGGGTCGAGCATGACCCGGATTCATCCAGATCCTCACTGGTGGGAATCTGCCATCGTCTATCAGATATATCCCTGGTCATTTCAAGATTCCAACGGGGATGGAGCCGGCGATCTCCCTGGTATCATCAGCCGACTCGATTACCTCAATGGGACCTCCGATTCGCTTGGTGTCGACGCCATCTGGCTTTCGCCGATCTATCCTTCTCCCATGGATGACTTCGGCTATGACGTCATGGACTATTGCGCCATCGATCCGCGCTTCGGGACTCTGGCGGACTTTGACCGTCTCATCTCCGAAGCCCATCGCCGCGGCATTCGAATCGTGATGGACCTCGTCCTGAATCATACGTCGGACCAACATCCCTGGTTCGTCGAATCGCGATCATCCCGCACGTCCCCGAAACGTGACTGGTATTATTGGGCCGCTGGGAAGACAGGACACCGTCCTCCGAACAATTGGGCCGCGCGTTTCGGAGGCTCAGCCTGGACCAGGGATCCGCACACGGGCCAGTATTATCTGCATTCGTTTCTGTCTCAGCAACCGGACCTGAATTGGACCAATCCCGCGGTGCGCGATGCCATCTTCGATGTGGTTCGCTTTTGGCTCGACCGCGGTGTCGACGGTTTTCGGCTCGACGCGATCAACTGGCTCGGGAAAGACACCAATTGGCCAGACAACCCCCGTCGATTGGCTTGGCGCAGCTACTATCGCCAAGTGCACCTATACGACCGCGACCAGCCCCAAACTCATGCGGCCCTCCGAGCGCTGCGGGCCGCTCTCAAAGATCGCACCGACATCCTTCTAGTCGGCGAGGCATCATCGGACACTCCCGGCGGACCGGCGGCATTCTATGGGACCGGCTCGGATGAATTGCATGAGGTGTTCGACTTTCGCCTGCTCCGCTCGTCTTGGGACCTGAATGCGTTTCGTCGGCTGATCTACGAGAGCGACCGGGCCGTGCCGCACGGCGGCTGGCCTCCGGTCGTCTTCAGCAATCATGACCAATCCCGCCATATCGACCGCTACGGCAAGAATGGCGATCCCGTCCGGCGTGCCAGGGCTGCGGCGCTCCTTCTGTTTACGCTTCGCGGAACTCCCTTTCTCTACTATGGGGAAGAATTGGGACTACGAGACGGAACGCTTCGGCGGTCGGATCTGCGCGATCCCTACACGATCCGTTATTGGCCATGGAAGGCCGGACGGGACCCGGCGAGAACTCCAATGCCTTGGGATGATAGTCCCCAGGCCGGCTTCACGACCGACAAGCCCTGGCTCCCTCTGTCTCCGGATTGGCCGCAAACGAACGTCGCGTGGGAGCAGAAACACCGAGGCTCAATGCTGTCGCTCTACAAACAGCTCATCCGGTTGAAGCGAACGTCTCGTGCGTTGACCTCTGGAATCTATCAACCAGTCGAGGTCGAGGGACGTGAATGTCTCGCCTATCAACGGGTGTTCCAATCTGAGGGACAAACGGAAGCGATGCTGATCGCATTGAATTTTAGTGCAAGAGAACAGACCTTCTCATTGCTGGAAACAGTGTCGATCCCGACGAGAACCGGAACACTCATCCTCTCCACCCATCCACGACGAGGCGAAGAAACTTGGACCGCCGATCGCTTTCGGCTTGGACCGGACGAAGGGATTATCGTGCGGTTAGAATCGCACGCCCACGCGTCATCGCTCGACAACGATCCGCGATAGCAAACACACTGTTCCTGAATCACTGGTCCTCGAAGAATCGGACGGCGTTCAGTAACTCTGGGAAGGCATAGATAATGTAGTCCGGATTGACGCCTTCCTTTTCCTGCGTTCCTTGGTTGGACCTGAAAAAGACGGTTTTGATCCCGACTCTCTGCGCCCCATACACGTCGCGGTACATGTCGTTGCCCACGTACAGAACCTCTGATGGCTGCATGTCCATGGCCGCCAAGGCTTGGGTGAACAGACGTTCATGAGGTTTACGACACCCCAAGGCTCCCGAGATAATGATCGGGTCGAAATATCTGAATAAGCCCACGGCGTTCAACTCCGGAATGGCATAGGCGGTTTGCGCATCGGACACCACCGCCAGCCGATATTTCGCCTGCAGCTGTGCCATCGTGTCGTCCACGCCGGGATACACTTGCAACCGGAAGCGTGAGGCGGCACGGTACGTTTCAGCCAGCAACGTCGGCAGCTGCTCGAGCTTCACCGCCGACAGACCACGCGTGAAGTCGGTCGCATATCGCGTCATGATCTCACGGAAGATGCCGACCGCGTCGAATTCCGGGTGACGCTCGCGGGACACCGTCCGTTGTTCCTTCATGATCTGGAAATAGACATCTTTAAGACCGTTCGGATCCAGGGAAATCCCCTGATACGACAAGAGATTACTCAAAATCCGATAGATCTCTTCGTACCCTTCGTCCGTACGGATGTCCACCAGCGTCCCGTTGACGTCGAAAATAATCCCCTTGATGAGCATCTAGAAGCCCCTCAAACATGCTTTTGCTTCATTGATCAGCCGTCGTCGGTATTCCGGTTCGACCCAACTATTTCGTGCGATGCGGAGCAGCGTCATCCCCATGTAGAACGGAGTTCGTCCGGTAATGGAACGAAAGGCGCTGTGGCGATCCGGAAAATGGCAGGCATACTCCCAAAGAAAGTGCCCGATGGAGGATTCGGCGGCATGCGGATTGCCACTGGCACGCAGAAAAAAATGCTTAAGTTCGCCGGCGATACGCCCGACGTCGAAGACGCGATCGGCACGCTTGGCCCGTTCGAGATCGAACGCGACGACTTGCAGGTTATGGCCGAACATAAAGTTCTCCGGCGTCGCGTCCCCGTGGACGAGCACCTGCTGGTCTTCCCACATCCTCGGCTGATTGCGCCATTGATCTCGTAGCCAATACAACTCCCGAGCCTCGTCCCATCCGATCGCCGAGATTTCCAGGAGTCGGCCGATCAAATGGTCCATATAGTGGCAATCATAATGAAATTCAACTCCTACGCCGACCGCCGTCCGATTGTGCAACGCCGATAGAAAATAGGCCAGGGCGGTCAATTTGTGAGAAAGCCTGCCATGATCGCCATGCCGAATGCTTTCCCGGATCACGTCACTCAGGATTTCTCCTTCGCAGTACTCGGTCACGAGAAGGGCGTTCATCGCGTAGTGGCGTCCCAGCGGCCTCACGACATGGTGGGGATAGCCCGTCAACCCATAATCCCGCACCGTGCAGAGATTGTCGAACTCGCGCGTGAGGTGCGACGCGGCCTTGGCGGCATTATTCTTTCGTGAAGAGAGGAAGAATTTGCCGATGAATTTTGTGGCAGTCTCGCGGTCTTCGTACAAATACACATCGTTGGAGCCGTTCAGCCGGAAGACTCGATAGGTCGAACCGCCTGGAACGCCGGTCATCTGCGGCTGAATGTCATACCGAAGATAGGCATGCAGCGGATCCTGCTCTGGTAGACGCCCAAGATAGGTTCTATGCATTACGTCACGCACCGGGGGTTTCTCAACATTGGCTGGACATTTCCCGATGCTCTTGTTTCACTTTTGCCATGTGCCACGAGGCCAGCACACGACGCCGGAGTTTCGCCCTCCTTCGATGGATCCTTTCCCTCGTGCTGCTCGCCTGGCTCCACGAGCCGGCACTCGGCGCGGTGCAGCTCCATGTGATCGAAACCGATCCTCCGTCGCCCTCCAGCCTTGGACATTGGGAAGAATTTCACGTACATCTCGGCTACGAGACGGATCAAGCCATCCATATTTACGTTGAGGCCTTCCATGGCCATTCTCGTGTTTCATCGTTTACCAGCGCGTCGCCGCTCTACCCTGCCGGCAGAGGAGAGGCGGATGTCTGGGTCGCCCATGACAAACCTGCGCAAGTCGATAGGATCGTCGCCAGGGCTGACGCACGGAACACACGACAGGCCCAGATAGACATCCCCGTCCAGTTGACGTGGACCGGAATACGACAGACACCCCCACGCCAACCGGCTGCGTGGATCGAGCGGTTGCGCGCCGAGAATGCGAGTCGACTGAATGCCGAATTGGAGGCTCACAGAAATCGTCCGGAACCATGGTGGGAGAATGTGCTCTTCTTTCTGATGATGTGGGCTGGACCAGTCTATGTGATCATGCAGATCCGGTTGCTCCGACGGTATCGCGATGGCTGGCGGTATGCGGCCCTGGTGCCCGTCATACCGATGGTCGGCGTCCTGATTTATACGGTCTACGCCTTCCAAGCCGGGAGTAACATCTTTCCACTCGTGCTGATCCTAACCAGCCCCTTTGCCCTTGTATACCTGCTCGGACTGATGACCGTTCACCGCGTTGCCCTCCGGACATCCTCCACGTAACTCGACCATGCAGCCGCATGTTTCCACGTCCGGAACGAAGCGCTGACCGAGGCGAATGCAGCGGCACACAGCCTGCCGAATCATCCCGCACCTTGCTTCAACACCCTATGAAGGTCGGATCCGTTTTCCATAGGCAGGAAGGATCAACGGAATCATACATGGACGATGGCAGATCGGGACTAGGGTAATCCCTAAATGAAGTGGCATCCGCCAGCCTCGAGATTCAAAAACTCGCAAATCAAGAGAGGTTTCTGAATCCGAGGCGCAACCGCGAATGGCGCGACTCTCGAAGAACACAAGAAGGCGGTCTACTTCTTTTCCATGACCACATGCGTGGCCTTCTCACCGGCGGCGGTTTTGATTGATGTGAACCCGAGAGCATGGAGATTGAGGCCGGCAAAGAGGTGCTCCCCCTCGCCCAAGAAAGTCGGTGAAAGAGCCAGATGGATCTGATCAATTAGGCCGGCAGTCAGATACTGGCGAATCGTAGCTGCACCACCCCCAATCCGAACGTCTTGTCCCTTGGCCACGTCCTTCGCCTTTTGTAATGCCGACTCGATGCCATCGGTGACAAAGTAAAAGGTCGTTCCGCCTTCCGTCCTCAGCGGCGCACGAGCATGATGCGTGAGGACGAACACGGGGGTATGATACGGCGGATTGTCACCCCACCATCCCTTCCAGGACTCATCTTTCCAGGGACCGCGCACCGGCCCGAACATATTGCGGCCCAAAATCCAGGCTCCGATATTGTCCATCGATTGCGCAGCAAAGTCATTGTCGATGCCATGCGTGCCTTCGCCTTCACCTTGCATTTTCTTAAAGACGTCCGTGTCGAGGATCCAGGAATGCAGCTCCAATCCACGAACGCCTAGCGGATTCTTCAGAGCCTGTCCTGGTCCCGCACCAAATCCATCGAGCGATACGGAAAACGCCGCAACCTTCACCTTGCCCATGCAACCTCCTTCTTATTCACAACACAATGTACCCGAACGTCCTCAGGGCGCGAGACGAAAATGAGATCAAAGTTCTCAGCCACGCCGTTGAATAAGAATTCCGGGTTGGAGCATGTCTCTGGAAGGCAGTTACGCGGCCGGATCTACCCGAATGAATAGCTGATCCCAGTTCTTATGCTTGCCGGATGGCACAGGTCGGCCGCCTGGAAACGAGTCATCAAGAACTTGCAATTGACGAATCTCACCCACGTTCATGTGCTTCCAACCCATCTTTCCAGTCTTGCTTCCACCTTTCGTTTGATAGAATAGAACCGTTACGTGGTCTTTCAGCACTCCATAATCATGAGGTTCTCCTGTGCGGTCGTACCCTTGATAGTGGAAGCGAATGAGCCGCTTGTATTTGATCGCAAAACACAGTTGCTCATGCACCGACGGAATTGATTGTGACGTAACTTCCACAATGACGTGCACCGCACAGATGACTCTAAGAAATTAGCCTGTCACACACTACTTCGTGCGCACTTTGACGATGACGGTCGTCACGTCATCCACCTTGACCGTCGCGTCGAAGAATTCCATGCCGCTCAACTCGGTCAAGTGCACCGCATGGGATCCCACCCTCGCAACTTTGCCTTCGATGTCCTGCCCTGATTTTAGCTTCACTTTGACTCGCTTCCCCACCTGCTGATCGAGCACCTGCTTGATCACGTCGGGGCTGTTCAGATCGAGCTGCGGTTCTTCGGCTGTCGCCAACGGTAGCGTTCCCATCGGTCCTCCGAAGGCGAGCATCAGACATACGACGACCGCCACGCACAGACCCAGCTTCGTTTGATTCATTCCCTTCCTCCTTATCGTTAGGCTGCAGACAGATCGCGAATGGAACCCGAGCATAGCGTGGGCTCATCAGAATGTCATCTCGACCACACACCGCATGGAAACGGTTCTCACACGCTTTATCTCAGACATAGTTGTCATCCCGCTCCGCTTCAGGTAAGTTGAGCCCGTGTTCGACGTTGATGCATCCCGCCGCTTCACTCTCGAAGCATATACATTCGTCCTGTGCCAATGAAGCCACTGCTCCTTATGACCGCGGCAGGCCTGATTGCGATTTTCACCGCAATGCAGGGTGAACCCTCACACGCGGCAGCGGCTGAGAAGAAGCCATCCGAGCCAAATGCCTGTTCATTGCTGAGCATTGAAGAACTCGGCCGGTTGCTCGGCAGCCCGATCAGACGGCCGCGCCCCGATACCGCTGAAAAGGGAACGGCCTGCCGATTCTCGGTCGGAGGGACCGATACCCTGAACATTTCGCTCTGGCCCACGACCCCGAAAAGTTTCGACGAGTTCAAGAAGACGCTCTCCGATGGCGGTGCGCGACTGGAAAACGTTGCGGGAGTCGGCGATGCCGGCTATTACTGGGACACCCGAATCTATGTTCGGACCGGCGACAATGGCGTCACGGTATGGTTTGGTGTATCGGTAGACGGCGTCAATCAGAAGCGACGCCAGCAGGTCTTCTCCGTCGCGCAAGCGGCAGTGAACCGCCTTCGCTGACATCTCCGCAACTGCCGATTTCGCTGATCTTCCTTTAGCCCCTCAGCACATCGACAGCCTCACCCTCCATTGATGCCGGCAGCGGCCCCTTCTTCTGCTGCGCAATCGCGCAAGGGACGACCATAGCCTGCGTTACAGCTGCACCTCGATGAAGAAGCGTCCCCCGTTATCCTTGATCCAGGTTGCATGCGAGTCGGGCGTTCGAGCCAGGACCGTGGCGGTGAACCACGCGCGTTTCCGATCAGGACTGACGGCGAAGACGAGAGTGCCCGGGCGCTCCGGAGGGGTACCGGCGACCGGGCCTGTCGCATCGGATACACATTGGATCACATACGAAAGCGTTTGACCTTCCTGAACAAACAGGGACGGTTGGGTGAGTTCCGTGGCAGCATCGCATGTAAACTTTCCCTGCTCACGGGCAAGCCGAGTCGCCGTATGTGCCAAATACCTAAGTTGCCTGGACGTGCCGAATGATGCCCCTTGCCCAGGGGGCCCGTGAATCCCATTTTGCATGACGGGAAGGATCAACGCATAGACGAAGACAGCCATCAAGACCAGCACCCACTTCCAACCGCCATCCGCCCGGCACATCCGATAACACCCGAACAGTCCGACGACCCCACCGCCGAAAAACAGGAGTGGATTGATAGGCTGAAGATTCTGTCCACGGACAGAGTACAGCGTTGGGTCAGGAGGCGGATTGGGAAACAGCAGGGATCTCAGCCCCGCCCAGATAAGGAAAAGCGGAACGAGGCCGAGCGTCAAAGAGACGATTCGCCGCAGCAGCAGCAGCATAGGATGATGTCATCCTATCGCGTTTAGAAATGAAGGCGAGGGAAAAGGAGGATGTCGCCTACGACGAACGGTGGAAGCGACGATGAAGAGCATGCACCTGTGCGACGAGCACCGAGCCAAACGGCTCATCACCCGCCTCCAACGCCTCCGTCGCCAGTTCAACGCAGCGGCGCAGGTATCGCATTTCAGAGTTCTTCACCATCATAGATCCCTAATAGGTCCTGGCTTTTCGGATCAACGTTGATAGCTGCCCACCACACTCGTGAGTAGATCGGCCGCCTGTCCTCTTACATCACTTCGCGGGAAGCACGCTGTCGAGCCAATCGAACATGCGCTGATGGAAGAGCGAACGCGCCTTCATCGCGCAATGACCGTCGGCGCCTTCGCTTGCGAGAAAGCGAACCAGCGTCTTCTGACCGGTGACCCCGTCGAAAACTTGCGGGGCCGTCGCTGCCAGGCTGTCGTTCTCCTCCCACGCAAGGAACACCGGACAGCGGATCGATTGAAGAGCTTGCCGATTGTCGAACTCGCGCGCGATCGCGAGATAATCGGCGAGCGACTGGATGCCGTGCACCCAGAATGCCCGCCGCACGACCTTCCAGCGCATCACCGGCGAGGATTCGATGCGGGCTATGTAGGGTGCGAACAGTGCCGGATCGGCCGCGCGCGGATTGGCCAGCGCATCGGGCGGCAACTCCGCAAACATCTTCTTCATTGGCTCCCAGAGTCCGATCAACGCGGGATCCGCGATACAGGCGCCGAGCCGGGGCTCCCCGCCGGCACCGCGCAATGAGAGGTAGCCGCCGAAGCTCCAGCCCGCGAGCGCAAGCCGCGAGGGATCAACATCCGGACGCGTGAGCGCATAGTCGACGACCGGACGAATGACCTGTTCCCAGTCCGGCCGGATAGGCAGACGCTGCTTGATGAGGGCACGACCCTGCCCCGGACCGTCGAACAGGAGGCAGTGATACCCGCGCCGGTTCGCGGCCACGGCGAACGCAAAATACATTTCGTGGATGGTCGAGTCGTAGCCGTTGGTGGCAATCAACGTCGGGGCGCGGCCCTTGGCCCGTGCAGATGGGCAAAAGTAGCCGGGCAGCGTGGTGCCCTCGTAGGGAATCTCCACCGGCTCAAGCGGCGGATCCGCACGAGAAGCGAACTCACGGAAGGTCGCGGATTCGCGTTCGAATGCGTGCATCAGCTCAGGAGACACGGGGGTCCCGAACAGCATGAGATAGGAGGTGCGGTAGTAGTTGGAGGCGCGCAGGTACGCTTCCCTGGCGCTAACGGCATGTCCGTCGGCGGCGCAGGCGTCGCCGATGGCGGCGACCCGATCCGCCGTGGCAGTCCATTCACGATGCCACGCCGCCATGTCGCCTGGCGGTACGCGCTGCATCGTCACCATGCATTCGCCAAAGTCCGCACCGCCGAACTGAGTATGGGATAGCGTACGCATCGCCTGTTCTTCGAAAAACGTATCTCCCGAGAGCATGGGTTTCACCTTTGTGATTGGAACATCTCCGCGCTCGCCAGAGGCTATCCTCTTTTCCAATGAGTTCCGTCTTCCGCCTCGGGCCGACATCTCTCGACGCCCAATCCCTATAGAGCTTCCTCGGGTATTGGGTCAAGCCTTTAGGTAGTGGAACGGTTGCCACCGGAAGCTCTAAGTTGGTCATTCCCGACTAGGGAATCGCCGGCGGTCGCATGCAACGACGCATCAATACAGTCCCACCTATGGCCCGATTGCCGTCCGCAAAGGGCTCTCACACTTCGAATAGTCAGTCCTGACGACGCGATCTACTGCGCGCGTGCCAATTTCTCAGCGACGAAGATGCGTGAGCAGGACCTTGGTTTATCACCTCGCTGGGCGTATGCTTTCAGCCGGTCCTCAAGCTCATGAACCAACCACTCGTGCTCTATCTTGTCGTAACAGTGTGCGGAGGAGGAGCGCTGCTCGTCAGCACCGCCCTGCACACTCTGTGGCCTGACTGGCGCTGGCAGTATGAACCGCTTCATTCCACAATAGAGGCCGTGGGAGGTCTCGTCGCCATTGGGATGGCGATGGTGCTGCCGCACAGGTACGGCAAATCTACGACTGACAAGTATCGCGCGCTGGCCGCAGGATTTCTCGGCATGGGCATCCTTGAAGAGTTTCATGCGATGGCACGACCAGGCAACGCATTCGTTCTATTCCGGAATATGGCGAGCTTGGCCGGCGGCATTGGCTTTCTTCTCGTCTGGAGGTCGCGAGGCACGGTCGGCGGATCTGAGCGGCGATGGGTCCCCTGGATGATCGCGGCCGGTACAGTGATGATCGGAACGTGGTTCCTGATGTTTCCTCAATCCATCCCTGAGATGGTGCGGAATGGCGAATTTACGCCGACAGCCGTCGCTCCCCAAAGCGTGGCATGTCTGCTGTTTCTGTTAGGAGCCGTACGCTTTCTTTTAGACTACCGGCGCTCGGGCCAGTCAGAAGATGCATTGTTCGCGAGTCTGGCCCTCCTCTTCGGTCTGGCCGAGTTTGTATTCATGTACTCGATTCCCTGGGACAATCGCTGGTGGTTCTGGCATTCTCTACGCCTGATTGCCTGCCTTCTCGCGTTGGGATTCATCGGGAACAGTTATTTTCAGATCACCTCAGACCTACAGACTTCTCTCGCCCAAAATATTCAGGCAAAAGAGACGATCAGCCAGCGCGAGGGACAGCTCCGCCAGATACTGAGTGAACGAGAACGAATGGCTCAAGACCTGCACGACAGCACCATCCAGTCGCTCTTCGCGATCGGACTCAATCTCGAACGCTGCCAACGTCTGGTGTCGACCGCCCATCATGAGGTCGCCGCGCAATTGGGGTCAGCCGCTGAGGGCCTCAAGGGAGTCATTCGGGATCTGCGAGGATACATTCTCGGTCTGGAGTCCCCGATTTCCAATGGACGCGCACTCGAAGCGGCGTTGGCTTCGCTGGTGAACGACGTGAACAACTCATCTCAACTTCATTGTCTGTTAGACGTGAAGCCCGAAGCCGCAGAACGGTTGACTCCTGAGCAGGCCGCGCAGATGCTCTCCATTGCCCGGGAAGCCACGAGCAACATACTTCGGCACGCATCCGCTCACACGATCAATCTCTCGCTCCATCTGCATGATGGCGGCATCCGTCTGATGGTGGAAGACGATGGAGTCGGATTCGATCGCGCGACGGTTCACGGTCATGGCCACGGCCTGAAGAATATGGAGAAACGTGCCAGAATGTTGGGGTGCCGATTTGAAGTCCAGTCTGGCCCGGGCCACGGAACACGAATAGAATGCCTTCTCCATCACAGGCATGATGAAGCCTCAATCTGAGACGAAACCAATCCGGCTCTTGCTCGTGGACGATCATGAAGTCCTTCGTATTGGTTTGCGGACATTGTTCACTGAAGCTGGAGCGTTTCACGTCGTCGGCGAAGCCGGCACCATGGCCGATGCTGTGCGTGAAGCCGCGAAACTGAAGCCGCAGGTCGTCCTGATGGACGTGAGGCTTCCGGATGGGAGCGGAATCGAGGCGTGTCGAACGATTCGCGCCCATCATCGGGATACGAGGGTGCTGTTCTTGACCTCCTTCGCGGACGATGATGCCGTGCTGGCCACCATACTAGCGGGAGCCGATGGTTTCCTCCTGAAGGAAGTGAGCAGCAAGCAGCTCATCCAAGCCGTCATGACGGTGGCGTCAGGACGGTCGATCCTGGATTCGGCCGTCACGCAGCGGGTGCTCGCCAAAGTCCGATCCATGTCCACTCCTGCACCGCAGCATAAACACGACCCCTTGTCACCGCAGGAGGAACGAGTGCTGGCCTTGGTTGCGGAAGGTAAGACCAATAAAGAAATAGCCCTAACCTTGAACTTGAGCGACAAGACCGTCGGACATTACCTCGAAAACATCTTCCAGAAGCTGCAAGTCACCCGTCGCGCGCAAGCGGCGGTTTTTTTCACCCAACAACAGTCGAAGCAGTAGGGGCATCTTCCCCTGGATCATAGGGGAAGAATAGTTCCTCTATTTGCGCAGCCTCCCCTACCGGGTTGATCTCCATGCGCCGTACGATGGGCGCATGAGCTCGATGCCATATCACATCACGTTTGATCACACCAAGGAGGTTCACATGTTGACCATGCCGAGTCGCACACTGACGCCGTTCGCTGTCTTCGCTCTCGCAGTGACGTTGGCGTTGCCGTTGATCCAGAATCGAGCGGCCGCAGCTGAGGGACAGGAACAGGGAAAGGTCAAGGTGCTCTACCATGTCGACGGAAAAGATCCGGAAGTGGCGAAGTACGCCCTTGCCCTCATCAACAAACATATTGATGCGGAAGGAGGACCCGACAAGATCGATGTCGAGCTGGTCGTCCATGGACCGGCCTTGGAGCTGTTCGAGAAAGACAGAATGGATCCGGAAATGACCAAGCGGTTCGATCAGATTATCGAGAAGGGCACGAAAGCGGAGATGTGCCAGGTCTCCATGAAAGCGTTCGGCAGGACCCTTGACAATCTCGCGAAGGGATTCGTCGCCACACAGCATCCGGTGGCGGTCAAGCGCATCGCAGATCTGCAGAAGGAAGGCTATCTCTATATCAAGCCCTGAAGAGGAGGTGCGTGGTCATGAACCAGGCTATCGTCAGTATTGCCATATTCCTCCTCTTGCTCTCCAGTCCGGCGGACCTCCTGGCAGCAGCTGCGATGCCGGCGCCGGCTTTCGAATTGGTCACGTTCTCGGGCGAGAGCTACAACAACCAAACACAGAAAGGCCGGCCGGCCTTATTCGTGTTCTGGGCACCGTGGTGCAAAGTGTGCCAACGTGATCTGCCGCTCCTCAGCGAATTCTATCAGCACGAGAAGCCGACGCAGCTCGGTGTCGTCTCAATTGGATTCGCCGACACCAGATCGAACGTGGAGCGATTTGTCAAAGAGCGATCCGGAATGTTCGTCTATCCGACTGCGTACGACGAAGATCGCTGGGTGGCGCAGGCCTTCAAGGTCAATGCCACTCCAACGTATGTGCTGATGGATGATCAGGGAAGCATCGTACTGGTCCATCGAGGGGGAGGAGTGCTTCAGAACCCTCAGTTCCGCGAGTTTCTCGCAACTTTAAAATAGCCTTTTCCTCTGCTTCCGAACAGACACATGCTCGACTCTCTTCCTCAGACGTCCCTCCTGGCCGCATTCCTCGCAGGCCTTCTCTCATTTGTGTCTCCCTGTGTGTTGCCGCTTGTCCCTTCCTATCTGATGTACATCACCGGTCTTTCGCTGAATCAGCTGACTGATGCCGCCGAACGGCGTCTCGAACGCATGACGATCGTCGTCAATGCCTTGCTGTTCATCGCGGGCTTTTCGCTCGTATTCATCGCGTTCGGCGCTTCAGCCAGTCTGATCGGCCAGCTGCTGACCGATCATCAGCAGTTCATACGCAAAGCGGGCGGGATTCTTATCATTGTCTTCGGGCTCTATACGATGGGACTCGTGAAGCTCAGGTTTCTGATGACTGAGAAGCGCATTCATCTGAGAAGTCGCCCTGCCGGATATGCCGGTTCGCTGCTGATTGGAGCCACCTTTGCCGCCGGTTGGACTCCCTGTGTCGGCCCGGTGCTCGGGGCCATGCTCATGTACGCAAGCACGACCGACACCCTAGCCGATGGGGTCACCCTGCTTGCCTTTTATTCGATTGGTTTGGGCCTGCCGCTCTTCACAGCAGCCATGGGGATGGAGCGATTCCTCTCATCTTTCAAGCGCGTCCATAGATATATTGGAGTCATGTCCAGCATCAGCGGTGTGTTCCTCGTGGTCTTCGGTCTCGCAATCTACAGCGACTCTCTCACGCTCATGACATCGTTTCTCGAACGCTACGGCATCGGATCCTATTTGGGGACGGACGGCGGCTAATGCCAGATCGACATTCTTCTTCTCGAGTGATTTGCGCCTAACTCCGACTTGGGTTACATGGAGGAGTGAGTTGAGTCCGGCGGCTGTTCGTTCAAATACGTCGGCAGCCCGTCAATGCTCCGTTGGTTGCGTTCCCGGCGATACTCGTTGAGCCGTTCCTCGCCCATCTTGCAGGACCAGTCCGGCAACAACGTGCGCTGCCCTTTGAATTCGAAAAGCGGCACGGCAAATCCGCACGTGGTCATGATGGACTCGATATCGAGCACCACGATCTGCCGTTCCCCGACGATCGTCGGGAAATGGTTGTACAGCTCTTGCCACTGGTTATCACGCGGGAGAACGACGCGTCCCTTTCCGTAGAGACGCAGGATTGACGGCTTTTCCTCGAAGCTGCAGAACATCAGGGTCAACCTACCGTTTTCCGCGACATGAGCGGCCGTTTCGTTTTCGCTGCCAGTCAAGTCCAGATAGGCGACCTGCTTGTCATTCAGGATACGAAACGTGTCCAGCCCCTTGGGCGACACATTGATGCGTCCCTCGTTCGGTGCTGAGGCATTGAAGAACATATGTTGCGCGGCGATGAACTGCCGGATCCCGTCATTCAATTCTGTATAGAATTTGGCCATATCGTCGAGACCTCCAGCAAACAGGGCAAGAAGCCAGCTATAACGCCTACGTCACTGGTCAATGATCTGCGATCATGACTCCGTGCCTCTCTGAAATGCAGGACTATTTTCAAGCAACATTGCCACCGAAGCCTCATCCTTGATCCACAGCTTGGTGCCGCGAAAGTCGTCGAACAGCGCCTTGTGCCCTTCATGTGACCGCAGATCTCCACGTGAGTAGTAGCCGGCAGCCCAGTCGAGGAGGTCCTTCAATCCCTGCTCTGACTGACTCCGGCTCATGTGCCGCTTACTCTCGCAGCCTCGTAGCCTGAGCCTTGCTTCACATATCTGCCACGGAAGATCCAGCCAGATGAAGGTGTCGGCATCGTCCAGATAGTCCTTGGCAAGCTCGCCGAAGACACCCTCGGCGACCCAGCTCTCACTGAGCCTGCTGTCGCGAATGAGTGACGCCATGCTCTCGCTACTGCGCCTTTTGTCGAAGCCGCCTGGTTCCCAAAAGATCTCATCCAGATGGATCAGCGGCATACAAGCCCGGCCGGCGAGCTCTCGAGCCAGCCAGGTCTTGCCACTACCACTGTTGCCGATGATGACGATCTTCATCGTTCTTTGTAGCTGAAGAATGATATGAAGCCGAACGCTGGACTGATGTCGAGAATTGCCGAGGTTCAGGTCGCCAGACTTGCCGATCAGATACGGTTGGCAAATGCGGATGCCGAAAACTTCCTGAATCGAAGTTGTCCATTTTCTGGTCGGCGAATTACAACCGGCCTACAGCTTTCTTGCCCAGGGTCTTCAGTTTCTCTTCATCGCCTGGACCTTTTCTCGTCATGAGCACGATCAAGATGGCTCCTTTCTTGATGTAGAGATCCACCGCTTCGGGATCGTTCTTACCCCGATCCATGAAAGCCTCGTCGCCAAGGCCTTTCACCATGACCGGCTGTTTCGCGTCTTTGTGCAACAGCTTCGACCAGGCCCCCCCGGAAGCCCAGATTTCGAGCTCGTTGTTCTCGTCAGCAAAGTTGTAACTGCATCTCACCCCATCACCCAGCGTTTCGCTGGTCGGTGCGCCCTTGAGCTTGCCGATCACTTGTTCCACTTCCGCTGGTGTGACGAACGTGCAGGGATCGATGGTGGGCGGTGCGGCGTGAATGGTCGAATCCATCGCCGCAAGGGCGACGCTATATACAAGCGCAGAAGCCCATCGTCGGGGTTTCCAGATTGCCATGAAAGTTCCTCCCAAAAAGGATTGATCATGAACGATACGCCATGGCAAAAGCCTCTATCAATAGTCGAATATAACTGACTGTCCTCTTTTCTTTGACACTGAAATCCGAATCGGATGGCTCATACTCGATGTTCAACAGTTGCTGTCCCACTTTCTGTCCTTTCCTCTTTTTTTCCTCCTCTAGCTTTTGTCCCTGACCTTCCTTAGAATCCGCGAGCGACAGTGCCCTCGATTCTCATCGGAGCGCGGCCAACGCATGACGGCCACTCGTCGGATTGGCAGCCTCATTCTGACCGTCTCCCTGCTCGCCTTCTTGACTGCCGGTTCTGCGCTCGTCTCCCGGGCCTCGCCCGAACGCCCGGCAGAGAAAAAGACTGCTCCCGCTGCCAACGACCAGCCTAAACCCCTAGAGGAAGCCCAGGTGGATGCCACCGCTCCGCCCGCAACGGACCAGCCGAAAGCCCCCAAAGATCCCCCGGCAACGAGCGAAGACCTGATCGCGGCCGCGCTTGAAGCGGGGACCATCAGCTATGAAGGCTCTCTCAGGGAACGCGCATTTGCCCTCTACCACGATCCGCGTCTCGATGCGCGGTTTCGCAGTCCGGTCATCGACTGGGAAGCCGGTCGCGCCCTCTTTGCCGAGATTGAGGAGAAAGCCGCGACCTTGAGTAAGGAACTCTTGGCCGATCTCGCCCCCATCCGGGCCCGACCCAGCAATGAGATCAGCGTCTTCAACCGCCGCCGAACGGACAAGAAAAGCTCACAGGCGCCTCATGGCGAGAGTCTGCTGCGGCGGGTCGCAAACAGAAGCCAGGCGCAGGCCCGATGTATTACCGTGACCAAGATGGATCCGAATTGGAAGACCCATGTGGTGCCCGGGACCAACATCAGACTCTGGATTCGAGAAGGGACCGAAGCGGAGTTAAAAAATGTCTTCGCGCCGATGGTAAGCAAGGTCTGGCGTGCCTTTCCCGATTACTTTACCTATCCCTTGCCGGACAATGGGAATCTCTGCGACGAAAGTAATCCCGACAGCGCGGTCGACATGTACTTGGTAATCGGCAGCACCGTCGATCCCCGAGACGTAGTATGCAGCCTGTCGTCAGCGCCCTCCGGCTGCACGCTGACCGGCCTCCAGGGAGCGGGCGCGACCAGGTCCACGGAATCGACCACGCCGCCTAAGTCGTCCGCCTACATGCTGATCAACATCGACACCTTGGATAGAACGTCGGTGCTCGACACGATCGCCCATGAGTTGGCGCACGCTGGACAGTGCGCCTACGATGCCCATGACGAGAACTGGCTGTACGAAAGCACGGCGACATGGGTGGCCTACAAGGTGTTGAAAGCCCTGGGAAACACACCGCAGCTGGAATACAGGCTTTTACGAGAGTTTGCCTTCTCGAGTGACAAGACGCCGGTGTTTCCCAACCTCCATAAAAACCTCACGTTGACGCAGAATAGTTACGGTGGATGGCTCTTCTTTTACTCGGCGTCGGTCGATCTCGGCGACAACATCGTGAAGGCCGTCTGGCAAGCCGCAGTGGGCCCCCCGCGGGGGATTGAAGCGGTCAATGCTGTCATCCCGCTCGGCGAGCACTTCCCGCGGTACGCCGTGCGCAGTTGGAATCAAGATCTGGTTCCCCAGCCATGGCCCTACAAGACCAATGACAAGACGTTTCCGCCCGACTTGAAGCCTGACCCGATTACGCCGGTGAACTTCTTGAGGGCGACGATCCAAACGCTCAATAAGCCCGTGACGCCGCTGGCGGCCAGATACCACCGCGTCACGTTCGCCAACGGGATTCGCAAAGTGACCTTCGAAAATTTCTTCTCCAGTATTCCATATGCCCATGTGTGGGCGGTGAAGAAGATCGGCAACGACTGGAAAGAGCCAGAGGACTGGTCGAAAGAGGAGCAGAAGATCTTTTGCCGGGATATGGCCGATGAGAATCTGACCGAGCTGATTATCGTGGTCAGCAATACCCATCAGCAGTTTCCGCTGCCGCCAGACCCGGCGCCCCGAATCATCGGCGACAGCGTCGGCTGCGACTATATCGCAGGATGGGCACAGGCGACGTTGCGGGTCAAGGAAGGGGACAACGATGTCAGCTACGTGTCGAGCCGCGCGAATCTAAAGTTCAAGCCGCGTGCGTCGCCGCTCCAGGACATGCAAGGCAACACGCAATATGATTTGATGCCGACCGCCGTGACCTGGACCGCGTCAGGACACGAAGGGGATTGCACGATCGACGGACAGATTTCCATCACCATTCCAAGCTTCGAGAACCAGCCGCTCGACAATCTTGTACTACAGCCGGCCTTCGGTTACATGAACGTGGTGGGGTTGGACGGCGGAGATTTCCATAGCATCAAGGTCTCGGCTACCAGTCGCAACGCCTTCTTCAAGAAAACGTGCCCCGGCGATCCGCTGATCGTCACCAAATACTTTTCCGGCGTCGGCTGGCTTCTGCTGGTCGTTTCGGAAAAGAATATTTATCAAGGTCCCACGGTCGCGTTCACGGGGACTAAGACCGTTGATGTGGCGGCGTCGATGGGGTTTATGAGTATGCTGCCGCCGGGCACGGTCTTGCCAGACGTCGCCCTCCAAGCCCTCCAGCAGCAGTCGGCCTCCAACAGAAGCGAAGTCTACACCTGGAACTGGGAACTCCGGCCGTTAACCGTCGGCACGACCTCTGGACCCTGAACGAGAGGGCAGCGACGCATGGAAGCGCTTTTCCAAATCACTGTTCCATGTCGTCTAAGTGGAAATCGATTCCGTTTTCTCCCCACTCGTAGCGCAAGAATCTCCCCGCTCTGAACTAGCAGCTTTTCACGTGACAGTCGTCAACGCCTGAGCAACAATCGCTCTGGGAGAGAACAAGATGGATTCTACGTTGACCGTCGTCGCGATCGGTTTCGGTGTGCTGGGCCTGGCATTTCTCTGGACTGCTGTGGCTGCGGTTCGCCGGCGGCGGTTTCTCCGTTTTTCCCTGCACAGCGGGGTGGCCTTAGCCTGCCTTGCCGCCGGGCTGCTGCTTCTCACGATCCATCTGTCGCTGCAGGGCTATCAGGCGTTGACGCGAGAAGATCTCGCCGCAACGATTCGCGCGGAATCGACTGGTCCGGAAGAATTTCTCGTGACCATGCGCTTTCCGGACGGACGCCTGGAAACCTATGCCTTGGGCGGCAATGAAATATATGTCGATGCGCACATCTTGAAGTGGAAGTCCTGGGCGAACCTCATCGGCCTGCATACGGCGTACGAATTGGATCGGATCTCGGGACGGTACCACGACATTGCTGACGAGCGGGCGAAGCCGCGGACCATCTACGCCCTCTCCAGCGACCGGTTGATCGATGTGTTCACCTTGCGGCGCCGCTATGCCTGGCTCGCACCCCTTGTCGACGCGGAGTACGGGTCGGCAGCATTTATCCCCGCCCGTGATCAGGCGACGTACGAGCTCCGGATTTCGACTACTGGATTACTCTTTCGCTCTCCCGCAACAGATCACAAGTAGCGTCCTCCACAAAACGCTCTCCTTGCCTGCATCTCACGACCGTCACTCCCGTATCCATTCGATACCAGCAGGACTTCAGCCGATTCGCTAATTGCGGCACGCCGGCGCATTCATGGGATAGTGGACCTGCGCCTCCGTTCTTGAGTGCTCATGGACGCACGGAGAGGCCGGTCTCAGCATAAGCCAGTCTCGTTCAATAGTAGATACCTTACCGTGCGACCAGATACCATCGCGATGTATCGTCCTCGCCGATGGTCCTTGTTGTTATAAAACTCGGATGAGTGCGACTCCAACAAGAAGGAGGAAGACACTGAACATGCGCACCATCGTGATTGGGCCTTAGCGCCACGTCCTAAGGTCATAGGGTCATCAGATAGGCTCAGTTCTTGGCTCTGCACTTCATGCATTCTATCGTCTCGTCTCATGAACGTTTCGCCAATGGGTCTCGACCTCAGTGAAAATGGCTGGGAAGTAGCCCGGTCGGCGGCGCCGCCGACCGGGCTACTTCCCTCGGAAGTCAGGCAGCGTGCGCCTCAGATGTCGCACGATGGGCAACAACGCGCTCGATCGTCACGGGCACCGGACGACAGACCGTGTTGCACACCGGTGAATGTAGCTGGGCGAAAGCGATAAGCTCCGCCAGATCCTCATCGCTGCAGTCAGCCTCGATGTCCATCTTGATCCGGATCGACTCGTAGCCGACGGGCACGCTGTCGTCGAGCGCGAGCAAACCCTGTAAGTCGATGTTGCCGGTGAGCTCGGTCGACAACTTGTGTAATTTGATACCGCGTGCCGCTGCGTGCAGCACCGTCGTGGTCGTGACGCAGCCGGCCAGCGCGTGGAGCAGGAACTCTACGGGATTGGCGCCCTCGTTGCGCCCAAGCAGCACCGGGGGCTCGCCATTGGTGAAGATGAAGGCGTCGCTGCGCGACGTATCTTCCGCCCCCACACCGTAGAAGTCCTTGATCGTCGAACGGTTCTCGCCGCCATCGATCCACCGGTTGCGGGCGCGGAATTGGAACTGCGCCAGTGTTGGATCGTTCTTGAGCGCTCTGACTGTTTGCCCCATCTCCTCGAGGTCCAGTCCATTGCAGGCTTTGCTGACTTGCTTGTTCATGATGATCTCCTTAGGTGAGGGTTAATGTGGTGTAGCATCGGATCGCCCAATGCTTTCTATCGCCCGCAGGAGAACAATACCGCTTGACAGCGAACTGAGTAAGGTGCGTTTATGACGAAACCTGGTCATTCGTGCCACTAATTAAATCGATGGCTTGAGTTGAAACCCATGGCTGCCGCCCAAAAATCAGGAGAAACCCAGGTGGACGTGCTCATCGTCGCTGTTCCGGAGACCGCCGGCTCCGCTCTGTACGGCATGCTGGATGTGCTCAAGGCTGCGGGCAGTGTGTGGGAAACGCTCACTCGGCAGGGCGACGGCAAGAGCTTCTTCAACGTGCGCATCGTTGCGCCAAAAAGGAAGGCCTTCGTTTGCGGCAACGGCATCCCCGTCAGGCCGGACTGCGTCATAGCCGACGAGCCGAAGGCGCTCATCGTCATCCTGCCAGAGCTCTGGCTCGGGCCAGACGAGGACATCCGCGACCGCTATCCGACTCTGATGGCCTGGTTGCGCCGGGCGTACAAGCAGGGCGCATTTCTATACTCAGCCTGCTCTGGTGCGGTGATGCTGGCAGCTACCGGTCTGCTCGACGGCTGTTCTGCAACCTCGCACTGGGCCTATCAGGATTTGTTCCGTAGACGCTACCCCAATGTACAGTTTCACCCCGAACCAAACCTCGTCATCGCTGACCGCGATGGTCGCATCGTTACCGCTGGAGGCACCACCTCTTGGCACGACCTCGCGATCCACATAATCGCACGCCACGCCAATCCCGGTGAAGCGCTGCGCATCGCCAAGGTCTATCTGCTCAAATGGCACGGCGAGGGTCAATTGCCGTACGCACCGCTTTCACGCATCTCGCCGCATGCCGACTCCGTAGTTCGCGAATGCCAAAGACAACTCGATCGGCGCTATCGGGAGTCGGATGTGATCCAACAGATCGTCGAAAAGGCGCGGATTCCCGAACGCACGCTGAAGCGCCGCTTCAAGGCCGCCACCGGCATCACCTTTATCGAGTACGTGCAAAACCTGCGCATTGAGGAGGCCAAACGTCTACTCGAAACCACTGGCATGAACACCGAGGAGATCGGACCAGCGGTCGGGTACGAAGACTACTCGTTTTTCAACCGCCTCTTTAGGCGTCTAACGGGACTCACGCCAGCTAGATACCGGCGTATGTTCCAGCCCGTACTGGATGGATTTAGCGTCTCGCGAACGGAGGGAGGTGTTAAGAGTGCCGGTTTTTCAACAAGGCGGCGATCGGTGCTCCATTGAGTACCGCTGCGCCAAGAGCTTTCACCGAGCACGCGGAACGAAAGACAACTGCTGAGGGTGGGTGGAGTGAGCATGCTGGGGCTGCTCCCCAGGACAGAACCGCAGCTTCGGATCAAAAAATGTAACACCCACTGATCTTTCGATCAGCAAAGCCCTCTTCTGCTAGCTTAACTGGCGACGTTAAAGGCCACAATTTGTGACCTTAGAGAACGGGCCATTTCCCGCGTCGAAAGATCAAGGGCTTTGAAAAGAGTGATTTGGTGAGATTAGAGCCGATCCACACGGGATTTGAGCGCGGACACATCAGATTCCACGGTGTCAATTCGCTGATCGTGCTGAGTATATGAAAGCCGCATCAGCGACTTGGCTTCCTTGAATTCACCTTTCAATTCCTGACGATGAGTTTGCAACTCACTGCGGATAATCTCGTGCCCTTCGGCAATTCTCTTCGTGGCAACACAGAAGCAGATATTTCATGGCTTCGCCCCTCCAATTCGACTCGGCAAACGCTGTCTTGACAGATAGTCGTTCGGAATGACCACAATCGACATCGGAATCTGTGCGCAATTAAATCCATTACATAGGACGAACTGACTGAGGTGGTCAAGACGGTGATGCCACAACCGATCGACGGAGAGTCGGAAGTAAGATCAGCATGACCATAGAAGACAGAGTGGCCCGGTTAGACTGGAAATCGATTGAGGCCTCGTTATGGCAGCGGGGATATGCCAACGTTGATTCGTTGCTGACGAGTGAGGAGTGCGATGCGCTCGTCGCCCTCTACGGCAAAGACCAACTGTTCCGAAGCCGGATCGACATGAAGCGCTTTCGGTTTGGCGAGGGGGAGTATAAGTACTTCACGTATCCGCTGCCACCGCTGGTCCAGACCCTGCGGGAAACCATCTATCCCCAGCTTGCGGTGATCGCCAATTCCTGGGCAAAGGCGTTAGCCCAACCGGAGAGTTTTCCTCTCAGCCACGATAAACTGCTGGCCTTCTGTCGGCGGAACGGACAGGCCAAGCCCACGCCGTTGTTACTTCGGTATGGTGCCGGGGATTATAACTGTCTTCATCAGGATCTCTATGGAACGGTCGCATTCCCGCTGCAGCTCACCGCCTTCCTCAGTCGGCCTAGCCGCGATTTTTCCGGTGGTGAGTTTCTGCTCGTCGAACAGCGACCACGGGCACAATCACGAGGTGAGGTTTTGGCCCCGAAGCAGGGAGACGTCGTGATCTTTGCGACACGATACCGTCCGGTACAAGGAAGCCGTGGCTATTACCGGGGAAACATGCGACACGGCGTGAGCACCGTTCGCTCCGGTTCACGCGTTACGCTCGGAGTCATCTTCCATGATGCCACGTGATGACCACCATGAGACGCGGCCCAGAGAGGAGCTAATTGTTAGCCATGCGAATTGCGACCTGGAACGTCAACTCACTGAAGGCTCGCCTGGAAAAGGTGTTGTGGTGGTTGGAACGGGCGAAGCCGGACGTACTTCTCATGCAGGAAACGAAGCTGGCAGACGCGGACGCGCCAGTCGAACCGTTCAGGCAGGCCGGATACGAGCTGGTGCACCACGGCGAGGGTCGATGGAACGGAGTGGCGATCGCGAGTCGATGCGGCATCGGCGGCGTGATCACAAACTTTGGAGAGCCATTACGGCCCGCCCGGACGTCTGACAGGGGCGACGATGAGCCGCAGGCTGAAGCCAGGATGATCGCTGCCGAATGCGGCGGCGTGCGCATCATCTCGGTGTATGTGCCTAATGGCCGGCTCGTGGGTTCGCCGTTTTATGAAGCCAAGCTCGTATGGTTCGACAGGCTGGCCCGGTGGATCGATGAGACAGTCACTCCGGATACACCGGCCGTGATCGGCGGTGATTTCAACGTCGCGCCTGAAGATATCGACGTGTGGGACCCCGGCGCCTGTCATGGCGGGACACATGTTTCAGAACGCGAGCGGCAGGCGTTTGCGCGCCTCTTGGACGCAGGATTCGTCGATGCATACCGATTGCATCATGCGGAATCAGGGCGGTACACGTGGTGGGACTATCGCGCCGGTAACTTTCATAAAAACGTCGGCATGCGCATCGATCACTTGCTCGTCACGGTACCTCTCAAGCAGCGCATCGTCTGGACCGAAATCGATCGCGAGGCACGGAAGGGCAAACCTGTGCCCTCGGATCACGCACCGGTGGTCATCGACATCGATAGCCCAGGCCAGCCGTTCGACGCCGGCTGGGCTTCAGCGGAGTCGCGAATCGCGTCACGTCGCTCTTAGAGGTTCGGGCCGGCGCACACGCAACGGAACCTGCGAGAAGCCTTTGCGCGCAAAAGGGTGAACGGAATGGAGACAAAACGGACTGCGCTGTTGGTCATCGGCGCGGGTCCATACGGTATTGCAACGGCGGCATACGCGAAATATTTGGGCGTGCCGGTGACGGTGGTGGGCAAGACGCTCGATTTTTGGAAGACGAATATGCCCCGCGGGATGTTCTTGCGCTCGGGACCCGACTGGCACCTTGACGCGAGGGATGTCGCGACCTTTCAGGCATATTTCAAAATGCGCGGACTGACACCCACGCAAGTCAAACCCGTTCCGCTCGACATGTTTCTCGATTATGCAAGCTGGTTCATGGGGCAATATGATCTGACGCCCCGCCCCGCTCTCATCACACATCTCGCCAGGTCGAATGGGACCTATACGGCAACGCACGACGACGGCTCACAGATTCGCGCAGACAAGGTGGTATTGAGTCTGGGCTTTGCGTGGTTCAAGCACTATCCGTCCGAGCTCGAGAATACACTGCCGGTCGGGTCCTATATGCATACGTGCGATATGGTTGACTTTGAATTTCTGCGCGGCAAGCGGGTATTGATCGTGGGTGGGCGACAGAGCGCATTCGAGTGGGCGGCGCTGATCCAGGAAAAGGGAGCTGATGAAATTCATGTCACACATCGCCACCCCACCCCACGATTCACCGAACCGGATTGGAGTTGGGTACAGCCGATGGTCCGACGAACGCTGGAAGACCACGGGTGGTGGCGACGGTCCACATCGGAAGAGAAGGAGAAGATTCGTAGCGACTTCTGGGCGGTTGGACGTCTGACGCTTGAAGCATGGCTGGGACCGCGCGTACATCAACCCCATATTCATATTCACGAGAACACGACGATCGCCGCCACGCGCACCCTGGCTGACGGCACATACGAGATCTCACTGGAGGACAACACAACCGTTCAGGTGCATCACATCATTCTGGCGACTGGCTATGCGCCTAACATGCACAATGTCGCGTTTCTTGACCGCACGACGATTTTGCAAGAACTCCAGACTCTCAACGGCTCTCCAATGCTCGATACGGAATTCCAAACAAATCTTTCCAATCTCTATGTCACTGGACTCGCTGCCGTGCAGGATTTCGGACCCTTTTTTGGATTCACCGTCGGCTGTCCTGTGGCGGCGAGAATCATCGGCGAAGCAGTGTCTCAGTGTAAGCTCCCCGGTCAACGAGACACGATTAAAGGAGAACTTCCGCGTTCAAGTTGGGCCCGATACATGGCAGGCGGCAGGCCCGCCAGCGCATCATGAGGCCGCTCGTCGTTGTAACTCTGCAACCACTCGGCACTGATCTCCTGCACCTGCTCCAGCGATTCGAACACATAGGCATTGAGGACTTCCGTCCGATAGGTGCGATTGAACCGTTCGATGAACGCATTCTGATCTGGTTTCCCGGGCTGGATATGACCTTCCTCCCGAAAATTAGACCATTGGCAAGGAAGTGCACCTGTGCTGAGATGGGCCCCACAGGAGGGGGCCATGACACGGAAACGGCACACGGAGGAACAGATCATTGCGGTACTCAAGGATGCCCAGGCGGGCACCGGGGTCCAAGAGCTCTGCCGCAAGCACGGCATCTCGGACGCCACGTTTTATCAGTGGCGGGCGAAATATGCCGGGCTAGAAGTCAGCGCTGTAAAGACGCTCCGCCAGCTGGAGGACGAAAACCGGCGGCTCAAGCAGATGGTGGCGGACCAAGCCCTGGACATCCAAGCGCTGAAAGCGATCAACGCAAAAAACTGGTAGGGCCCAAGGCGAAGCGAGCGGCGGCTCAGTGGGGCACCGAGCGCTTTGGGCTCAGTCAACGACGGGTGTGCCGGCTCCTGGCGCTCGAGCGCCAGACGCTCCGGTATCGCAGCCGCCGCTATGAGGATGAGGCGCTGCGAACTCGGATCCGCGAGATTGCCGAGGCCAAGCGGCGGTACGGCTGCCCTCGGATTTATATCCGGTTGCGGCGCGCGGGCTGGCGCGTGAACCATAAGAAAGTCGAACGGATCTATTATCGCGACGAAGGGCTGTCGGTACGCCGGCGTCGACGGAAGAAATTCGCCGCGGTGCCGCGGGTCACACTCCCCCAGCCGGCGGATCCAGGGCGCTGCTACGCACTGGATTTCGTGCATGACCGATTGGTGACCGGGCGCCGGTACAAATGTTTGACGATGACGGATCCCTGTTCCAAAGAGGTTCCTGTGATTGAGGTCGATGTGTCGATCGGTGGGGCACGGGTGTGCCGGATTCTCGATCGGGTGTTTTTGACTCGCCCGCTGCCCGAGACGCTGATCCTGGATAACGGCCCAGAATTCGCGGGGACGGCGCTCGATGCCTGGGCGGCACAGCACGGCGTGCATCTGCACTTCATTCAGCCAGGGAAGCCGGTGCAGAACGCGTTTATCGAGAGCTTCAATGGTAAGTTTCGGGATGAATGTCTCAACGAGCATTGGTTTGTGACGTTGCAGGAAGCGCAGGTCGTGATTGAAGCGTGGCGTCGGGAATACAACGAAGACCGGACGCATAGGGCCAGTGGGGATGTGACACCCCAGGAGTTCATTACCAACTATCAAAACCAGGCCCAGCCGACACAGGCGCTAACTTCCTCAGCTTTGGTGTAATAAAGGGGGGAAGGTCATAGCGACGAGCCACAGGTCGAGTGTATTTTATTCAGCCTGTCCCCTTTTCTTGTTCTAATAAGAATGGAAGCAGGAAGTGTTGATCGCGCAACCCTCGTGAATTGCCGCGCGCCGATCTTAGTTGCTAGCGCCATGGCCTAGACAGTGGGGACCGAGCCGGGTGCAGCTGCAGCGCCTAGACGATGAACCCAAGACGTCCGAAGCAACGATTGCCATATTGATCTTTATGCTCGTTCAACTTCGCGTCTAACTTGTCTCGCTTGAAGCGCTTATTGCAATAAGGACACTGTATGGTATACATGATTCCGAACGCTTTAGTTGTCTTGGTACGAGAACGGCCAAAATGAGAGGTCGAGCTTGTGCGCGAGCGCGGAGCCGTGTTCCCGAAGGAGGAATGTGTCCCGGAGTCGGTCGAAAATGAAGACGTGCTAAAGTATCCGCCTCCCCCGGCGAGCTCGATTGGAAAACGTGGTTCGAATGTCTGTTCAGTCAACTGCACAGACTGAACATTATCGGATATGAATGACTTGATCCCGGTCTGCATGCTTCGACCACCACTCCGGTCCCACGCGTAAAAGTACTCTCTCGCTATGCCATCCTGCCTTCGTTTGAACGACAGCGCATATGGCTCTACCAGACGCTCGTATCCGTCATAGACCAATTTTAGAAGTCGTCTGAGTCGACCGGCTTCCATTATAGTCTCGCGATAGCCACGATCATAGAAGCTCAGGCGGCCGACACCCTGGATTCCACCCGTCGCAAAAGCTGGCCTCGGTCCTGGCGCGATAATGTTGAAGATCTCCGCGACAGAACTGCGAAATGACGATTCCGCGTCGTCGAAACTAACAATGGATATTTTCGGGCAGATTAAGTACTGATTCCAAAGTCCTCTAAGAACTTGAAATGGAAGCTCAAGTAACATGTTTCGAGCAACATGAGGAGTTGGTTCATAGATAGTCCTCTTCAGAAATGTGGTAATGATTTCGCGTCTGGATACGTCCAGGACTTTCTGAAAGAAGATGGAATAAACGAAATCATAGAGATCTGGAGAATGCTGCCGCTGAAGAAGCGCCTTTAGCTTTGAGGCCAGCAACTCTTCGAGCTTGAGACTCCGCAAGTGCCCTTGACATGCAGCGTAATCGGAGTAGGAATGGATAAGCTTGCGCGTCTGAACAGGCAGAAAGATGCGATCAAACTCTTGGACGTCGAGCTTTACCTTGAGGGTTAGATCCTCCTCGCCATAGAAGCTCTTGAAGTACACGCGGACCTCGTAAAGGATGATCTCTTCTCCTGCAAGACTCCGCGCTCCTATCCGATTTTCATCAACGAAAAACTCCACTCCGCTCCCAGCCTTCGCGTGAGCGCACGCTTGCGCGACGCCGTCTCGGAGAAGGTCTTCATTTAGCTCGACTTCGGTTGAGAAATCGAGGTCATTTGAGAACCGTGCGTTTTCGAAGTATGCCTTCCGAAACGCATTTCCGCCTTTTAGTATCAACAATTCGCCCAAGGGATTACCAGGCTGAAAAAGGCCGCTCAACAGCCATCCGAACACGTAGTCGCGCTGGACATTCGAAACATGAACGCCCAATTCCTCCGACTTACTGTCCATCTCTTCCTTATCAATCACGGCCGCGACTCCCATTCTGATTCGGGCTGAACTCTGGGGAGAAACGGGATCACTTCCGGCTCCATCTCCTGGCGCAAAGCAAAGCATTTCTCTTGGAGCTTGAACGCCATCTCTCGTAATAGCTAGATTGCCTCCGGCAGCAGTGGAATTGCATACGCGCTTGCATTATTGGGAATCACAACCGGTCCCCGATCTGTCTCAATTACAACCGGTATCGATACGTTCTAATCTGCATCGGAGTGCGCCATCGTCGTGTTGCGATCATTGAGCCCTTGCTCATGAATATTGAGCTCCTCCGCGGTGAAATCGCGAAGCACTCGACGAGGCAATCGATTGTGAGCGAGTTCACCACCGCTGTTAAGGAATGGCCGAGAGTAGGCGATAACAGCTGCCATGTTCAGCGCAATGACGAGTTGCCGGTTCTCCCTCGGGTAATTACGATAGAGGTCGCCGTCAAGCATGAGTGAAGCAACTTCAAATACTTGCCTGAAGTCGTTGTATGAGATCAGGATACGATTGAATAGCTGTAGCTTACCGAATTGCTCGTCACTGAGGCCAAGCTCTTGCTGTACGTTGGGCATGGCGTCTAGCTTGAAGATCTTCCCGTCGCATGGCCACAACCTAGCTGGGGAAGCTTGTCATGTCAATTGGACGCCGAGCACTGATTGATCAAGGAGGCAAAAGCCACCATCAGAGCGCTGCGATCTACAAAGCGATTGCAGCGCTCCACTGTCTTCCGTTTAACTGAAGGGTATTCTCTCCGGAATGGTGGATCTCGCGTCGCGAATTGCGGCGGTTCGGGTCACCAGACTTGCCGAGTAGATGCGGAGCCGAGGACTATTTGAGACGAATCTCAGTACAGCTGACTGATCAGGTGAGTTCCGCAGGCAAGCAAAGGAGGCTTAAAATAATGACTTCCGATCCCATTGTTTTTCTTTCCTTCCTTATAGTTTTCAGATGCACGCCATTACCTTCTGAGCCGTCGTGACCAATGAAGCTTGCGTCGGAGGTTCTCGCTTCAGTTCTCGTGCAACGTTTTGAAACCAAGTCCTTCCAGTCAGCGATCGAAACTTTCTGATGCGTCTGTTAAACCGACATCTGCCCAATGTTCTCCCGCACCCGCAAGGGCAAGGATGTTTGTTTGCCCGTCGCTTCTTCATGCCAAGGCAATCGATAGTCTTCCAGACTTGATCTGTCGTTTGAAGACAAAACAGCAAGCGATAGTCTTCAACTTCACCCTTCATCCCATGGGGAAGCTCTCCAAAGGCAAAACATCCCCCCAGCGAAAGTTTGCGCGAAACGGCATAAAGATAAGGGATCAGACAGTTTTGAGTGAACCCCATTAGTGTCGGCCTCTTGGAGATAGTCAGAAGTAATCTTAAGCGTGAGCCGAGACATAAAGAATTATCATATTGATTGATATGGTAACTCCGGTCACGAGGTATTCGGCCGCCAAGTTCGTATACGATCGGAAGGTCATTCGGAAACGTTTCTGGCACGACCATTCTAAGTTGGAACGAATCACTAATTAAGCCGCACTCCTCAGAGTCGGCCGAGAAATCGATGATCCCTTCAAGACACATACTGCCATCATAAATGGGCGCTGCATTCATCCGCGGATAAGAACGGAGGAATTCATCGATCTTTATAATTCCGTTCATGCTCACCTGCCCCAAGGCTTAGGAACCATTTCTCGCTTGATATGCAATGCTGGTGACGAAATCCTGGGTGATAAAGTGCCAGATATTTGCCTCATAAGGTCCTGGTTTATTGATACTCCGAAACGTTTTCGTATGTGTTCAGGAAGCATTCCGTAGTCTGACGGAGAAAGAATTGCGTAAAAATCACGCTTAGCTTGTTCTAGCCATACGAAGAAGTTTTCCTCTAGCCGTAACGCTCGGCCCTCTGACGACTTCCACCGATCTGCGAAATCCTCTTGGGCATTGACGGGGTTGGGCACACGCGGTTCGGAAGGGTTTACGCACATATTATCGAGAATCTGTATCAGTGCATCTGACAGATCGAATTCACCTCGATACGCATGGGCAGCCAAAGTAGTGATGATGATCGAAATTGGCTTCCTCTCTGGGAGATTTTCATACATTACATCGCGATGCCGTTTGAGAATCTGGATGGCTGCTTGCAAAGGGGTCTTCCAACGAAAGACCGGCAGATCCTCTATTCGACCAACCTTTGCTTGGAGTGTTCTAGATTTCAATAAAGCATGCGCTTGCTTCATTCGCGATTCGAACCAACGAGCATAGCCTTCTGGATTACTAATGTACCAATCATGATCTAACCGCCGATAGCCAGGATGACGATCGTCGGTAATGGCGACGGCTAATTTTGAAATGTCTTGAGCCAACAATGGAGAAGTCCCGGTCTGTAGCATCCGAGATTTGATAATTGCTTGGATTCGTTCACTATGGGGAACGCATGGCACGACGTCAGCATGGAAGTGAAGATTGTCTTGATAGTTTAGTCTCCAGCAACGATGCTTCTCCTCAGGTTCATCTTGAATTCGTCGCTCACTCCGATACGTATAAAGATCACTCCCCACGAGATGTTTGAGGTCATATTGCGTACAGGTTTCCGGAGTAATTCCTTCTTGCAAACTACAACCGATGTCTAGGTCATGATGATCTGTCTTCCATGGTTTAGTCACGGTTCCCATTCGAAATGACCCTTGTGCCGAAACAAGAGGTTGAAATTGAGCAATCTTAGCTTTCGACTCGTCTCTTAACCATTCTCCAAGGTCATGATAGCGACTCTCCGCTGCTTCATAAGCATTATCCGGTATATCCAGCTCCCGAACGAGGTCGGTCAGTAATCGATCTCTGAGACTGTCATTCATATACACCTCCAGAAATTTTCAGAGCCATTGCGAAGGCTCCAGTTTTGTTGTTGTGATCGTAAATAATCCATGGCATATCAGCCTTCGGCATCCTTACACGCCCAAGTTCAATCGCAGTAGCGACCGGCATAGCAGGAAAGATCGCCAATGGAGTATTCTGTCCGTGTTGTTTGGCTATCTTGGCGATCATGCGTCGAGCAGCCTCGCGAAAGCCTGAGAGCTGCATACGGCATTGAAGAAAATCGTTGTGCGGTTCCTCAATGGTAAGCTCCCAGATCGCAACATGTTCTCCTAAAATAGATGTCACGCGCTGTGGAGCGATATGCGAACTAAGTGAAATAATCAATGCAGGCGGGTCTTCGAACGATGCGGGAGACTTTAAAAGATAGTTTGTATCATGCGATTTCTTGCTCCACAGCCAGGTTTGATCTGGCTCACGGTGCAATTGATATACTTGGGCTGGGATCTTATCAGTCATTAAAGTGCCGAGCCTGATAAGCAAAGGGATAGGCGCCAATCCAAAGATAGAGAAATTGTCACCCTCGCTTATCCGCGGATATATTAAGCGCTCAAACCCTCTTCGGAGATTCTGTTCTTCAGTCATCCAGTACTGTGGGTCGTTGTCCTTTCCCTCCCATTTCATATTAAGTCTAAGGGGCAGCTCTTCTGATGGACAAGAATGTGGAAACATGGCTAAGTGAGCTTCTTGAGCCTGAAGTGGGGACAACTCATCGCCAATGTTGGCTCCATAGAGGACTACAGTAGATTTTTTCGTTGGGGCCACTCCTGTTACAATTGCGATTCGTTTTTCGTGGTGATGTTTCCATTTCGTTAACAACTCCACTGTGTAGCGGCCTCCATCCAACTCCTTGTCAATTTTTCTGTGGCAATCGTGACAAACCAGCATGAGATTGCCTATGTTATTCAGAAGGCGTTTTTTCTGACTCAACGGTCCTTGTCCTCGTGGACCACGGGCGGAGAATGAATATATGTGAGCCTTTTCTGATACGTTGACACACTCTTGGGTCACTGGGGACTTGTACAAGATTCGGTTGCAACCCTTAAACTGACAACGCCCCGCGGCACGAGCCCAGAGTTCTCTCTCCTCACAGCGACCTATGTGACGAGTCACCTCGTACAAAACTCTTATGCCCCTTCTCCCAGAGTGACCTTTTTTCATTTTCATCTGTGGCATCACGAATCTCTCTTCACCTTTGGAATAAGTTCTCTTCCTACGACTTTCGTCAAATAAAAAAGCCGCCCTAAGGAAGCATTCGCCTCCTCACTGCGGCTTTCTGTCCCTAATCGAAAAACTCGACTAGAGTTCTACGCCTTCAAACCCACCAACTTTTCAATTCAAACGATCAACTAATATTTTTGGGCCTCCACGGTAACCACACCGGATACGGAAGATGCGATTTGCACTTCGGACACTCCAAGAATTCATCCCGCCAAACCTTACACCGGTTAACAACAACACCCCCTACTGACTTCACGAGATGCTGCCCACAAGGGCATTTGTAGATTCGGTCGGGCATGATTGAATAATCTGCAAATAATAATTATCTCCAAATCCTACTTAACCTGGTTCTACATATAGCCATCGGAGAGAATTGTCAACACCAAATATTGTGGCCCACGCTGGATAACACGGAGTTCCTGTGGATAAGCCTAAGCCAGCATCTGTTGTGGTTTTGGCGGCGACCGCGCGCGATTTCTCCACAGATCTCAGGATCGCAACATGCTATTTTTCTCTGCCTAACCAGGCAAAATTTTGGACGATTGACACGACGTGCCAATAGAGAGAACGCCGCGATCCATGAGCGATCGCGGCGCTCCCGTCTCTTGCTTAGCTGAAGGGTGTTGTCGAGCTGGATGGTGGACCGCGCGTCGCGAATTGCGGAGGTTCGGGTTACCAAACTTGCCGAGCAGCTGCGGTCCGCAGAGCGGATGCCGAAGACTGTCCGGAACAGCAAACGATTTCTGGCTACAGTTTGCTTACACTCAGGCTCAGCCTGTTCCCTTATTCTCACTCACACTCGCCATCTACTCAGAAAAGAGCTTTCCCTGTGGTCTTGACGTATGTGATCAAGCCCACCGCCATGAGCGAAGTAGTGGCCGAAACAACAAACACGATGAACATTCCGAGGATCAAAACTCGGGCAAGAAAGCGTGAAGGGCCTGACCAGATTGCTTGCGGCCCAGGAGCACCATCAAGAAGATCATCGACCTCAGTTATCTTGTTTTGTTTCATCGAAGTTTTCGCTGCTGCCCTCATCCAAAGCCCACCGAGGATTGGTTTCCTTCCTTTTCCGTTCGGATTCACTTTTGAATGATAAAGTCCGTAACGAAGAGCCGAATACACAATTCCGAGTACCACCCAAACGCCAAGCAGCCACCATGCAGTCTCTTTCATCCATTCGAGATTCTGTGGCGCGGATTCGAGAGCCAATAGAACCATCACGACAGAGCAGGCGAGAAAGATGATTCTCTTTGCCATTCCTGGCAGATCCGCATCTGCAGGACGCCACTTTTCTAGAGGGCCAGCCCATAGAAGAATAACCGCTGCCCCAGCAGCCATAATTGTGGAAATAATAGCGACCAGTGGCGCAAACACACCGTATTCGGAAGCAGTAAGCATGATCAGAAATAAGTTGTTACTGCCTTGTAGTCGGGTGGAATTCTGAACACCTGCGAACGCACCGTGCCTGAAGGATAAGTTGGTCCTTTGCCCTGAAACACGTAACGTCCACCTAGCAACGTGTTACTGACTGGGAAACTCGGCGCCCCGAAGTTCAGAAAGTGGATGAAATATGCGTGGGAAAACTCGATAGTAAGGCCAGGCGAGGTGCACCACATCTCCACTCCCATACCGCCTCCCGAAGACAAGGATGCTGGCGGTAGCGGACCGCCAGAACCGGAGCCTCCCTGTCCCCCGCCACCTTTGCCCCGTGCCCTTTTGCCGCCTTTGCCACCCAAATTTCCTTGTCCACCTTTTTCCTTTCCCATTGCCCAATCACGAAACCCGGCAATCCGATAGGCTAGGAAGCTAGCCAAGCCATTTCGAAGACGCTCCAAAACATAGTCGACAGACTCGATACTAATTCCCTCGCTATCGCCCCGCGAACGAAGGAAATCCTCGTAAGCTTCAAAAAGAAACCCCGGCGGAAACGGGTACAACCTGCGAAGCCAAGGCCATGGCCGAACACCCCTCGGGAATGGGAAATCGAATGGCAAAGATAAGGGAACTATCTCCGATTGCTCGCCACTAGCGATTCGTACGCAAGGCATCCGCCCAAACTCGCGTCCCAGTCCCCATTGCCATGCGAACTCTTGCATTACGTACGCTACATCACGCATCGGGGCTTCTATGCCGAGTTCGCGGGCGTGCATTTCCAGAAATACAGGCAAAGCATCGGATGCATACGATGGTTCCCCTGACCTGCGAATGTCTTCGACGCCAATAGAGGCCAGTTTGCGGGCGAGCTCTTCGCTGTCCTTATCCGGGTGAAAATCAGTGTCAGGCATGATGTGATGGATTGCTGTAAAACAAGCTCATCTTCACTCTTGTTCTCTAGGATCTCTTTTCCTGATTCTTGTTAAGAATTTATAGTTTGCTCATGCCTGAACATTCCTTTTCACAGGTACAGCGAGAGGAGAATAGTGGAAATCGGAGACAGGCTACTTTTTATGGAAATTTGTGTCAACCTCTTAATCCGCAAAGCGGTTCCCCTGCCGTCCTGTCCTGCTCGGGACGAACAAAAGCCCGCTGACTGGCTCCAGCGGGCGCTTGTTTATAAACCCGGCAGAGGTCCAAATATTTCACTCACCCCCCGCCCCGAGCCTGCCGAGACAGGCTCTTTACCCGTTCGCTTGCTCATGCCGCCGCATTCGATCAACTCGTAGCCTTGCGCAGTTCCGTTCAAGCGCAGCTTTCAACGGAACGAGCAATACGCTCTAAAAGCTGCCTTGCAAATCCAAAGGTACGTGGATCGAAAGAACAACTGGCAATCTTCCTCTATTGAGGCCGGTGTGCCAAGGCTCAGCGCGACTTCACACCGTGGAGCGGGGACCCACCGAGACTCGGCTGGGCAGGAAAGCTGGAACTGACTGAACGCACTGCGATCGCATGATCGCGGCTGAAGGAATTCCAGAAGGCT
This sequence comes from Nitrospira japonica, assembly GCF_900169565.1. Lineage (NCBI taxonomy): Bacteria > Pseudomonadati > Nitrospirota > Nitrospiria > Nitrospirales > Nitrospiraceae > Nitrospira > Nitrospira japonica. Next base: position 2,393,402 of record NZ_LT828648.1, on the reverse strand, counting down.
TCCGCCCACCGAGTCCGAAGGGGTCGCTCCGAAAGGTGTGGGAGCGGCTGAGCCTTGGCACACCGGTAATCCAAATCAGAAAAGCAAAAGCCCGATGATCTTTCGATCATCGGGCTCTTTTTGTAACCCGGCAGCGTCCTACTTTCCCACTGCCTCACGGCAGCAGTAGCATCGGCCTTGGAGGGCTTAACTTCCGTGTTCGGTATGGGAACGGGTGTGGCCCCTCCAGTATGGCCACCGGGAACATTCATCACTGAACAGGTCTTCACGGCTTTTCGCCGTGTGATTGTTGAAGACCATGTCTATCAGGAGCAAAGGATGTTAAACCGCACGACCGATTAGTACTGGTTAGCTACGGCCCTTACGGACCTTCCACACCCAGCCTATCAAACTCGTGGTCTACGAGTGGTCTTTAGGGGGCTTGCGCCCCGGGAGAGCTTATCTTGAGGCACGCTTCTCGCTTAGATGCTTTCAGCGATTATCGACACCGGACATAGCTACCCGGCACTGCCGTTGGCACGACAACCGGCACACTAGCGGTCCGTCCTTCACAGTCCTCTCGTACTAGTGAAAGCCCCTCTCAACTCTCCTCCGCCCACAACAGATAGGGACCGAACTGTCTCACGACGTTCTGAACCCAACTCTCGTACCGCTTTAATAGGCGAACAGCCTAACCCTTGGGACCAGCTTCAGCCCCAGGATGCGATGAGTCGACATCGAGGTGCCAAACCTCCCCGTCGATGTGAACTCTTGGGGGAGATCAGCCTGTTATCCCCGGCGTACCTTTTATCCGTTGAGCGATGGCCCTTCCACACAGAACCACCGGATCACTAAGCCCGACTTTCGTCCCTGCTCGAGCTGTCGCTCTCGCAGTCAAGCTCCCTTCTGCCTTTACACTCGAC